>CAXTBP010000206.1:0-9168 GCA_964241985.1 uncultured Armatimonadaceae bacterium | reverse complement strand
CCGGTTGGTCGTGCCGCTCGTGCCGAAACTCAATTTGTCTTTTTTGCCGAACGTCGCCCCGCGTTACGCCGACTTAGCCAGCGTTTTGGTTGCCGCCGCCGACGCCCGCGAAGAAGAATTAGCCGCCCAAGCCCGTTAGGCGTTTAGTCGTTTTCGTCGTCCCACGCGACCGCCGTGCCGGGCGGCAAAACGTCGGTCAGCGCAACGGCGACATCGGCTTGCGATACGCCGCCGCCGAAGCGCAAGTTAATTCGTAGCAAGCGTTTTTCGTCATCCGCAGAAAGACCGGTCGTTCCTGCAACGGGCAGCGTTTCGGTTTCAAAGTTCGTGACGTAAACGCCCGCTTCGGTCAGTGTTTGTAGGATTTTTGCGACGAGGCCTTTGTTGCCCCCCACGGTAACCGTCAAAACTGCTTCGCGCGGGGCGTGTTTTTGTAATAGTTTGGCGAGAAGTTTGACTGGCAGCAAGGTTAGTAAAACAACAAACGTGAAAAAGGCGGCAAGCAGGGCGAAGCGCCCGCCAAATCCGACGGCAATACCCAGCGCGGCAGATGTCCAGATGGTCGCCGCCGTGGTCAAGCCGCGCACGCTGACGCCCTTACGCAAAATCACGCCCGCGCCCAAGAAGCCGACGCCGGACACGATTTGGGCGGCGATACGGCCTTTGTCCGCCGCGCCGCCCTCGGAAACAAGGGTGAGCAAACAGGCCGCGCCGCATACGAGGGCGTGCGTTCTGAGGCCCGCCGAACGGCCCTGCGCTTCCCGCTGCGCCCCCAAAAGCGCGCCCAAAAACCACGCCAGCAAAAGCAGGCCCGCGTCATGGAAAAAGCCGTCGAAGGAGCGGGGAAACGTCAGAGCATTCACGGCATGATTAGGCAGGCGTCAGTTCGGCAAGCAGTGCGGCAATTTGGTTGACGGCGTCTGACACGGGCACGTCGCGTCCACTTTGCGCGTCGCGGCGGGCGCGCATTTCGAGGTTGCCGCTCGCCAAGCCCTTGCCGATAACGACGCGCACGGGATAACCGACCAAATCGGCGTCCTTGAACTTGACGCCCGCGCGCTCGTCGCGGTCGTCTAAGAGGACGTCGATACCACGCGCGGTCAAATCGTCATGCAGCTTTTGTCCGGCCTCAACTGAGGCGGCATCGCGGATATTGGCGACCACGATAACGACCTGAAACGGGGCGAGCGCGACGGGCCAAATGATGCCGTTTTCGTCGTGCGACTGTTCAATTGCCGCCGCCATCGTGCGGCCCAAGCCGATGCCATACGACCCCATTTGAATGGCCGATGTGCCGCCTGTTTCGTCCGCGTAGTTCGCGCCCATCGCGCCGCTGTATTTCGCGCCCAATTTGAAGATGTGTCCGACCTCGATGCCGCGTGCCTCTTCCAGAATGCCGTCTTTACAATTCGGGCACGTATCCCCAGCAACCGCGACGCGAATATCGGCCACTTCGGTCGGCGTAAAATCGCGGCCCGGGTTGACGTGGACATAATGCGCGTCGCTTTGGTTCGCGCCGGTGATGAAGTTGCGCATGGTCGCCACCTCGTTATCGGCGACGATGCGCACGCCGTTGATTCCGACCGGCCCGGCGAACCCGACGGGCGCGTTCGTCACGCGCTCGACCGTTTTCTCGTCGGCCAAATCCAAATGATCCGCGCCCAAAAAGCGGCGCAGTTTGATGTCGTTTATTTCGCGGTCACCACGCACAAGGGCTGCAACAGGAGAACCGTCGGCGACAAAAAGCAGGGTTTTAACCAAATTGGACTGCGCCGTACCAAGCATATCGGCGACTTCGGCAATCGTGCGCGCGCCGGGCGTGGACACGATTTCGAGCGGCTTGTCGGAAGGCGTACTTTCCGCAGCTGTGGGTGGCACAGCGGCGCACCGTTCGGCGTTCGCGGCATAATCGCATACGGGGCAGCGCAAAACCGTGTCTTCGCCCGCGTCGGCGAGCATCATAAATTCGTGGTTGTCCAAATCGCCGATTGCGCCGCCGTCGGCCTCGACAACCAGCGTCGGCACGTTTATTTTGCGGAACGTGTTCACATACGCTTTCCACATTTTTTGGTAGGACACATCCATGCCTTGCTCGTCGCGGTCGAACGAGTAGGCGTCGAACATGATGAACTCGCGCGTGCGAATAAGGCCACCACGCGGTCGGGGTTCGTCGCGGAATTTGGTTTGGATTTGGTATAGCAGGCGGGGCAAATCGCGCCACGAGCGCATATCGCGGCGGGCGATGTCGGCCATAACTTCCTCGTGCGTGAAGCCGAGCGCAAATTCGGCCTCGCGCCGGTCGCGCAGTTTGTACACGACATCGACATCCCAGCGTCCGGTTTCGGTCAGGAGTTCTTTTTGCTGCAAGGTCGGCATCCGCATTTCGCCGCAGCCAATCGCTTCCATTTCGGTTTGCAAAATGCCTTCGATTTTGCGAATGGTGCGCCACGCAAGCGGCAGATACGTGTACACGCCCGCGCCCAATTTGCGGATAAAACCGGCGCGAAGGAGCAGTTGATGGGAAATGAGTTCCGCCTCGGCGGGCACGTCACGCAGGGTCGGGATAAAAAACTCGGATGCTTTCAAAGAAAAATCGTACTCCTGAAGATGGGGGCAGGCGCTGCCCACAGGCGTCGGCAAAATAGATTTGGAAGCCGCGCCCGCTTAGTTTTGGTTGCACCGCATCCTTGCGTGGCGAAAAATTGGGATTGTTTGTATTATAGCAAGCAAAGGCAGTGCGCCGCAACCGCTGACGAAACAAGCATTATGCCAAGCAAAGTACGCAATCGGAAAATGAAGCAAATGCGGGCGGCTGCGGAGAAGCAACTTTTAGATAGAGTAAGTCTATCGCTCCTCAATGATCTCGCCGGTTACAATGACCACCTTTTCGAGCCGTGGCCGGAACCTACCCGCACTAAAATTATAGAACATACCTATGCGAATCTGAAAAATCTAACTGGGCAAAATTTCGCCTACGATGTTGATGCTTGGCGCGAGTGGATGCTGGCAAACCCTAATTGGTGGGACGGTAAATTTGATTCCGAGATTGATTCGAGGTTTGATTTATTCGCTATATTCGGCATCAGCCGCGAACCGAAAAACGAATGAGTGTTTGGGGGACGCATTATGCAACGTTTGAACTGTCTTGCCATTTTAGGTATTGGATTATTGATTTGGGGTAATGGTGTAGCCCACGCTGCGCCGCAGAATAAGCAAGCCCCACAAGTTCCTGTTGCGCCCCAAATTGCACCGCAGACCGGCCCGCCGGACAAGCGGACGCGCGCCGAGGGGCAGGAGGCTATGCGGAAGATGGACAAAGCCGTCGCGCCGTATGTGGCCCGCGCCAAAAAGACGTGGCCCGATGCCAAAATCCGTTACTGGAAAGGACTGCCGAAGGGCAGCCAACTTTACGTGACGTATCGCCTGCGAGAAAACAAGGGCAAGCAACAGGAAACCGTTTTCGTCGCGGTGAAAAGCATCAACACAAAAAACAGTATCATCGTTGGGAAAATCGCCAACGTGCTGACGACGGTTCGCACGTTCAAAACCGGGCAGTGGGTTAAATTTCCCGAGAGCGGCCTGCTGGATTGGACGATCACGCGGCCCGACGGAACCGAAGAGGGGAACGTCGTGGGCAAGTTTTTAAACACCTATAAACCCTGACGAAAAAAGGTTACCCAAGACAATGAACTTTCTTCGCCCCCCGCAACTTCCCGTGTCGAAGGACGAGCGCATTTGGATTGACGATGCCTTGGAGCGTATGACGGCCTTGTTTGGCGACGGGACGCTGCGCACCGTGGACGTTCAACTACCAAAGGACGAAACCTTCCCGGAATGGGACGGCACGGAAGCCTGCCTCGCGCCGCTGATTGCCCGCATCTGCGGCTGCATGGGCACGGATCCCAACGGCCAAACCGTCGAAATTTTGGCGGACGTTCACAGCCGCCTTCGCAGCAGCATTCGACATATCGCCACCGGCAAATATACCGCAAGAATGGGAGCGGTCGCGCCCCCAACGGTCGGTGCGCCGATTGCCGTAAAGGAAACCTTGCTCCAAGAGCCAATCGCCCTGATCGCAACGCTCGCCCACGAGATTGGGCGAACCCGTTTATTGGAAAAAGGGGTGGAGCGCACGGAGGAGCATTTGGAGCCGTTGACCGATATTTGCACGGTTTTCTGGGGGCTTGGCATCTTCACGGCCAACAGCGCGTTTCGCTTCACACAGTCCAAAGAGGGCTGGTCGGTTCGGCGGCAGGGCTATCTTTCGGAAGCGATGTGGGGCTATGCGCTCGCGTCTTGGGCGCACCGACGCGGCGACCGAGAGGCAAAATGGGCACGGCATTTGGGCACGAACTTAAAGGAATACTTCACGGCTTCCCAAAAGGTGCTTTCCAAAAGCGACCGCTAAATCAAATCGTTTTTGTCGAAACCGGAGCGGCTTCATCCGGCCCAATGAGTTTATTGGCAAGGGCGACGGCGAGTTTCTCATCACGGCCCCCGGCAACGATAAAGACGATTTCCGCGAACGCTTTGCGGTGCTTCATTACGCCGTTGACCGTCGCGGTCGCACTTTCGGCAAAGGGCAAACCGCGCAAAGGCGCGAGCGGAACGACGACGCTTTCGGCATTGGCTTTGCGGGCCTGATTGGCGGCGCTTTCCATTCCTTTTCGCAGGGCGTCGGCTTTGACTGCTTTCATAGGCAAGCCGACGACGGCGTGGAAAATTTGGGCGACGTGCAAGTTGCCCGCGCCGGTTGCGACAACACGCCCGTTCGCGGCGGGCGCGGCTTTTTGCGCTTCGCGCACGGTTTCCTTGCCCGCCGCGACGCCATAAGTGAAGGCGGGGCCGTCAAGCGAACGGAAGTGCGCATTTGTCGGCAAAAGAAGCGCGTCGGCGGGCGGCAAACGCATCGGTGGGCACGTTCGCACGATGATTTTCGTGTCGCCGACCAAAAATGTGGCGAGGTCTTGTACGCGCTGCATCCGGTACGAAAACGTGACGCAGTAGGCCGAGCAAACGAGCATCGCCAGCGGATTGAACAGGGCAAGCGGCAAAGGCAACGCGCCGCGCTTGTAGTCCGGGTACACGCTCAGAAACGCAAGCACGGCGGCAACAAGGCCAAGCACCGCGCCGACAAAAACGATGTTTTTGTTTGCAATCGTGCCGCGCCGCACGAGCGTCCCGTACACGATGAACAAACCAATAATTACGAAAGCATACGGCAACTGGGCCGCAAGTTGGGGCGTCATAGTTTTATGACGAGAAACGAGGCCGAAGCATTCCCAAAAACGGCGCGTTCGGCGCGCCGGGAAAAACTGCTTGGGCAATATTCTTGGCTTGACGCGCATCAGGGGCCATGCGACTTGCGACGATTTCACCCAAAACGGTACGGTAATCCGTTGTCACGCGCAAATCGCCGGGGCCTTCGAGTTGGGCGGGGGAAAGGCCCGGCCACGTTCCGTAAACTTTGCCGCCGTTCACGGCTCCGCCCGTAACGAACATCATGCTCGCCCGCCCGTGATCGGTTCCCAATCCGCTGTTTTCCTGTACGCGCCGCCCGAATTCGGTCATCACGACGACAGTCACGTTTTGCATTTTCGATGTGCCCATGTCGCGGACAAACGCAGCAAGGCTGTTGGAGACGTCTTTGAGTTGTTCGGCGAGAAAACCGACCGTTCCGCCCTGCGCGACGTGCGTATCCCAGCCGCCCCGGTCAAGGCAGGCGGCTTCCAAACCGACGCCCGCTTTAATGAGGCACGCGACTTGCTTAAAGCCGCTGCCCAAGCCCGAATCCGGGTAGGTCGCCCCGTTTTCCGGCGCGTAGTGGGCGGGGTTAATGCGATGGAGCGTGTCTAAAACGCGCAGCGTTTCGCGCCCGGCCTGCGTTACTACGTCGCCTTTGGGTTGTGCGGCTTTGCCGCCGTACAGGGCCGCGAGACTTTGGGCCATGCGGTCATTTTGCTCGTTTGTCGCGGCGGGAAAGTTCAATTTGAAATCGGAAATATCGCGCAAAACAGACACATCGGACGCGCCGCGCAAACTGTCCGGCAAGGTGTCCGACCAAGCGGCGGCCCGAAGCGGAGATGGGTTCGCCGATGGCGCGGCGGTTAAATACCGAGCAAGCCAACCGTTTTGTTCGCGGCCCGCATCATTGCCGACGCCCCTTTCCATCGCCGCCATCGCTTCAAAGTGCGACCGCGTTTGATCTTGCGAGCCGATTGCCTGAACGATTCCCAAAAGGCCATCTTTGTAGAGCGGCACGAGCGCGTCCATGACGGGATGTAATCCGAAAAAGCCGTCTAAATTCAATACCCTGCCGGTTGCATTGCCCCGCTTATCGCGGGGCTTGGCAAGGCCAATCGTCGGGCGGGCGCGATAATAGTCATCGTCGCCGTGCGGCACAACGACTGACAAACCGTCCACGCCGCCGCGCAGAAACAGCGTCACCAAAACGTTGGGAGCGGCATCTTTGCCGCCGTTCGGATACAGCGAAACCTGCGCGAGGGCAGAACGCTCGGCCCACGCGGACAAGGCGACGGCGAAGCCCGCGCCCAAAATTTGACGCCGGTTTATACGATGTGGCGATGCTGGCGGCGCGTCCAGTTTGCCGTCGCCGTCACAAAAAAGCCAAGAGTTAGGGGAAGGCATGATTAAGTTACCGCCATTGGAACGCGGGCGAGGCGAAAACAAGCGCGGCCCGTTCGGCGGGCGTGGCGTGTTGGGATAAAACGGAAAGTAATATGGAATGCGCGGGATCGTCCGCGCGGGCGGCGAGCAGATTTTGCAAAGCGTCGTGCGCGGTCGCTGCCGTTTGATTCCATTCCGCGCCGGTATTTTTTATACTGCCGGACGTGAGCGCCCCCGCGAAGTTCCAGCGGTGCAAAAGCGAACCCGTCCACGCGCCGGTTTGGTCGGGGTAGCCGTCAGGCATCGGCCATTCCCAAAGGCCTTGTCCCATTTGCGCCAAATGATTTTGCAAATCGGCTCCTCCGTCCGTGTCGCACCGCGCGGCCCGCAGTGCAGACACCATAAAGTCGAAGGGGCGCTTCATAACTGGCGGCGAGGCGACAAGAGCGGGCGACAGCAATAACGGTTTGATCATCGCGCGAATGTCGCCGCCCGTTTTCGTGTAGGTTGCCGCCGTTTGCTCAACTAAGGCCGAATCGTTTGTGCCGACGAAATAGCGCACCAGTTTTTTGGAAATGAAGCGAGCCGTGGCCGGATGGTGCGAAACGATATGCAAGACTTGATCGCCGTCGCTTTGCCCGCCGCCTGCCTTGATTGGGTGGCCTAATACCATTTTGTCGCCGTCGTCGTGTCGGTCGGCATCGAATTTGAAGGTTCCTTTGCGCTTCAAGAAGCCTTGTTCAATCGTCCATCCGGTCAAACAGCGGGCGACTTCGGCAACGTCTTTTTGACTATAGCCGCCACCCACACCGAGCGTGTGTAGTTCCATCAGTTCGCGGGCGTAGTTTTCGTTGGCGACGCCCTTTTTGTTTTGTTCGTTGTCCAAATAGCCGAGCATGGCAGGACTGTGGGCGGACGCGGAGAGTAAAGCAGGGAACGTGCCCAAAGCGTTCGCGCGAATCACAGCCATCGTGTCCGTTGGGAGCAAAAACGCACCCATATTTTTGTGCCCGTACAGATTGAAGTGGTTGCTCCAAAAATCCACCATGCGCTCGCGGACTTGCCACGGACTGTATACGGCCCGCAAAATCGCCGCCTGCGTCAGTTGACGCAAAACGTCTTTTTCGCCCAAATCCTGCAAATCGTATGGCGAAGCATGAACCACTCCGAAATCGCCCAAGCCGACGGGCAAATACGCGGCTTCTTCGGGATCGTCGCCATCGGTCGGCGCGCCCAATTGTTTATCGACCCACGCTTCGACTCCCGTAGCGGCGACGTGGGCAACGTCGCCGGGCGCGGGGCCAAACGCGGCGCGGTTGAGTAAACGAGCAATTGGGTGAATGTCGCCGGTTTGCGGCAAGGGGGCGGGCGCATTGGAGCGGTCGTTTTTTCGCTTTTGCCGAACTATCGCGTTCCGAGCGAGGGGCGAGCAGCCCGACGACAGCGCGGCGGCAACGGTCGCCGCGCCGCCAAGTAGCGCAAGGGCGTCGCGCCGCTTGACAGAAGGTGGTCTATCCATGAAATCCCGACGCTTCCAAAGCCTGCGCAGTTGCGGTTTGCGGCGGCGTCGTTAAGGCAACGCTGCGAGACGCTTTGCTGCGAAGGGCAATCAAACCTGCGCCGACCGAGGCAATCAGTGAAACGGGAAACAAAAACAGCCAGCCGACGACGGGCAAAAAGCCTGCGCATACGAGAACGGCGGCCCCCAAACGAAGCGCGGCAATCGGGCGCGTGCGCTTGTCGCGCTCGCGGATACGGTCGGCGGCAAGAAGAGACAGCCCCGCCGAACCCAAACACGCGCACGTGAGCAAGCCGACGAGCAGCACCCAGCCGATGAGTTTCAGAAGCCCGTTCGGTACATTCAACAACGCAATCCCACCAAACCCAGCGAGTAGCGCGGTCACCACACCGACGCCAAGCGTTTTCTTGGTTTGCTGCGTCAAAGCGTCGCGGGCGGCTTCGCTTTTGCGCGGGAATAAAAAGGCGGCTCCCAAAAACGCGGCCCACAAGCACGTGCCGGTCGCCAGCACGCCCATAACAACGGCTAAAACATCGCCCAACGTCATCGTCTGGTTTCTCCACGAGGCCGATAAAAGTTCGCGGGAAGGGAAGCCGCAACGGCCCCGCGAACTTGGTAGAAGTGCCTGCCTCGCTCGCTTGGTTTTTATTGTAACACCGGCGCGAAACAGGCGCAAAGGGGCAGAAGTAACAAATCATGGGCGAATTGACAAACGGCGGGGAAACGGTCGGGGTCGGCGTAGTCGGGTATGGATTTATCGGCAACGTGCATACGTGGGCGCATCAAAGCGTCCCATTCTTTTTCGACCCGGTTCCCGTGAAAACGCGCCTTGTCGGGGTTTGTACGCAGTCCGAATTGACGGCGCAAAAGGCAAAAGAGCAGGCCGGGTTTGCAGTTGCGACAACCGATTTCAACGAACTATTGGCGCGGCCCGACATCGGCATTATCCACGTTTGTGCGCCCAACGATGCGCACCACGAAGTGATCATGGCGGCGCTGCGAGCGGGCAAGCATATTTATTG
>CAXTBP010000205.1:0-9345 GCA_964241985.1 uncultured Armatimonadaceae bacterium | reverse complement strand
CCCGTATCCTCGTACACGCCGATACCAAAAGCCCAAAATACCGATACGGGTTTAATCCCGTCGCCCGCCGATAACAGCTTAATCGTTACCCCGTATTCAGACGATGTTTTTAACGGCGGCCACACTCCAACCCACGCCTTCGTGTACATCGATGCGCAAACGGGAGCCGTTATCGGCGGCGATTTGAGCAGCAGCCGCGAGCTTCCTGCCTATCGCACCCTTGAAGCGTGGATTGCAAATACCCACGAAATCCGCGTCACCGAAAAGAACGCACGGGGCCAGTGGGATTGGGATAATTCCCTCGTTTTGTCGGAAACCGTGAACCGCCCGCAGTTTCATCTGATGAAGACGCTGCGCGGTTTCCGCAAACTTCCCACAAATCAAAAACCCAAACAGGTCGCCGCATTGCGGATTGTTTTATTCAACAAGTACCGCGACCGGCAAAACGAACTCTACTATTTGCCGTCGGGCAAACTGGGCAAACCCGACTGGCAAGCCGTCGTGCCGACGAAACTAAGGGCTTGGCTTGACGAGCGCATTCAAAGCCCGCTTAGCGCGCGTCCGCACCCGCGCGTCGTTGTGGCGCAGTAGCGTTTGCAGATGCGGCGCGGCCCGCGTTTCGTGCAAAACTTCCACGGCCTCGCACGCCCGCAGCCGGTCGCCAGCCGCGCCCCATTTATCGCGGCTCGTAAAATCCGGGACGACGGCTTGGTACACTTTTTCCTTTTGCGCGGGCGTCAGGTTCGCCTGCAAAAGCACTTCCAAAGGCCGAGCGCGGGCGATACTCGCGGCATACGGCTTGGTTTTGCTGCCGCCGTTTCGCGTTTGGATTAGCCAGTCCACCTCGGCGTCGGTTAAAGCGTGGCCCGGCGTGGCGGCGACTTTACCCCGCAGTGCGCCCAGTTTCAAAAACGCCTCGCGCGACATGACCGCACCGCCCGTATACACGCTCTCGGTTTTCGCGGGTGCGCTCGCGTCCTCGCCCTCCGCGCTCGCGGGATTAGTTAAGCCGTGCAAACGCAGTCCGGCGATGATTACAACGACTGGCGCAAGAAACATAAACAAAACGGGTTTATTCATACGGATTCTGCCCCCGTTTGCGCCGCGAGCACGGGCGACGACGCGGCCTCGCTATGTTTTGCCATAGCCCGCGCCGCTGCAAGCCACAACGCGCCGGAAAAAACGAAATGTACTTCGGTGACAAAATACGAGGGTACGGTCTTTTCCAGCATCCCGAACAGCATAGCAAGCGGCATCGTCAATAGTCCGAACAGCGCAATACACCGGGCCGCGCGCCGCGTCGGCATATCCGAGGCCCGCCACGCCCCGAACCCGACAAGCAGCGCGGCGACAAAATGCGCCAAAATCCCTTTGCCCGCCGCAGAAGCAACGGCAGACACCGAACCGGGAAACAAACCTCCGAAAAGCAGGCCCGCAAAGCCTGCAAGCGCGCCCACAAACGCAAAGGCTATGCCCGCATATTTTAGCCATCGGTTTACGGGAAGCCCGGCGGCGAACACAATGAGCGCCAAGCCGGTTGCAAGGTACGCGCCGAAAAACAACGCCATATCCAGCCGGAAAAAGGGCGTTCCTCCGGTATCGAACTCCGCATTGAACAACGCCTTGCCCGTCGCCAAGCCGTAGCCGACTTGCAGCGCATAGTGCCCGATCCAGCATAAACCGGCAACCGTCGCCATGCGGAAAAAAGTGTGTGGAAATTTTTGCGGCATCAAAACAGGTTTCCTACCGCCTATTATGCCACAAGTCGGGCCGCTTTGGCCGTTCAAAAACGCCCGTTTTTGGCTACAATGCCGTATGACCGAAAGCCCGAACCCGCCCCCCGCCGTCCAGCCCGACTTGATTGCAGCCCTCGATATTGGCACGAACTCCGTCCGTATGTCCTTGGTGCGTCTGCACGAAGCGACCCAAACATGGACGGTCGTATCCCAGCACAAGGAAACCGTGCGCTTGGGACACAACGGCTTCGAGAGTGGGCAGCTTGCGCCGGACGCCATCGCGCGCGGCGTTCTCGTATTGCAAAAATTCGCCGACATCGCGCGGGGAAGCGGGGCGAGCGAGATCATCGCGCTCGCAACCGTCGCTCTGCGCGAAGCCGACAACCGCGACACGTTCGTGCAGGCTGCCCGCGAACAAGCCCAAATCGACGTGCGCGTCGTGCCGGGCGTCGAGGAAGCGCGGCTCATTTATTTGGGGGTCGCGTCCGGCCTGCATATCGGCGACACGCGCGCCTTGTTCGTAGACATCGGCGGCGGCTCGACCGAACTTATCGTCGGAACGCAAACCGAGCACTTATTTTTGGAAAGTTTGAAATTAGGCGCTATTCGCGTCGGCAATCAGTTCTTGACGGGCCTCACCGGCCCAATTCCACCCACGGTTTGGAACGCGATGCGCGAACACGCCCGGTTCGTTTCCAGCCATGCCGTCCGCCATATCCGCGAGGCCGGGGGCTTTGAAATTGCCGTCGCGTCGTCGGGCACGGCGATGAACCTCGCCCAAATCGCCGTGCGCCGCGCCGGGCTGGATGTGTCAAGCCTCAGAAACTACGAACTGCAAACCAGCGACCTGCGGGAAATCGCCGCCCTGCTGTGTAAGCTGACGCTCGACGAGCGGCGGCGCGTGCCCGGCCTCAACCCCGAACGGGCCGACATCATTGTGTCCGGGGCCGCCGTTTTACTTACCCTTGCCGAAGAATTGAACATTTCCGCCTTTCGCATTGCCGAGCGCAGTTTGCGCGAAGGCGTTTTGGTTGAAGCCATCCTTCGCCGCCAAAGCGCAAACGCCGAACCCGCCTTTGAAGCGGGCGTCCGAAGCCGCTCCATACAAAAACTGGGTCAATTCATTAGCCGCGAAGCCGTCCACGCCCGCCATGTCGCCGATTTAACGCTTTCCCTTTTCGATCAAACGCGCCTCTTGGGCCTCCACGCCTACGGCCCGCATGAGCGCGAACTGTTGGAATACGCCGCCCTGCTCCACGATGTCGGCGTGTTTATCTCGCATTCCGGCCACCATCGCCATTCGTACTACTTAATCCGCCACTTTGAACTCGCCGGGTTTTCCGACGAGGAAATCGAAATCATGGCGAACCTCGCGTATTTCCACCGCAAAGCCTCGCCCAAAAAACGCCACGCGCATTTCGTCAGTTTGCCCGCCCCAACGCAAACCCTCGTTCGCAAATTATCCTGCCTCATTCGCATCGCCGAAGGCTTGGATCGCTCGCACTTGGGCCTCGTCAAATCGGTTTCCGCCGCCGTATCGCCCGCGCCCGAACCAACCGAGATGAAAACCGTCACCCTTGTTTTGGATGCCCCGCAAAGCGACCCACGCTTGGAACTCTGGCAACTCGCCACCGAGCGCGAAATCTGGCAGGAAGCCTTTGGCACGGATTTGGTCGTGCAGGTGGGATACTCCAGTGCGAAATAAAAGAGCAATCTGGGAAGCAAGCCGGAGAATAAAGAAGCCCCCGCCGTCGCCGTTTCCGCTCACGGCTCCCGTACCCGTGGGCGGTTTCCGCTTAACGATTGCGCTCCAAAACCCGCCCCGTCTTGTCACCAACATAAGAGGCTTGGAAGAAATGCCGATCTTTGAGTTTCGGAGCGAGCCGGTCGATCTGCTTCTAACCGTGGAAAACACCACAAACGAACCGCTGGAATACATTATCAGCAGCAAAGGAGGGGAGCGCGCCTACCAACTCGACGTGCGCGGCGGACGGCGTTTTTATCAAGAAGGGGCGGACGCCAAAGAAACGGCAGTCGAGGAGTTGCTTGCCACGCAGGCTCCTTTTACCGGCTACGGGGCCGCACAGTATGAAAATAGCCTATTCAGCATTTTGCCGCTGACGCCGCGTTTCGTGCCGCCGGTCAATTATTTTTCTATGTCATCCCGGCATAAAGGCGAGCTGCTGCCGGAAAATCCGCACGTGTACCGCATTCGCGTTGATCAACTCTACGATTTGAGTTTGGGCGGCTTTTACCGTCTGACTGTGCGCCACGTCTTTCCCGTGCAGCAGCCCGGCCCGCCGCCCCTGCCGGACGATGACGCATGGGTGCGCTACGGGCGGGCCGAGCATCGCAACAGAATCGTTCCCGGCGCGTGCGAAGTCGCGGTTTCCAATGCGATTGACGTTTTCGTGACGCGCAACGCGATGGATCTGGTTCGATAACTATTCGCCCGGCGCGGCTTGCCACATTTCCGGGTTTCGCTCCATGCGCCGCCACAGCAAAAACAAGAATAAACCTGAAAACAACGCGCCACTCACCGCGAAACTTACAAAAATTTGCAGATGCCAGCCGTCCAGCGGAAGCAGCGAATACCAGCCGCCGTGTAGTGCGGCAGAACACGCCGCTGAACCCACAAGAAGCAGCAAACCAACAAGGAGCGAATAAAGGAACGGACGCCTGCCCGCAAGCGCCGTCAAAAATACGCACAGCGAAGGCGTCAGCACGGCGAAAAAGACATAATCATAAACATCCCAAAGAGCCACTATTAGCGACGCAAGCGGCAACAGGAAAATGGCCCAAACCAGTGTAATTTTTTCGCGGTGGTCGGGAAACCATTCGCCGGACGGGAGCGGGCTTATTGTGAAGGCGGCAAACAATGGGGCGACGAAGAAGAAAAGCGCGAGCAGCGGCGAAGCAAGCACAACGAGCGAGATGAGTTGTACCAAAATCGGCTGACTAACAAAATTTGTGAGGCTTTGGATCATAATAGTGTCAATCTATTCAACAGGTTGGGCTTGCCACCGTTGCGGGTTTCGATCCATACAGCGCCACAGCAAAAACAAGCACAAACCGGCAATCAAAGCGCCGCCCAGCGCGACCATAATCGAAGGAATGAGGAAATCGTTGCGTAACGTGGTCAATAATCGGTTCAGATATTCCGGGCCGTAAAACAAGACTTGGCCTATCGTATAACTCGCAAAATAAAGCGAACCGAACAGCAGCGAGTAAAGAAAAGGACGCCTGCCTGCAATCGCCGTCAAGAACACGCAAAGCATAGGCGTTATCAGGCCGAACAGAACAAACCCGAAGTACGTATCAAACACCATAAGCGTCGCAAACGGTATAAGAAAAACGCCCCACCCAAAAGCAATCTTTTCACGACGGCTGGGAAACCGTTCGCCAGCGGGAAGCGGGCTTCGCGTAAAGGCAGTTATAAGGGCGGCAATCAGAAAAATAAACAGCACCACCGGAGAAAAGAAGCCAAGAAATGCCATCACTTGTACCAAAAATTCCCGGCTGAAAAAATAAGAGAGGGTTGCAGTCATAGCGGTCAAAAGTCCCAATGCTGTCCGGCAAGTTATTTATCGGTTGAATTGCTCAATGCTATTGTACGCGCAACTTGTCTCCGAGCGCGAACTTTGACGGCAAGTACTCGGTTAGCGATTTGACGGTGCGAAGGATTAGCCGCGCACGAAATAGGTATACTAACTAATGGAACCCGTCGCGCCCGTCGCTTTTACTCGGCGCGACAAACTTCAAAGGAAACAAAAACACTATGGCCGAATACACCCTGCCCCCGCTCCCGTATGCCTACAACGCATTGGAGCCGTATATCGACGAACAAACGATGCAAATTCACCACGATAAGCATCACCAAACCTACGTCACGAACCTGAACAACGCCCTCAAAGAGCATCCCGACCTGTCCAGCAAAAGCCCCGAACAGCTGATCAAAGACATCGAGGCGGTTCCCGAAGGCATCCGAATGGCCGTTCGCAACAACGGCGGCGGGCACGTCAACCACACCATGTTTTGGGAACTCATGACGCCGGGCGGCGCGCACGAACCGTCGGGCGATTTGAGCCAAGCCATCCAAACCGCGTTCGGCTCGCTCGACGCCCTCAAAGCCGCCATCAACGACGCCGGGGCCAAACGCTTCGGTTCCGGTTGGTCGTGGCTCGTCACCGATCAGGCCGGTCAGCTTTCCGTCGTTTCGACCCCGAATCAAGACAGCCCGCTCATGGACGGCAAAACGCCGATTTTGGGCGTGGACGTGTGGGAGCACGCCTACTATCTGAAATACCAGAACAAGCGCCCCGACTACCTCGCCGCATGGTGGAATACCGTCAACTGGGATAAAGTCGCCGGATACTACCAAGCCGCCAAAGCGGCGTAATTTTTGGCCCCCCTGCCCCCCAATAATGGGGGGCAGGGGGGCCTCTCCCAAACAAGGAAAACCGCAACGATGCCACCCCCCGCCCCGCTCACGCCCGAACAAATCGAACAGTTCCACCGCGACGGCTTCCTCAACTACGGCCCCCTTCTTTCCGAGGCCGAAACCGACGAACTGCACGACGCCCTCGTGCGCGTTTTGTCCGGCAAAAGTTCGGGCACGCCCGACGCCGCGCACAACATGGGCAAAAACTCCCTTGAAACCGTCGTCCAAGTCGTTAATATTTGGGAAGCGGAACCCGCCTTTCGCGCCCATTTGTATCAGGAAAAAATCGTTTCGCTCGTCGCCCAGTTAATCGGCACGGACACCCTCCGCGTGTGGCACGATCAAATACAGGTCAAACCCTCGCACATCGGCGGCCCGACGCTGTGGCATCAGGATCACCCGTACTGGCCCGTCATCGGCCCCGCCGATTTGGTGTCCGCGTGGGTCGCCCTCGACGACGCCACCCTCGAAAACGGCGCGATGCACATGGTTCCCGGCAGCCACAAATGGGGGCCGCATAAAGGCGGCACGATTGGCACGAACCGCCAGACATGGGGGCCGGATCCCGATTACGACCAGTTGCCCGCTGAAGCCCGCGATGCCAAACCCGTCCCCGCCCCGGTTCCCAAAGGCGGTGTCGTCTTCCACCACTGCCTAACGTGGCACGGCGCGCCGCCCAACCACACGACCAAAGGCCGCCCCGCGATTGCCGTCCACTATATGCCCGGCTGGACAAAATACACGCCCGAAGGCAAAACGCACTTGGTCGAAGAGCATATCACCGTCGCCCCCGGCGAAATCCTCACCGGCGACCATTTCCCCACCGTCATGGAAGACGGTCAAATCCTCCCGGTAAAGTAGAACCAAACCGAGAACAACGCCCCGCATATTTCCCTACGGAATTTCGCGGGGCGTTTGCTTGTTTTATAGTCGCAAAAGGCGCATACTTTAGCAACTATGGAAGCGCGACAATTAACGGTTTGGGAAGCCAAAGAGCGGGCCAGTTTGCTCGCCCTTGAAACCGACGAATGGCGCGAAAAACGGCGCACTGCCGAAGACCCGAACACGACGGCGGACGTGCTGGATTTACTTTGTTCCGCAGCAGAGGATTTTGCTCACGAAAATTTGTTGTCGGAGTATTACTATAACGAGGTATGCCTCGTTACAAATGCCGTTCTCGCCCATCCTAACACGCCGCCGCGCAGCATACTCAGTATTTTCTCTGAAATATTTCTCGACAGTAACCGGGCCTTTTGCAATAATCCCATGACGCCGTTCTTGGTACTTGAGATACCGGATTTCTGGGTGCGATTGGATTTGGATGTCGCAGAAAACTTGCTTCGTGAAGAGGGGTTGCCGCCCGTTGCCGTTTCCGTGTTTAGTGGAAGTAGCGAGGCCGTTTCGAAATCGGCCCGCCTTCATATAGCAACTGCGGGTGAGATTCAAAGCCAATATGAAGGGATAAAAGCGCTGCTTGCCTACGGCTTCCCGCAGTTCATGGCTAAGCACCATTTGCCCACCGATTTGGGCAACCTGCGAGTTAATGGAACCTCTTACCACTGGTGGCTCAGGTTGTACGCGGCACTTCATCTACCACTAACCGGCGAACCCATACCTAAAAGTGGCCATGTGGCCGAAAGCGACCAAGAACAATGGGGCCGCTCACCGCTCGACCTGCTGCATCATCTCGCCCACGACGGCAACCGCCTCGTCCGTTGGGCCGCGCAAACCCGCCTCGCCGACCCTAATTTCGTTTTCACGTGGCACGACGACAACGACTAAACGCCGGACAAACAATCGAATGGAAATAGCACTGACAGCATGGGAAGCCAAAGAACGGGCCGGGCTACTTGCGCTCGAAACCGAGGAATGGCGACAAAAGCACCTCAGCGCGGAAGACCCGAATACGACGGGCGAAATGCTTGCGCGGTTTGCCGATGAAGCGTATCAAACCATCGAGGAAGGGGAATGGGATGGATCGGAAAGCGCCGGGCAAATCGTCACGCTGCTTGTCGAAGCTCTGATTGCCCATCCGAATACGCCGCCGCATTGTCTTCAAACGCTGCTTGAACTCAATCTGCCCCGCAGCGTAAATGCCCTATGCCGCAATCCGGTTGCGCCGTTTTTGGCACTCGAAATTCCCGATTTCTGGTCGCGCTTGGACTACGGGGTGCGCGAAGATTTGCTGCGGGTCGCCACCTGCCCGCCGAGTGTCGTTTCCGTTCTGCTCCGTCACGAAAACCATTCCATCGCGCAGGCCGCCCGTTATCATATCTCGCAAGCCGCCCCGTTGAAAACACCAAGCGACGGGTGCGCCGCCCTGTCGCGTTATTGGTACGATTATTGTATGGAGCAAACGCAGACCCCGGATTGGAGTTTTGCCAATGACTACGCCGGGGAATGGCACGCGGAAATGGTGGAAGTCGGGCTTGCCCCGTCGTGGATGCGCGCCTTTTTTGGACAAACGCCCCCGGTCGCGCCGCCACCTCCGGCCTACGTCGCCCAGTGGTACGCCAGCAAAGCGGAAGAAGCCGGGCCGTCCCAACCCCTGCCCAAAAAGAGCAAGCAAGCCCAAATGCCGCATCCGTACCCCGCGCTTAATAAAATGTTCAAGCGGGCGCGACGCAGCGTTCCCCATTCCGCCTTAGCCCAACCCGAGGGCATTGCCAAACTTACCGTACTGCTGCGCCCCGATGCCTCACCAAGCGACTTGATGGAAGTGGCACAAATGCCCGATGGTGACCGCGAGGGATTTCTGCGCGAAATCGTTTTGGGTCATCCCAACATCACGGTCGATGTTTTGCGTACCATTGCCCACACAAATCCCATTGCCAGCATTCGCCTTCGGCTTGCCGCCCACCCATTAACGCCCCCCGACGTGTTGGTACTTCTTGCGGACGCGCAGGGGCCAAGCGAAGGTTCAGAGAGAATGGATGCATTGATGCGCCGTTTGGCGTGCCGTCACCCCAACGCACCGGAAAATACCATCGACCATGCGCGGCGCACGTTTTTAAGCGCGACCGAACCGCCGGACGGATTTATCGCGTATCCGCTCATACGCTTTGTAACCGGCTTACGTCATGCAGGCGCGCCGCATTCCTACACGGTGCACGCCCACAGCGTCAGTTGGCTCCGTTCGCTTTACGCCGCGCTTTTTTTACCGCTTTC
>CAXTBP010000204.1:0-9377 GCA_964241985.1 uncultured Armatimonadaceae bacterium | reverse complement strand
GGGTAGAGGGGATTGGCCTCTCCCCCCGGCCCCCTCCCCTCCGAGGGAAGGGGGAGCCTGTATGGGCGGCATTTTGGAGAAGCGTTCGCCTTTGGATTGGGCGGGATTTGATAGGCTCCCCCTTTCCTTTCAGGGGAGGGGGCCGGGGGGAGAGGCCTGCCTCGCATTTACAACGCTTTGCCTTCTCGCCTTTCCAACCTACGCCCAAACCCAACGCCTACCTTCCCCTAAAATACCAAAGGCTGCTTCTATCGCCGCCGTAAAACCTTCCTCGCTCCCCAAGCGAATCACGAAATCCACGCACTTTACCGGCAGCCAAACCACACGCCGCACGGATACGCACGAAAACGGTGAACCGGAAGGCGCGGCACTCGTCGTGCGCGGCGACAATATCACGGTCGATTTTGCCGGGCGTGTTTTGGAAGGCACATCGCCCGAAACCATGCCCGACAAGCGCAAAGGCACGGGCCTTTGGGTTAGCGGCAAAAACGTCACGATTAAAAACGCCCGCGTTCGCGGCTACAAAATCGGCCTGCTCGCGCAAAATGCGCCGGGTTTGCGCATTACCAACTGCGACTTCGGCAATAACTGGAAGCAACGTCTCAAAAGCACATTGGAGCGCGAAGACTTGTCCGACTGGATGAGTTTTCATCAGAACGAAAAAAACGAATGGCTGCGCTACGGGGCCGCCATTTATCTGGACAATTGCGACGGCTTTTTGGTGCAAGCCTGCCGCGCGACCGGTGGGCAAAACGGTCTGCTCGTCGTCCGCTCCAATAACGGGCAGGTTGTCGGCAACAATTTCTCGTTTTTGAGCGGTGTGGGTTTAGGGTTGTACCGCGCGAGCAATAACCGCGTTTTGCAGAACAAGTTAGATTGGTGTGTGCGCGGTTATTCGCACGGCGTGTACAATCGCGGGCAGGATTCCGCCGCCATTCTCGTCTTCGAGCAATGTAAC
This sequence comes from uncultured Armatimonadaceae bacterium, assembly GCA_964241985.1. Taxonomy (GTDB): domain Bacteria; phylum Armatimonadota; class Armatimonadia; order Armatimonadales; family Armatimonadaceae; genus CAXTBP01. The sequence continues at coordinate 8,419 of CAXTBP010000204.1, read as the reverse complement.
AAAAACGTGTTCGCGTACAACTCGGCGACGCATGGAGGCGACGGCTTTTTCCTGTGGGCCGGGCAAACCACGATGGACACCGGGCAGGGCGGCTGCAACGACAATCTCCTTTACGGTAACGATTTTTCCCACGCGCCCACGAACGGCATCGAGGTTACGTTTTCGCGCAACACGATTGCCAACAATTTAGTTTTGGAATGCTGGCACGGCCTTTGGGGCGGCTATTCGTACAACACCAACATTGTCGGCAATTTGCTGGGCTTCAACGCGCAGGCAATCGCCATCGAACACGGGCAGCACAACATAATTGCTGAAAACGTTTTCTACCGCGACACGGCGGGCGTCCGTTTGTGGCAAAACGCGACCCAAGACCCGAACTGGGGCTACCCCAAGCATCACGATACAAAAAGTCACGACTACCAAATTACCGACAATACGTTCAATCAGGTACGCAGTTTGCAGGTAGAAACGGGGACGACCGAAGCGGTGACAATAAGCGACGCCTTGATCATAGAAACCGATCCCAAAAATGAGAAGCGAACAATGGAGACGTCCGGCGCATCGAATCTCGCATCGGAAACCGATCCTACGGAATATGCGGCCCGGTTCGATACCGCGATAAAATCGGCTTCCCGGTCGCCGTTGAAATCGGATGTTGCGTTTCCGTGGAATCCGTTTGCGCGTTCGGTCGGAACGAACAAAGATCGTGTGGTCGCTCCCGCCATTGTGGCAGGCGCGCCGAAGGCGTTTCTGAAAGCGGGTGCGTTACGCGGGCGACGATACATTTTGGTGGACGAGTGGGGGCCGTATGATTTCCGGTCGCCGCGTTTGTGGCCGCGCGAACCCGTTGCCGACCAGCCGAACACGCAAACATTCGAGATTTTAGGGCCGCCCGGAACATGGAAGGCCAAAACGGTCGAGGGCGCGACACTTTCGGCGCAATCGGGAACCGTGCCCGGTTTCGTGATCGTAACCTACAACGGCGACGCGCAAACCGCCCGCAACGTCCGCATCAGTTTGGAATACGTGGGCGAGGCAACAACCGATTTTCGCGGGATTGTCACGCCCAAAGGCAAGCCCGTTGCTTTCGGCTACTCGCGTTTTGTCGCCCCGATTGCGTGGACTATTAAGTGGTTCAAGTGGGACGCTAAAGGACAGGGCAATACGCCCGAAGGCTGGCCCACGGTAGAAACGGTTCAGGCGCTCGCCAACAACGGCAAAGCCGAACCCATTGCGCAAACGACGGCAAATATGCTGAACTTGGCGGCAAACGGCGCGTTTTTCAAAAACCTGCCGCCCGACCATTACGCCACCATCGCCAACGGAACGTTTCGCGTACCGTCCGGCGACTACGTTTTGGAAACCACGACCGACGACGGCTGCTTCGTATGGGTGGACGATAAGCCGGTCATCACGAACGCTTGGAAATATCAGGGGCCGACCGCGTACACCGCAAATCTGACGCTTGCCGCAGGCGGACACACCATTCGTGTGTGCCATTTCCAAATCGACGGCTACGCCGCATTGCAAGTCAAACTACGACCCCGGTAAACTCAGGCGAACTGTCGCCACGCTTCCATGTATTTGAGGCCGCTGCCCGTGTTGAACAGTACGACGCGCTCATTGGGCTGCACGTCGCCGCGAGCGACAAGTTCTTTCAAGGCCGCCCATGTCGCCGCACCTTCGGGGGCCGCGAAGATGCCGGTATGCGACGCCATTTCTTTCCATGCGTCGTGCGTGGTTTCATCGCTGACGGCAAGGGCGCAGCCGCCGGATTCGCGGATGGCGCGTAAAATCAAAAAATCGCCGATGGCGCGGGGGACACGCAAGCCGCTCGCCGACGTGTGCGCGTTTTCCCACGGGGTTGCGGATTCGGCCCCGGCTTCCCACGCCCGCACAATCGGGGCGCACCCAGACGCCTGCACAGACACCATGCGCGGCAGTTTGTCCAGATTCGGCCAGCCCAGTTCACGCATCTCCGTAAACGCTTTCCACATGCCGATGAGGCCGGTTCCGCCACCGGTGGGGTACACGATGACATCGGGCAAGGTTCCACCGAACTGCTCGTAGAGTTCGTAACCCATCGTTTTCTTGCCTTCTAAACGGTACGGCTCGCGCAAGGTCGCCATATCAAACCATCCCCGGTTTTTGACGCCCTCGCCGACCAGCGCATTGGCATCCGTGATGAGGCCGTCCACGAGTTGCAAGTCCACGCCGAAACTTTGACATTCGGAAATAATGACGGAGGGCGTATCGCGGGGCATGGCGATATGCGCGACCGTTCCCGACGCGGCAGCGTAGGCGGCGAGCGCGCTTCCCGCGTTGCCCGCCGTCCCGACCGCGAACTCCGTAATGCCGCGCTCCCGTGCCGCCGCGACTGCGACCGCCATACCCCGCGCCTTGAACGACGCCGTCGGGTTCAACCCTTCTTCCTTGACGAACAGATTGGACAATCCCGCGACTTGTCCCAAGCGCGGAGCGGGTATAAGCGGCGTGCCCCCTTCGCCCAAATCCGTCACGAAAGACGGGTCGCGCACGGGTAAAACGGGCGCGTGTTTCCACAGCGATTTCTTGCCGCTTTCGCTGGGCGCGTTCGGCCCGAAGTCCGCGCGGGCGCGTATCAAATCATAGCGCGCCAAAAGCGGCGCACCAACGCGCGACAAATTCTGCGGCACATCGGCGTCAAAGGTTTCGCCGGTCTTGCTGCATTCCAAATGGGTCAGATAACTTTGTGTCATGGTTTTGTTCTTTTGCGGCTGTTTAATTGCCGTTCGCCTATAGCGCCCAAGCCCGCGCCGACGAAATACGCCCCCAAATCGGTCGGCGAAAAGCCGTAGCCCAAAACGAGGCCGCCGAGCGTTGTGTGTCGGATGGCGTTTAACCAATCCGCTCGGTACAGCTGACCAAACTCAACCAAAGCGCAGAACGCAAAGGCTACTGCGAAAACGCGCAGGGGCGGCAGCTTGGGAAAAAGAATTGCGATAAGAAAGTACGCCATCAAGGCGTATAAAGCGTCACCCAAATTGCCGGTCACGATAGCGGGCAAAATGTGCCGAGCGGGCCGCGTCAAAAGCCCAAACAACAGAACGGCGAGCGCGACCCCGATATACGGGCTGCGCTTTCGTGGCGGCATTTGGGATGGTTTCGTATCAGTCTTCGTAGGGCGACGCCGTGCCGCCGATATGCTGCTTATACAGGGGCAGCGAAATCATAGCGACGCTCCCGTTGGCGCGGTAAAACTTGACCCAAAACCGGTCTTCTTCCAGCGAGTAAATATCGCACTCCACCGGCTCGGCCTCGCGCCCGGTCGCTTCCTTGTATTCCTCGGCGACCGCGAAAGCGTCCACGATGGAATCGAACACGAACACGCACTGATGTTCCGTATTGATGTCCTTGTGAATTATGTAGTCGGTGAAATCGGTCGCGTTGTCGCCGCCCGAAGGAACGAGAGCATACGGCTTACTCGGAAACGGTTCTGCAAAAAACGCCTCAATCGCTTCGCGCTCGTCGGGCGTCATATCGCGCGCATCGCTCAATTCGTCGCCGCCCGCGCCGGGATTGTCGCCGCGCTCGCGCTCGTAATCGTCTAACGGATTGTTCATGGAACTATTGTGCCCGATTGGCGAAAAACCGTAACCAAATACCTCCAACTGCCCAAAATCAAAGGTGTTCAAGCATGGCTATAGTTTATTTATTCTTGTTGCTTTGATTTACTTCCGATGCCATTTGTAGAGGAAAGAAAGTGGGATTGTCGGCCAACAAACGCGGCATGTTCCATTCACAAGTAGGATACGCCCCTAAAGGGCAATCTTGGCATGGGTCGTGAGTAAAACGTTGGCGAAGGTAGGCTAAAACTTTGTATCCTGTTATCAGGGAAAATAATAGAAAAGAATACAAATAGATGCGAGAGAAAGGCGGATGAACAAAGAAAAGCCCCTTAATAATAGCCGAACTCATCCCAATACCGAGAAGAAAACGGGCCACTATCTTAAAGGCTTTGTGCTGTATCCACGGTTGCAGAACGGTAGGCAGAGCAAAAGGTAGATGCGCCGCAAACCAGATGACAATATCTGAGCAGTGCCAATGAGTAAATAGGGTTCCTAACAAACCGGCGGCTAAACCCGAATACAAGCAGCAACAGCCTAAACAAAGAGGATTGCCGCAAAACCAGATCAAATGGTTGTTATAACGTTCGCAATGCGGGTGATGGGCGAAGGGCAAAAATCCCCCGTTTAGCAATGTTGGCGAAATACCAAGAATGCTTCCTGTTTGCATTCTACATTCGCTGTTTGAAAATCATTACCAAGACTGATTGTGTGCCTGAACAACCTGCCGTTGTTGTTTGGTAAACTTGAACCAACTCGTATCCTTGAGAAAGCATACCGTTTGCGTGTTGTTCGCACTTGGCTATGTCGTATGGGTTGCCGCATTTGCCTTGAATGGTGATGAACTTATACATTTCGTGTACTCCGAAATGGATTTACAACAAGGGAAGGAATTGCCCCTTCCCTTGTTGGCATCTTATATTTTGTTAGGCAATCGTGACGGGTTGGCCGGAGCGGGCGGAGCGGTACACGCCGGTGATGATTTCGAGCGGTTTCTTGCCGCCGCGCCCGTCGATTAAGGGTTTCGTACCGGTGCGGACGGCGCGCATGAAGTCTTCGATTTGCGCTCGGTGCGCGTCGCCCCACACGGCTCCGGGGTCGGCGGCGGCTCCGCCCGAAGGAAGCGTTAAGCGGGTCGCGGCTTCGTCCTTGACGCTCGCGGTTCCGCCCCGCGCGACCGATACGGCATGGACGGCGGCCTCTTCGCTTTGGTATTCTTCGCCGGTTTTTAGTTTGAGCGTTTTTAAGCGGTCGCCCTCTAAAATCGCCGTGCCTTCGGTTCCGTAAATGTCAATGCGAACCGGGAAGCCTTCCCACGCCGCCGTGGTTGCGGTCAGGGTTCCAATCGCGCCGTTTTGGAACGTTAAGGCGGCGACGGCGATGTCTTCGACCTCGATGCGCTCGTGAGCCGCCGTGCGAGTTTGCGCGTACAAGGAAGCCACGCCGCCCGTCAGCCATTGCAGCAAATCGACGGTATGAACGCCCTGATTCATCAAGGCCCCGCCGCCGTCCATCGCCCACGTTCCGCGCCAGTCGCCGCTGTCGTAGTAGTTTTGCGTGCGCCACCATTTCACCGTTGCATCGGCTAAGACGATTTTGCCCAACTTGCCGCTGTCGATGGCGTCTTTGACCAAAACGGTTGCGGCGTCGAAGCGGTGCTGAGAAATAATGGCGAGCGTTTTGCCGGTTTCGTCTTCGGCGGCGATCATGCGGTCGCAGGCTTCGAGCGACACGTCCATCGGTTTTTCCACGACCACGTGCTTGCCCGCCCGCATCGCCTTAACCGCGCCATCGGCGTGCCTCCCGGACGGCGTACAGATGCACACGGCGTCCACTTTCGGGTCGGCGAGAAGCGCGTCCAAACTGTCGTAAATCGTGCCGACGTTGTGTTTTTGCGCCGCCGCTTCGGCTTTTTCCCGGTTCGTGTCCGCGATGGCAACCAGTTCCGCGTCCGCGATTTGTTGGATCGCCCCCATGTGCGTCGGCCCAATCGCCCCGCAGCCCACTACGCCAAACCGCATTGTTTCCGCCATTGTTTCGTTCCTTGCCTGTGAAAGGGTTTGAAATAATTGTAGCACGGAGGAGCATAAAACCGTAAACCGGTTTTTGAATTACGGCTTTGCTTTGCACCAACGCCAAAACGTCGAAAGCGTCGTTATGAGTAACAGAAGGGCGAGCCAAAAGGCGAGATTTATTGCGAATGCAATAGCCGAAAAACGGAACCGGGATTCGGTGGGCGTGGGCGTTACATTCCAGCCCAAGTCGGCAAGAGTGATGCGGGCGAGCATTTCGGGAATCCAAGCGTAGGTCATCGGGTAAACCGCCGCCGAAAGGACGTGCGCCAGCAAATACAGGATTTGCAAAAAAACGACCCGCGCGCTTGCCAATGCAAACGCAAGCAGAACGCCGTTGATTACGGGATTATGCCAAAAAGCCGCCCACCAAGCGGGGCGGCAACGGGCGACAAAAACAAAACCCGCGAATGGAGCGAGTGGCGCAAGCAAAACGACAACGGTTAGAAGGGCGTACAAAACAAGCGTGAACCAGTCGCCTGCGGATCCAAAAGCGGTTGAGGGGCGCATGAACCCAGCGTAACGCCAGTTGATCAATTCGTCATGAGACTTTCGCCCTGCTTGTTCGGTTGTTTCGGGCCGCGCCGTGCCATAATAAAGCCATGCCCATTGGAAGCAAAAGCAGATCCCGCGTGAAGTTATTCATCGCCGCGAGCGTGGATGGATTTATCGCCCGCGACGACCAGAGTGTGGACTGGCTGTTTACCGACGCCGACTACGGCTACGAGGAATTCTACGCGGGCATCGAAACCGTCGTTTTGGGGCGCAAAACCTACGAGCAGTTGCTCCGCTGGGGGCCGTATCCGTACAAAGGGAAGCGCGGCGTTGTGTTTTCCCGGCAAAAAGAAAAGACGGGCCAAAGCGACGAAAACGTTACCTTCACGTCGGAAAAGCCGGTCGATTTTCTGCAAAGTTTGCCGGAAGGAAGCGGCGACGTGTGGCTTGTCGGCGGCGGGAAATTGATTCGTGCGTTCGCGTCGGCGAAACTTATCGATGAGTACCATCTTTTCATTCACCCGCGCGTTTTGGGAAGCGGCGTCACCTTGTTCGCGCCGACACAAAACACCGAACAAGTTTTGACGCTCACCGACGCCGTTCCGTATTCCAATGGCTTGGTGCGCTTGTCGTATGTGCGTAAGGGCGCGGAAAACGATGACCAATGAACATAAAAATCCACATTGATTTGACGAGTGAAGAAGGCGGATTTGAAGAAGTGGAGAAAACAATACAAATGGGTTTCGTTCCTCCCATCGGAATGTCCATACAAATGCACATCGAACCGCTGCCCGAAAACCGAATTATCTGCCGCTCCCTTTCCGGGATTGATTCAAGCGTAGGAAGTTTTACGGTCGAAGATTTGCATTACACTGAGCGTACTGAGGTAGTAATAGTTACGGGATCCCAGCATTACAAAACGCGGAAAGATTTGGATGGTGCGATAGATAGTTGGGTGCATTGTTACTGCTTCAAAACGACCTAACCGCCAGCGGTGCAAGCGGCGCTACAATTTAAGGAATTATTCTCATGCCCATAACCATTGAACTTACCGACGAGCAGGCCCGCGATTTCCAAGCCCGCGCCGCCGAAGAAGGCGTGTCGCTGGAAGCGTTCGTGTCCGCGCTGATTGAAAAGCGGCTCAAGGAAATGTTGTCTTCACCTGCTGATGAAGCCGAAAACGAAGCGTCGCCGGAAAAAGCGTTTGAGAATGCGGCGGATTATGTTTTGGACAAGAACGCTGAATTGTACAAACGGCTTTCCTGAAAACGCGGGGCTAAAAACACAATGCGCTATTTGACGTTTGACGAAGCGATGCGGTTGCACGCGCGGGTTGTCGCGCAGTCGGGCGGGACGGCGGGCGTTCGGAACAACGGTTTGGTGGAGGCCGCGCTGGCGCAACCGCAAATGACTTTTGGCGACACCGAACTCTACCCGACACTTGCGGAAAAGGCCGCCGCGCTGGGTTTTTCGCTTTTGAAAAACCATCCATTTCTGGACGGAAACAAACGCATCGGGCACGCGGCGATGGAAACGTTTCTGGTTTTGAACGGGCACGAACTGCAAAATACTGGGCCGGACGAACCGGAGCGCGTGATTATGACGCTCGCGGCAAGCCAAATGGAGCGCGGCACTTTCACGGAGTGGGTGGTTTCTCGCGTCGTTCCGTTGAATAAGTAGTCGGCTTGACGGCGCGCGGGCGAAATCGGTACACTTTTCCAACGACCCGCTCAACGAAGGAGCCGCTTTGATGACGCCGACGATGGAAAAAGCCCCGACCCGCGCTGCCCGCTTGACGCCCGAGGAAGTCCGCCAGTACGAAACCGATGGCTACGTGCTTTATCACAAGCCCGTTTTTGCGCCCGAAAAATTCGCGGCCCTCAAAGCCATTTTCGAGGACGATTTGAGCCGCTACGGCGAGGCCGATCTGGATATGATGCACGTCCGCGACGAACGCCTTTTGCCGTTTTTGTTAGACGACGCCCTGCTGGATTTGGTGGAGTCAGTCGTCGGGCCGAATATCGGATTGTGGGCGTCGCACTTTATCAGCAAGCCACCGTTTACGGGAAAGGCGACGCCGTGGCACGAAGATTCGTCGTACTGGAACGGGCGGGTGTCCACGATGGCGGGCATCTGCACGGTTTGGCTCGCTCTCGATACGGTAACGGTCGAAAACGGCGCGATGGCGGTCATCCCCGGCAGCCAAACCAACGGCTTTTCCCAGTACGAGGCGGTAGATAAAGACAA
>CAXTBP010000203.1:0-9398 GCA_964241985.1 uncultured Armatimonadaceae bacterium | reverse complement strand
GGAGTTACGTCCCGCGAAAACACCGGTGGAATCTGAAAAGAAAAAGCCAAGCGTCAATTCAATGACCAGATTGAACACCAGCTCCACAAGAAAGGCGCAACTTTCCACAGCAAACGCAGCCAGCATAATGGCTTAACCCTTTACTTTTGCTTACTTGCTTCTATAAACGAAGCGCGAGCGCAAAATGTTACGAACCCGCGCGAAAATCATGGTTCCGATAATCCAAACGGCGGGCAGAGCGAAACAATTCGCTGCTGCCCACGCAAACGAGCGCCCATGTTCCATAAACCAAACGGCGAAAATCACCGCGACGCTACCAAAATAACATCGAACGCATGGAAAAACAACCAATGACAAATCGCGTTTGGCTTGCGGGACGTTGTTGCTTTGGCTTCCCGCGAAACGAAAAACAGCGGCACGAACAACAAAAACATCGTGACAAGAAATGCCGCTATCGCGCCGGGCGTGAAAAAGGGGTAGGGCGAAAATGCGCTCATTTTGGAACGGTCGGAATCTTTATATCCTTAATCGAGGACGGTGTCCTGGGGGAGGGGTTCGTGGGGATCGTGGAGTTCGTGGGAGTGGTTTGTGCCACGGTCGATTTCGGCGGCGCGAGAAACGTACCAATAATGTAAAACGTGCCCAAAACAACGACGGCGAGAATAAATAAACAGCCCAATCCACGGAGAAAACAGCCGCCGCGCGTGTTGGCTTGCGGCCCGTTCGATTGAAGCGCGTTCCGTTTATCGTTTTTCTTTTTCGAGCTGCCCCACGAAAAAACCTCATTGAGGTCTACGAGGCCTTGTAAAAAGCGGGCAATACCATCCAAGAATTCAAAAAAGGCCATACTACGTTTGTCCTCCGTGTTTTCTGTGGTTATGCTTTACCCGTTTTGCGAAAAAGCGACGGCTTGATGGGAACTCACTGCTTGGCTGTTGGTTTCCTTTGGTATGGAATACCGATTATTGGGTGGTTCGGGCTTCAATGTGCCCGTGCTTTCGTTTGGAACCGGAACGTTCGGCGGAAGCGGCGATTTTTTTAAGGCGTGGGGTTCGTCGGATGTGACCGAGGCGACGCGGCTTGTGGACGTTTGCTTGGAAGCCGGGCTAAACATGTTCGACAGCGCGGACGTGTACTCAAGCGGAGCCGCCGAGGAGATTTTGGGGCAGGCGATCAAAGGCCGCCGCGACCAAGTGCTGATTTCCACTAAGGGCGGCTTTCGCACCGACAAAGGCCCGAACGGAACCGGCTCGTCGCGCTGGCACTTGATCCAAACCGTCGAAAACAGTTTGCGGCGCTTGGGCACGGATTACATCGACTTGTACCAACTGCACGGATTCGACGCTCTAACGCCCGTCGAGGAAACGCTACAGACGCTGGGCGATTTGGTGCGCGCGGGCAAAATACGTTACATCGGCTGCTCGAATTTTTCCGGCTGGCACTTGATGAAATCGCTCGCCGCGTCCGACAAATACGGCCTGCCCCGTTACGTCGCTCATCAAGCCTACTACTCGCTGATTGGCCGCGATTATGAGTGGGAACTTATGCCGCTCGGCGTTGACCAAAAAGTCGGCGCGGTCGTGTGGAGTCCGCTCGGCTGGGGCCGCTTGACCGGCAAAATCCGTCGCAATCAGCCGCTGCCGGAAACAAGCCGATTGCAGTCCAAGGTCGTCAAAGACAACGGCCCGCCCGTATCCGACGAGTACGTTTATACGGTCGTGGACGCGCTGGACGAAATCGCAAACGAAACCGGAAAAACTGTGCCACAAATCGCGCTCAACTGGCTTTTGCAGCGGCCCACGGTTTCAACGGTGGTTATCGGGGCGCGCAACGAGGAACAGTTAAAGCAGAACTTGGGCGCGGTCGGCTGGAACTTGACGCCCGAACAAGTCGCTCGGCTGGACAAAGCAAGTAAAGTTTCCCTCGCCTACCCGTACTGGCATCAAGACGGCTTCGACCGCAACCCGTCGCCGGTGTAGAGGAAACTACCGCAGCGCCGCCCGATTAGAGCGGCGCTGCGGCGCGGGCGGAAAATTACGGCACGACACCGATAACGCCCATCATGCGCCCCGTTCGGCTCGCGTCGCGCCGGTGCGAAAAGTATCGGGCGGGCAGGGTATAGGTGCAGTCGGCGCTGACGGTGATGTTTTGTGAGTGCACACCCGCCGCTTGTAAAATGCGCGCCGCCGCGCTGGGCAAATCGACGCGCGGTTTTTCCTGCCCGTCAAACCAAACGGTATCTTGGGGAAACTGCGCGGCGACTTCCGGCCCGACCTCGAAATGCGCGACGCCGATGCCCGGCCCGATTGCAACGAGCAAATCGGCGGGAGCCGTTTGCCAAGCGTCTGCCATCGCGGTTATCGTGTTTTGCAAAACGCTGCTCGCAAGCCCCTTCCAACCGGCATGGGCAATACCAACCGCGCGATGCGTCGGGTCAACGAAAAAGACCGGCAAGCAATCGGCGAAAAACAGCGACAGCAACACGCCGGGCGTATCGGATATGAGGGCGTCTACGCCCGGCAAAGCGTCGGCGTAAACGGTCGCACCGCGCCCGGCAAACGTGGCGTCCACGCGGGCAGCCCGCGCGCCGTGCACTTGCTCGGCGCAAATGACATTTTCGATGCCAAAGTCACACGCTCGCGCGACGCGGGTTCGGTTTTCCACAACGGACTCGCGCTCATCGCCGACGTGCAAACCTGTATTCAGCGACGAAAACGCGCCCTCGCTCACGCCGCCCGTGCGGTGTGAAAAGCCATGCACGAGCCACGGTGCATTAAGCGCATCTGCCCGCCAAAAAGAAACCGGTTCGGAAAAAGCCACAAACCATTATAGCCGTTGCGTGGAGTCGATTGAATTAGGTCGCATTTTGCCAAAGAGAAGCCGAAATGCGCCTTGACGAGGCGATTTCCCGTGATACAATAATCTCGCCGTTGATTGCGCGCCTCGCGCAAATGCGGCTTGGGTTGGTAGCTCAGTGGTAGAGCAGTGCCCTTTTAAGGCATTGGTCGTGGGTTCGAGTCCCACCCGACCCATTCAAAAAAACGCGCCGCCTGCTTGTGAGCAGGCGGCGCGTTTTTTTGTGTCTTTCACCTTCGGTTTGGTGCGGCCTCGTTGACAAGGTAAATTCGCGCGCCGACAATGACTTGCCACAACACGTATGCGGGTATTTGATACGATAATGCGACCTGAATAGCCTCGGCAGGCGGACTGCCAAACGAAAAACCGACCATCGAGCGCACATACAGAGGAAGAAATATGGCCCCGACCAAGCCGCCAACAAGCGCGGAAACCACGTCGTCGGCTGGATTTAGTTGTTTCTTCGTGAGCAATTTGCTTGCGAGAGCAAGGAGAAGCGCACCAACCGTACCGCCAACAGTACCGGATAACCCGCCTGCCAAATATCCACCCGTAAAGCCAACCGAACGCACCGCGCTTTGAACCGCCCCGAAATACGCGCCGCCCGAAATTAAGGTGAAGGCGAATATCGTTCCTACCTTCCACCTATTGACCAAACCAAACAAAACGCCAAAAATCAGTCCGGGCACATACATGACGAAGACACTCAGCGTATTATTTTCCACGTTCGGATAGAGCAGAATAGGCAGAAGCGGGGAAAGAACGCCAGAACACAAAAGCAGTAATAACACTATTTTGAAGTGTTTTGAAGTCATCGGGATTATAGGGAACCCTTCTACGATAGAATGTTTTGTTTTATCGACGGGGTTTAACTACGTCGGCTAAAGGCGCTCCGGCGCGCGGTTCCGTCGCTTTGTAGTCTTCGCCGAGTAGCGCGGCAAGGGTGGCGGCGATTTGGCTCTGCGTCGCGGTTTGGCGGGACGTTTGATCGGCGATAGCGGGTGTGTCCGGGCCTAAGAAACCCATCCAAATCGCGTCTGATCCGGCAACACCTTTGCCATGACTGCGCCATGCTTGGTTTGCCGCGTCGCCGCGTCCATGATCGACCGACACAATGAGTGTCGTTTTATCCCGGTACTGGCTCATGCTTTGCAAGGTATCCCACAGTGTCTTGAGGTAGCCATCGACGCGCTGGGCCGCCGTCAAATACTCGAGGTAATTTCCGCCGTGCGCCCATTCGTCGGTTTCGCCCAGCGATAAATACAAAACGCGGGGCTTGCGCGCTTTGATATATTCCAGCGCGGTGTAAAACGTGAGCGAATCGTAGGGTTCCGCATCCCACGCGCTCGGCGTTTCAGCCTTTAAGCGGTTGAGCAGTTCCACGCTCGGCGAGTTCGGCAAACCGAGCAGCGGATCAAATCCGGCGTTGACCAAAAACTTGGCCCGGGGCGCGTTCAAGATATACGGGAAAACGTCCCACGCCCCGAAAGCCGCGACCCGACCCGCGAACGCGCGCTTTTTATTGAGCCATTCCAAAACCGTGACGTTCGGATTGTAGTTTTTGCCGTTGCTGTTGATGCGCGGATCGGGGAAGCCGCACAGCGTTTCGCTGTAACCCGGGTACGAAAAATTCAAGCCGTTGGTGACGTGTGCGTCGCCGCCCCGGTCGCGGTCGCCGTACAACTGACCGTATTTTGCCACCGTGTTCCACAGAAACGGCATAAGGGCGGTTCGCCGCGCAACCGGCCCGGCTTGCCCGAAGCGGCGGCGTGCGGCGACTTCATCCGAAACGCCACTTTCTTTATTCAAAAGCGCGTCGTCCGCGCCCCGAAACACGTCCTGCCAGCGCAGGCCGTCGGTCATTACAAAAAGCACGTTTTCTGTTTTGGGCATAAAGCGATAGTTTTGTGTGGCGGCGCGGGGTTACAGAGTTTTGCCGGAATGACCGCCGGACGGTGGCGCGTTCGGTGTGGGCGCGGACGAGGGAGGGGATGGCGCAGGGGGGCCGGAAGTCACGACGACCCGCGCGCCCGCAACCGACGGAGACGACTCCGAAAACGCGCTGTCGTCGCCCGTCCCGGCGGCAGGCGCGGTTGAACCAAAAGCGACCAGCGGCGGAGGCGCGTTTACGTCCGCCACCTCACGGGCTTCGCGCCGCGTTTTGGCGGCCCAAAAACGGGCGTCGGCGGCTTTGCGTCGCGCGTCATCGGCGGCTCCATTCGACGGATACGATGCGGGCGCGGATGCAGCGGCAACCGAGCGAGCGCGAATCGGGGCGGATTTCCATTGCCCCAGCAAAATACTGACCCCGTACAAAAGCCCTAAAAAACCGGCGAGCGGCCACGCATAAACAAGGTACTGCCGCAACGCTTGACCGGAAGCGGCGATTTCCTCAAACGAGCGCGCGTCCCGGGCACGCCCGCAGTGCGGGCACGTGGAGCCGCCGTCCAAGGGATACGGCATTCGGCAGTTTGGACAATGCGTTCGCTGATAGTGTGACATAACAAGAACCTACGCTGGCTTTTATTTTGACTCCGCTTTTGTGCACCGGTATACCCAAAACCGAACCCACATAAAAACGCCCCGAACGTGGCGGATGAACCATTCGGGGACGGGATGGGCTACGAGCGGTAGGGGAGCGGTAAATCGACCTGCTCGCCGACGGCGGGTTTGAAGCGCGCCATATGAAAATGCAGTTCGGAAACGCGCACCCGCCCAATATCGAGCGTGTAGCCCAAGGCTTCCTCGGCGGCGCGGGCGTAATCGGACGCATCGTCGAGGGCTTCAAAAAGGAAAACGTAGTCTTCGTGCCCTTCCCGATGCACCACGAGTTCGTCGCCGCTTGTGCCCGGAACTTTCAAGCACAAAGCGGACGACGGAACAAACGTGGTTTGGGAAACCGGCGCGGATTCGTTGTTAAAATGCGGCATGGCCTTCAAAACTTCTTCGAGTTATTTTCTTCAAACAAAACAAACGAGCGCAAAACACATCACAAAAACGCAAGCCGCTTAAAAAGCGGTTTGACTGGAAACCGAGGACGCCGATTGCATAGCGGCGCGCTGAAACGCTCCCGTGCGCGGGGCCGACGCGGAGCGAAGGGATTGTAGGCGGGCGGCCTCATCGGCGAGGAGGGTGGAGTTGACCGAGGCGGCCATCTGATTTAATTGCCGCTGGTTGGCAAGTAAGGCGGCTTCGCGGGCCACTTCGGGCGTAACAATCGCGGCGGCGGGAACTGGGATTTGCTGGGGCTGCGTAAACGCGACGGGGCGCGGAACGGGGATGGGCTGATACGCGCCGCCAAAAGTGCCCGGCGACGGAACCGGAATGGACGACAAACCGCGTGGGGCGGGAACGGCAATCGCCGGTTTGCCGCCAAAGGCTAAAAACGAGGATTTTGGGCGGAGCAGCGAAACGCCCATAAGGAGCAAAAAGGTGGATGCGATGATCAGCGGTGCGCCGTACTGCACGAGCGGGGATGTCCACCACGCATCGCAGTTGGAGCAGCGACCATCGGGGCCACGGCGCAAGCCGCACGTTCCGCACCAGCCGCTACGCTGAAAGGATTGACGACTATACGAGCCTCCGCCCGAAGCAGCGGAGCCGGAGCGGGATGTTGCATTATCGGGAACCACGGTTGCGGAAATATCCTTTCAAACGAGCATGAAAACGAGGTGTAAGACAGTGTATGGCGAGCGGGGGAAAATGTCAAATTCCGCGCGCTTTACCCGTAAAAATAGGGTTTTCCACTACCAGTTTCCGCGCCGTTTTCGTGATACACCGTGTATTGGAATGCCGAACGAAACCGACCGCGCCAGTGTGTTTCCGCGCGACCTGCTCGCGTGGTACGAAAAGCACAAGCGCGATATGCCGTGGCGCAAAACAAATGCCGACCCGTATGCCGTGTGGGTCAGCGAAATGATGCTCCAACAAACGCAAGTAGCGACCGCGACACCGTATTTTGTGCGCTGGATGGCTCGCTTTCCCACGGTCGCCGATTTGGCGTCCGCCCCTTTGGACGACGTGCTGCATTTGTGGCAGGGTTTGGGCTACTACGCCCGCGCCCGCAGTTTGCACAAGGCCGCGCAAATCATCATGGAAAAGCACGGCGGCGTGTTTCCGCAAACATTCGACGAGGTGCTTGCCCTCCCGGGCGTGGGCCGGTACACGGCGGGAGCGATTTGTTCGATTGCGCTCGGCATGGACAGTCCTCTTGTCGATGCGAACGTCGTGCGCGTTTTGTGCCGCGTGTTCGCCTTGTACGGCGATCCTAAATCCGCATCCGTGCAGGCCGCGCTTTGGGAAACGGCGGCCCGCCTGATTCCGCCGGGCCGCGCGGGCGATTTCAACCAAGCCATGATGGAGTTGGGCGCATTGGTGTGCATCCCGAAACCCAAATGCGCAGTTTGTCCGGTGCGCGATGTGTGCGGCGCGTATGCAACCGGCGAACCGGAAAAACTGCCGCAGCACGCCCCGCGCAAAACGTTTACATCGCAAACCGACGTATCCGCCATCGTGTTTCACCCGTCCGGCGACAATCGCCGTTTGCTCGTCAAGCGTCCACCCGGCGGTTTGTGGGGCGGCCTGTGGGAAATGCCCCGCGTCACCCAAGCCGAAACCGAAACCGTAGCGCAAGCCGCCGAACGCGCCGTGTGCGAAACCACGGGTCTTTCGGTACGCGCCCAAAACGGCGACGACGCCGTTCTGGGCCGCGTCCGCCACGGCGTCACGACCCGCAAAATTACCCTCGTCGGCGTCAACTGCGTCGCTTTGTCCACTGAACCGCCACAAAACACAAACGAAACCGAGTATTTGCCGTCGGCGTGGGTCGCACCAGAAGCCGTGCACGAATACGCCATTTCTTCGCCGCAGGCCCGTCTGTGGGAAGCCGTAACCGAAACGCTCGCAAACCGGGAAATGCAGCCGTCGTTGTTTTAGGCAGATTACCCCTCCCCCGGCCCCTCCCCGAAGCGGAGAGGGAAGGCTAACACTGCAAACCTCGTTTCTTTTACCACCCGCAATTTTGCGAAGGGTTGATTAGAAGCGCCGCCTGCATTTACTGGTCTCCTCTCTCCGCTTCGGGTAGGGCCGGGGGAGGGGTAATGCTTTTACGTGCCCAGCCAGCGCGTCAAAAAGTCGGGGTGCAAGCCCCAGCCGAAAAGCCCGGCAAGGCCCATCAACACGCCGAACACCGTAAACGGAAACACGGCGAGCGCGAAAAGCCATTTTTTCTGCGTCAAAATCGTAATAGCGAAAAGCGAAATGGCGATAGCGAGCAAGGCATCCGATAAATCGAACTGGTCGTCGTGGACATTCAGTGCGTTGTAGGTTTTATCGGCTTGGTCGGCGGCGTCTTTTTGTTCCTGCTTTTTGTCGGCCTGTTCCTTTGCCAACTTTTCGCAGGCGGCGATTTGCTTGTCGAACTCGGCTTGGGCCGAAGGCGGCGCGGCGGCTTTTTGCGCCCTGAGCGATAGTGCGGTCGTGCGTCCTATTTCTTCGCGGATATTGCGGGCCTGATACCATGCGTAGTTGTCTATTTTATCGGCCTGCGCCTGCTGCATGGCCTGCACGATGTTGTCGTCCTTGACCTTGCCGATGCCCATAAAGGTCGCAAGCAAGGCGACCGAAATCGCCACATAGGTGTTCAAGCGGCTTTTGCGCGTCGGTTTCGCATCGGCTTTTTTGCCGCCGGTTCCTTCGTCCTCGTCGTCTTGCTCGACAGCCTCCAGCGGATCAACGTCCATAATATCTTTGCCTTCGTTTCTCCATCGCGCCGGGTACACTAAAAGTTGCCGAACTCCCGATAAAGTGAGAAATTTTTTGCCGACACAGACCTACGAAAACGCGCCGCGCATCTTGTACGGCGGCGACTACAACCCCGAACAATGGCCCCGCGACGTGTGGGACGACGACACGCGACTGATGCGCCTCGCCCATATCAACGTTGCCACCCTTCCGGTTTTCGGCTGGGTCAATTTGGAACTGTCCGAGGGCACGTTCACCTTTGAATGGCTGGACGACATTATCGAGCGTCTGACCAAAAACGGCGTCGGCTTGTGCCTTGCGACCGCGACGGCATCCGTTCCCGCGTGGCTGACGCAAGCCTATCCCGACGTATTGGTGACAAATGAAAATGGAACTAAGCGCAAACACGGCGGGCGGCACACGTTTTGTCCGAACTCCCCCAACTTCCGCCGCTTGTCCACGACGCTGGCTCGTAAAATGGCGGAGCGATACGGCAGCCATCCCGGCTTGCGGCTGTGGCACGTGTCCAACGAATACGGAACGCAGTGCTGGTGCGAGCAGTGCGCCCAAGCCTTCCGGGTTTGGCTGCAAGCCAAGTATGGCTCGCTCGAAAATCTCAACGCTTGCTGGTACACCTCATTTTGGGGTCACAATTATACGGACTGGGCGCAAATCGAGCCGCCCGTTCAACACGGCGAGCGGAATGTGCAAGCCCTGCGCGTGGATTATTACCGCTTCCAATCCGAAAGCCTGTTGAACTGCTTCAAAGCCGAGGCCGCCATTTTGCGCGAAGTCTCGCC
>CAXTBP010000202.1:0-9657 GCA_964241985.1 uncultured Armatimonadaceae bacterium | reverse complement strand
CGACTACCCCGCCCGTTTTTACGCCCGCCGCGCCGCAAACGACCAAGCCCCCGCCGCAGGCCAAGCCACAACCCGCGCCCCCACCCAAACAGCCCGTAGAGCGCGAAACGCCCAAAGTGCCGCAGGAGTTTACGCGCACCCTTCCGAAAACGCGAACCACGCCGGTTGAAACGCCCACACCGCGTAAAGTGGAAACGTCGCCCAACCGCGCGCCCGAACCCCTACCGCTCGGTTTGCGAAACGGGCAGCGCAATCTGCCGGAAATCACGGCAACGCCCAGCCCGCAGCCGCTTCCGAGCGTCGTAGCCACCCCGCCCCCACCGACCGCGACGCCCCCGCCCACCCGCTTGCAGGCCGCCGCGCCCGAGCGACCGCAGGGCGGTGGCGGAGCAGGCGTTCCGATTGAGTTGCCGTCCGTTGTTACGCCAGACGCACCGTCGCGGCCCGCCCTTGGCGAAATTGCCAATGCGCCGCTTACGGGCGGTAAAAACGGCGGCTCGGGCGGTGGCAGCGGTGGCGGCGAGGGAAGTAAAACAGGAACCGGCAACGGCACAAGCGCGACAAATCTCGGCCCGTATGGCATTACGCGCGGCGTCCCCTTTGGCGACCGTTTGGGCGTGCCAAAGGGTAATCCGAACGGTGGAGGCGGCGGGAACCCGTTTGCACCCGGTTTCCGCTTTCACAACAACCCAACCAATACGGATAACACGCCGCCCGTGCATATCGTGTACGTGATCGACACGTCGGGGAGCATGGAAGAAGGCGGCAAAATCAAGCGCGCGCAAGAGGCCCTTGAAAAAGCCCTGAAAGAGCTGCGCACCGACGACACATTCAATATCGTGCCGTTTTCCGACCGCGCCCGCGTCATGTTTCCATCGATGAGCAAGGTCACAAACGCCACAATGGCGCAGGCCGAAAGCAATATCGAGTTTATGTCCCCGCAAGGCGACACAAACCTATCGGACGCCCTCGATTTGGCCCTCGCACAAAACGGTGTCAGCCATGTTTTCGTGATGAGCGACGGCGACCCGACCAAAGGCATCATCGAGTACGACGAAATCTTGGAGCACGTCAAGGAGCGCAACACGAATAACGTCCACATTATCGCGCTCGCGCTCGGTCTTGGCGAAAAATTCCCCGGCATGAAACTGTTGCGCGCGCTCGCCGAACAAAACGGCGGCAAATTCGATTACGTCAACCTGCGCGGCAGATAGCGTTTAACGGGTTATCTGCCACCCAGCAGTTTTTTGACCGAGTAAATGCGCAGAATGCCTTTGGCGTCCACGGTTATAATGTCATCGTCGGCGATGAGAAAACTCGTCGTTGCGCCGGGAAGCGAGCCGATGGTTCGCGTTTTTCCGGTTGCGGCATCCAAGAAAAACACCTGTCCACGCTGCACGAAGAACGCGCCGTTTATGGTTTTGCCTGCCGGAACAAGGTCAATCCGTTCGGAAAGCGATTGCAAAAACGGATGACTCCATAATAATTTTCCGTTGCGCAGTCGCAGTCCGTCCACGCAGGGTTTGTCGCCGTGCCTAACCACGGCGACCGCTACGGGTTCTTTGGTGCGTGCCCCGCATAAAACGGCCTGCTGCACATCGCGGTACAATCGCGCGTAATCCGAGGAACTTTTCAGGTTTCCCCGCTCATCGAGAAACTCCCCGGTATAGTAGGTTCGATCCGGATAAACCCACACGGTTTTTCCGCTCGCATCGGCGCACCAAAGAGAACTGGCAAAACCGCTGTGCCCCGCCATGCCGTTGTCGCCGTTTTTGTACCACAGGGCACGGTCAATCGTCACGCCAAGCGGATCGACATTGATGCTCTCTTCCGGGTTGTCGCCGACAAAGGGGACGCTTTGCCCGGTGTCCAAACGATACACGCTATATTTGTTCGGCCCGGCCCGCTGAACGAGCGGCGAACCATTGGCGGCGATGGCTTGCGCCGCGAGCGCCTTACCTTCGAGCGAGGTTCGATCAACGGGTTTGCCGGTTTGTGCGTTCCACAGAACCGGCGTCAGGCTCCCGTCGTTTAGTAGCAGCAAATTCCCAACCACCGTTTCGCCGCGCAGATTTGTGTTCGCCGGGCCGGTTAGCGTCGGATACTGCCAAGACGCATTGGCGGCGGCAGTCTCGCTGTTGCCGTAGAGCGTCCATTCTGTGCTACTCTGCCAGGGGTTGGCGCGGTCGCCGGTTTGCACATCGGTACGTGCCATTTGCTGTTGAATGAGGGTTGCCATACCATCTTTGCCGGGCAGGCTGACACCCAGCATTTGCCACTGCGTGCGTATCGTCCGATTTCGTATGTTGACGAACTGTTCGCCCGTATTTCCTCGCCATCGCAGTTCGCCCGTCCCGCGGTTCAGCGCCTCTATTCGGGCCAAGCCGTCCGTACCGGCCACTATTTCGAAGAAAAGCGTTCGCGGCGTTGCGGCAACAAGGGAAATTTTTTGCCCTTGCCGTATCGGCAAATCGGAAAGACGCACGGTCAAACGCGGCTTGGGAAAAACGGGCGACTTTTGCCGCGCATGGCTTGCCCACGCCTTCACGACGGGCCGCGCTTTTTGCGGCGCGGCGCAGATCGGCGGCAAAACAAGAAGCGACGCAAAGCCAACAAGAAAAAGCGGTAAAGGAAAACTATTCATAGCGAGAGATAAGAAACCGAACGATTCGCACTTTGGAACGGTTCCAACTGGCGATGCGCGA
The DNA here is from genome assembly GCA_964241985.1 of uncultured Armatimonadaceae bacterium. Taxonomy (GTDB): domain Bacteria; phylum Armatimonadota; class Armatimonadia; order Armatimonadales; family Armatimonadaceae; genus CAXTBP01. Next base: position 6,952 of record CAXTBP010000202.1, on the reverse strand, counting down.
TTAGTCGAGTTTATAAAGGTCTAAACCAGTGCTGTTTCTCACCAGAATGTACTGTCCGTCGGAACTCACTCCAAAGAAATACCCTCCCTCAAACTGTCCGTTCGGGTAAGAATTGGGGGAAGATGTCGGGTAGGAAACGCGCGTTAGGGTGTCCGTATCCAAATCGAGCAGAAAAGCAAAGAATTCCGCTTTCTTCTCTTCCTTTTGGGGTACGGGAATACACGCTTGAAAGGGCGGCAAAATATAGGTAAACAGGAGCAGTTTGTGAACATCGGAACCAGCCAGCCATAGAGAATCGGCAACCCACGCCCTTTTATCAAGACCGTCGAATTGACTTTCTGCGATGCCTTTTATACGCGCTAAGACAGGAATGAGTTTGGCGTCCACATCGATGTTTTTGTTTGTTCCCGGTTGAAATATGCGGGTCGATGTGTCGCGGAATTCTTGATAGGGCGAGGCTTGCACTAAAACATATTTATCGTCCCTACTCCATTGTGATATGGCTTCACGATAGGGTTTGTCATAGGACGGCGGCAGCCAACTTGCGGCCTGCGTCGCGTCGCGCACTTCAAGCTGACCGGGAGAATCGAAGGCGGCGATTTTGTCGCCCTTGTGACTGGGAACGGCATTCGTAACCCAGTCAGTTTTCGGCGCGGGCGCGAGGACGACGGGGGGCGGCAAAACGGTCACGCTTTGGAAGAAAGGGTTTACCGCGTCGCTTGCAATATGCACCCATTCCATTGTTGGGCTGGAATTCATCCCTGCAGGCGGAACGCTTCGTCGGACGAGGCTTAAACGGTTGTCGGTGTGCCAATAAAAAGCGGCGTCGCGTTCCATCCCTCCTACCTGCCGCGCGTGTTTCGTTTTGACCTCGACCAACCATAACTCGTACGTGGAGTCCTTCGCCAATACGCACGCGACATATTTTCCGGTCGGCGACGCCACCGCCTGCAAAATATGCTCTCCCGGCGCGTCCAGCAACTTCACCGGATCTTTTCCCGATACGTCACAACTCCATAAGGACGGCCTGCGCTCCGTTTCGCGGCTTGCAAACGGGGAAAGCGTAACCAACAGGCGAAAGTCGGACGCGGACTTCCCCGGAAGAAACCCTAATGCCATGATCCCGTTACGAATTTTTAATCGGGGCGGCACACTTTTATCGGTCAGTTTTCGGAAGGCGTCCTGCCATTCAACCAAACGCAGGGCCGCCCCCGATGAAGGTTTCGCTTTAGCCTCCTGCGCCCGTACCGAAACACCGGGAAACACGAAGCACCCTGCCGTCAAAAGGACGGCAAGATGCAGGGCGAGCAACCCAAAAGGCTTAGAGCGGTGGTTCATCGTCGTTTGATATACGGCCCCGTCGTAACAACCTAAGACTTTTTCGGCTTGGGCGTTTGCAAAGCGTCTTCAATCGCCTTGACGGTCGTGGGCGTCATCGGGTCTTGGCTTGCGGGAAAGCGAGCGATAACTTGCCCGTCGCGCCCGACCAAAAACTTGGCGAAGTTCCAATCGATTTTGCCGCCGAACTGCGGGTTCGTTGTTTTGCTCGTCAAGAAGGCGTACAGCGGGTCTTGATCCGCGCCCGCGACCGATAGTTTTCCAAACATGTCGAAGGTCACATGGTACTCTTTGGTGCAAAATTCCTTGATGTCCTTGTTCGTGCCCGGTTCCTGCGACCCGAAATTGTTGGCGGGAAAACCTAAAATACGCAGCCCTTGCTTGCGGTACTTTTGATTCAGTTTTTCAAGCGAGGCGTACTGGGGCGTGTTCCCGCACAAGCTCGCCGTATTAACAATCAGCACGACATCGCCCTTGTATTTGGCAAGTGGAACGGCGGCTCCGTCCATATTCTTGACCGAAAAATCCAGCGGCCCAGCAGGCGGCGCGGCCTGCACCGAGGCGAGCGTACCGAAAACCGCCGACGTTGCGACAATGGCAAATAAACCGCGAAATGAGAAAAGCATACTTATAAAGGTTCCTTTGTGTTTGTTAAATACCGGAAAGCGGCGGCAAGTTCCTTGTTCCGCTTGGGAAGGTTTACGCCGCGTCGCCGTGTAAAAGGTTTTTACAAGGAAATTAACCAATGCCGCTTAAAATTGCCATGATCGGGGCCGGGTCTATCGGCTTCACGCGCCGCCTAATGGGCGACCTTTTGACCGTGCCCGAATTCGCGGACACGACCTTTTCGTTCACTGACATTAACGCGCACAATCTGGATATGATCGCGCAGCTTGCCCGCCGCGATATTGCCGGAAATAACCTGCCTGCAATGGTTGAAACGACAACAGACCGGCGAAAAGCCGTTGCCGACGCGGATTATATTATCTGTACGATTCGGCAGGGCGGATTGGAAGCGTTCCAAACCGATATTGATATTCCCCTCCAATACGGTATCGACCAGTGCGTTGGCGATACGCTGTGCGCGGGCGGCATTATGTACGCCCAGCGCGGCATTCCGGCCCTACTCGATTTTTGCAAGGACATCCGCGAAGTCGCTAAACCCGGCGCGCTGCTTATCAACTACTCGAACCCGATGGCGATGCTGACGTGGGCGTGCAACCAATATGGCGGCGTCAATACGATTGGTCTGTGCCACGGCGTACAAGGCGCGCACCATCAGATTGTGTCGTGCGTGGAGCATTGGGCCAAGAACGAAGGCTTAATTAGCCCGGACGAGAAAATCGGCAAAAAGGAAGTGGAAACCGTTTTCGCCGGGATAAATCATCAAACGTGGTGCATCAAGGCATCGTGGCGCGGCATCGACTTGATCCCCAAAATGCTCGATTTGTTTCAGCGCCATCCGAAATTCCCCGAAACGGAAAAAGTGCGCATTGACGTGTTGAAGCGGTTCGGATATTATTCCACCGAGTCAAACGGGCATTTGAGCGAATACGTGCCGTGGTATCGCAAGCGTTTGCAGAGCATTCCCCAATGGATCGATATGAGCAGTTGGATAAACGGCGAAACCGGGGGCTATCTGCGCGTTTGCACGGAAGGCCGCAACTGGTTTGAAACAGATTTTCCGAACTGGCTCGCGCAAGACCCGCCGCAGTTCGTGCCGGAAAAACGCTCGGAAGAACATGGCTCGTACATTATCGAAGGCTTGGAAACCGGGCGCGTGTATCGGGGCCATTTCAACGTCGTAAACCGGGGCCACATCACGAATTTACCCGACGGGTGCGTCATCGAAATCCCCGGTTACGTGGACAAAACCGGAATTAATATGCCCGTTATCGGCGATTTGCCGCTCGCCTGCGCCGCGACCTGTTCTTCCTCTGTCCGGGTTCAGCAGATGGGCATGGAAGCCGCCGTTCACGGCGACGTAACCCTCCTCAAACAAGCCATGCTCCACGACCCTTTGACGGGAGCGGTGTGCGACCCCGAAGAAATTTGGCAGATGACCGACCAAATGCTCGTCGCCCAAGCAGAGTGGCTGCCGCAGTACGCCCCCGCCCTTCCCGAAGCCCAAGCCCGCTTAAACGAAGCCGAAGCCAGCGGCACGCGCGTCCACCGTATGGAAGGCTACGAAGGCGCGGCCCGCGTTCACACGAAAACCGTAGACGAAATGACGGCCCAAAAAGAAGACGCCCGCAAAAACGCCCAAGCCGCCGACAAAGGCAAAATGACTAACAACGCATAGCCGAATGCACGTTAAAATACCGGGTTTTGCCACTGCATACCGGAATTTGCCGGTTCTTCTTTCGTTAATCGAAAAGAAGGAACATTTTCAGGGTATAATTATTCGATTATTGGTAGTTCCCCCGGAAAACTTGAGCCAATTCTATGATGATTATTTGCGCTAACTGCGGAAAACACCATGCCGTGCCCGCCGACCATAACCCGAACGCCAATTTTTGGTGCGATGGCTGCGGCTTGGAACTGACACCCCCGCCCGGGGGCGCGCATGATTTCAATCGGGAGTCCGACGCGGCCCAATCGAAAGAGGTGCAGAATCGGCGACGATTACGAGCCGCCTTTGGCTCCGTTCTGGTTGCCGGTATCGGTGTGATGTCGTTCGGATTCGTATCGCTTTCCGCGCAGAAAACCCATCCGGCCTCTGCCGCGCCCATTCCGGCAACGACGGCAAGCGAAACCATGGCGCTTCCGATGGAAACCTCAGCCTCGGATCCGACGCAGGTAGTCTTTGTGCAAAAGCCTTTGGCGCGACATAAACCATTTTCTTTGCCGAACGGAACCGAACTCGTGAAAAACCGAGACCGCACCGGGCGTGGCTCCATCACGATTACAAACGACGGCGATAAAGACGCGGTCGTCAAACTTATTGTTCCGGCAACGGATGCAGAATCTGCGCACACCTATTGCGCCGTGTTTGTTCGGGCCAAACAAACCGCCCCGCTTTCGCATATTCAGCCCGCGACCTACGACATCCGATTCTGTTCCGGGCGCGATTGGAGCAAACCCACACAAGCGTTCCTCGCCGACAAGGAATATTCGCGATTCGACACGCCGTTCGTGTTCGAGGAAAAAACCATCGTTACCGAGGATTCCGAACGGACGACGTTTAGCAAGTACAGCGTCAGTTTGACGCAAACCGCAAACGCGACGGACGGTGGAACCGCCCATACCTACGAAGCCGCGCCCGACGAATTCGATTTGCCCGGCGAAGCCCAACCGCCGCGCCTCGCAACTATGTAAAACTGGCTCGATAAGGGCTGCGTTATAAGCGGCAGGCCGCGCCGGTTGCGGCTTCTCCACCGCGCTTTTCGTAATAGCGTTGGTGTTCCTCTTCGGCAGGCCAAAACGCTCGGGCGGGCACAATTCCCACCACATCGCGGCGCGGCTGTTTCGCTTTATCGTTTGCCGTTTCGCGGGACTTTAATTGGCAGACGAATGCTTTTGCCTCGTTCGCCTGTGCCGCGCTCGCGGTGAAAACCATGTCCCGGTACGCGCTGCCTATCTTTCGTCGGGGCGATGCGCCAAGCGCCGTAACCGGACGATGCGCGAAAAACGTAGAAAGCAACTGCTTGTACGAGACGCGGGCCGGATCATAAACAACGCGCACCGCTTCCACGTGCCCCGTCGTGTCGGCATGCACGGTGCGGTACGTTGGGCGCACTGTTGTGCCGCCCGTGTATCCCGCCTGCGTGTTCACGACTCCGGGAACGACGCGAAACGTTTCTTCCACGCCCCAAAAACAGCCGCCCGCGAACGTCGCTGTTTGCGCATTTTTGGGAACGGGCAAACGATGCACAGGAAGCAATTTGGGCAGGGCGGACGCTTGCGCTTCGCGGGCAAGCGTTCGGTTTTGCCAAACGACGAACCCGCCGAAAGCGGCACAAATAGCGCAAACCAATCCAAAAAAGGAACGGCTCATACTCGTTGATACGAAGAAGTCGGTAAAAACGTTCTATACAAAAATGAACGCGCGCCAGCCATGAATCAAATGATTACGCAGGCAAACCAATCCGGCGTCACGGAAATTCTGACACTGGCTCAGATTGAAGCGCGTTTCCCCGACGAGTGGGTGCTTATCGAAAATCCCGAACTCGACGAAGATTTGGAAATCGTTCAAGGGCGCGTTATCGCACACAGCCCCGACCGCGCCACGGTAGATAGCCAAGCGCTGAGACTACGCCCTCGGTTTTCCGCGTACCACTTCACTGGGGAGCTGCCGGAATTTTTGGCATTGAATTTGTAAGGGTCATTTTATGCGCTTTATGCGCTTCAGCACGAAACGCCGACTTACTGTGGTTCGGGCGCGTTTGTATGGCCCAGAAACCAGCGTGGTAATTCGTTTGGCAGTGGATACCGGCGCAAGTGTTACGAGCATTCGGAACGAACTCCTTGAACTCGTCGGCTACGACTTGTCGATGGTTCTTAACCGGGCGCGTATCGTGACGGGCACGCAGGTAGAAGTCGTACCGCGTTTGTCGATTGCGCGCATCGCCGCCTTGAAGCAGGAACGGGAAAATCTGGTCGTGGTCGCCCATACCCTGCCGCCGTCGGCGGGCGTTGACGGTTTGCTTGGCTTGGATTTTTTTCAAGACCAAACCTTGACGATAAACTTTCGGGATGGCCTGATTACACTGGAATAGTTCGCGCAGCATAAACAAAGAGGAAAAGCAATGGAGCAGGCGTTTTCGTGGTGGTCGTTTTGCCGAAACGGGATGGAACCGGATCGGCTGTGCAAAGAAGCCGCCCGCATCGGCTATGCGGGCGTGGAAATGCCACCGCCCGAAATCTGGCCCGTCGCGCAAAAGGCAGGACTTCGCATCGTGTCGCTTGTCGGGCATGGGTCAATTGCGGACGGCTTGAACCGATGGGCAAACCACGACCGCATTGAATCGGAAATTGTGGCGAAATTAGAAATAGCGCGGCAATGGAACGTGCCTAATCTCATCGTGTTTTCGGGCAACCGCAACGGGCTAAGCGACGATGAAGGGGCGGACGCGACGGTTGCGGGCCTCAATCGGCTCGCGCCGCTCGCCGAGGCGGCGGGTGTGACGCTCGTTATGGAACTACTTAATTCCAAGATTAACCATGCGGATTATCAGGCCGACCACACGGAATGGGGTCTGGACGTTTGCTTGAGGGTCGGGTCGCCGCGCGTTAAACTGCTCTACGACATCTACCACATGCAGGTGCAAGAAGGCGACATCATCGCAACAATCCAGAAGCACGGCGCGGAATGGTTCGGGCATTATCACACGGCGGGCGTACCCGGTCGGAATGAACTAAGCGAAACGCAGGAATTAAATTATCCCGCCATCGTCCATGCCATCGCGCAAACCGGCTACGACGGATTCATCGGGCACGAACTACTGCCCAAAGGCGACCCTATTGCCGCCTTGCAGCAGGCATTTGAGGTGTGTTCTTTGGCCCCCCCTGCCCCCCAATAAGGGGGGGTTCTGATAACGACATTCCCGTTCTCCCGCAAAGGTTTACAGTTTCGGCAGGCCCACTCAGAACCCCCCATTATTGGGGGGCAGGG
>CAXTBP010000201.1:0-9718 GCA_964241985.1 uncultured Armatimonadaceae bacterium | reverse complement strand
TCCCGGCAGGGACATCGTGCGCGAAGCGCTTGGGCAGGGACGTTCATGTCCCTGAAAAATTCGGTGTAGGCCGCCCGCTTTTGGTATACTGGAAAGCGGAGGAAACCCCCAAACCATGATTTCATTCCGCACGCGGCCCACCGCTTTTCGTCGCGCCGCGTTCGTTTCGTTTGCCACGCTCGCGGCCTGCGCCGTTTTACCGGGCGCGTTCAATAAAACCGCTTTCGCGCAGGATACTCCTGTGGCTCCGACCAAGCCTGAACGGCTGGATTACAAAGAAACCAAACTCGCCAACGGGCTTAAAGTCATCACGCTGGAAGACCGGCGCGCGCCGGTTGTCACGCTGCAAGTTTGGTACAAAGTCGGCAGCAAAGAAGAGCCGAAAGGCAAGGCCGGATTCGCGCACCTTTTCGAGCATTTGATGTTCAAGGGCGGCAAAGTCGTCGGGCCGGAACAACACGCCCGCTTTGTCGAGGGACTGGGCGCGGACTACAACGCCAACACGTCGTTCGACCGCACGCTGTATTACGAAACCGTGCCGTCCAATGCGCTGGATCGCGTGCTGTTTTTGGAAGCCGACCGCATGGCGGCTTTGCGCGTTGACCAAGCCAACTTGAAGTCCGAACGGTTCACGGTCGAAGAAGAGTACCGACTGGACGTAGACAACGCCCCCTACGGCAAATTGTTCGACGACGTGCTGCAAATGGTGTATCCAAACAATCATCCGTACCAGCATTCCACGATTGGCAATATCGCCGATTTGGACAGCGCCCAACTTGCCCAAGTCAAAGCCTTTCACGACTTGTATTACAAGCCCGACAACGCGACCCTCATTTTGGTCGGCGATTTCAAAACATCCGATGCGTTGGCGAAAATAACCAAGTATTTCGGGGCCGTTCCCAAAAGCAAAACCGGCGTGTTTCCGCGTATCCCGGTTCCCGACGCGCCGCAAGCGACCGCGAAAACGGCAACGTTTTACGATAAGTTAGCGCCGCTTCCCGCGATTGGGGTTGCATTCCGTTTGCCCGCCCCAACCGACCCGGACACGCCCGTTTTTGATATGATTTCGCTGATTTTGTCCGGCGGCAAAGGCTCGCGGATGTATCGCTCCCTCGTGCGCGACAAGCAGCTTGCCGTGCAGGCGGGCGGCGAATCCCAAGCGCTCCAGCAGGGCGGTTTGTATTTCTTCTTCGCCATCGCAAACGCGGGCAAAAAGCCGCAGGAGGTCGTCGATGCGTTGAAGGCGGAAATCACGCGCCTGCAAACCGAGCCAGTCACGAGCGAGGAACTGGCGAAAGCCAAAAATCAAGCCTTAACGGCGGAAGTGCTGGGCCAGTTATCGACCGAAGGCAAAGCGAGTGCTTTGGGCGAAGCGGACTTGCTATACGGCACGCCCGAAGAGGCCAACAAAGAATACGATCAGTTATCGGCGGTTACGGCTGCCGACATTCAGCGCGTCGCGCAAAAATACTTCGCGGCTGAGCGCAGCAACACATTCATGATTTTGCCCGCTTCGATGCAAACTGCCCCGGCTGCCAAGCCCGCTGCGAACGTCGCCCCGGCTAACAAAGGAATCGCAAACAAATGAAATCGCCCACCGTTTTAACGACGGCCTCGCTTGCCGCCGCGTCGCTTGCGCTGCTTGCCAGCGTTTCGCCTGTTCAAGCGCAAACCCGCCGTCAGGATCCCGCCGCCGAAGAGGCCGCCCGCAAAGCGGCGCTTTTGCCGCCGCCGCCCGGATTGCCCGCGCTCGGCCCCGCAAAGCCCGTGATTTTGCCGCCCGTAATCGAGAAAACGTTGCCGAACGGCCTCAAACTCGTTATTTTAGAAGACCACAAGCAGCCGGTCGCTTTTATGCGGCTTGCGCTTCCGGCAGGCAGCATCCGCGATCCCAAAGGGAAAACGGGCGTCGCCGAAATGACGGCGGCCCTGCTTGACAAAGGAACAGAAACGCGCACCGAAGATCAAATCGCAAGCGCGGTCGATACGCTTGGCGCATCGCTGAACGCGGGCGCAAGCGACGACTACTTGACGGTCTCGGCGAGTGGCTTGTCCAATCAGGCCGACGCTTTGGTCGAACTGATGGCCGATACCGTTCTGCATTCGACCTTCGCCGACGCGCAGGTCGCCCGCTACAAGGCCCGGACGTTGAGCGGTATTCAAGCCGCTCTCGGTCAGCCCGCGACCGTTGCCACCGCCGCCCTTGCCCGCGTCGTGTACCGAAATCACCCCTACGGCAACTTTTCCTCCGGTGTGCCGGAAACCGTGCAGGCCCTAACGCAAGCGGACGCGCAGGCGTTCCAATCCACGTACTTCGTACCCAACGGCTCGACCCTGTTTTTCGCGGGCGACATCACGCCCGCGCAGGCCGAGGCGCTGGCGACCAAATACTTGGGCGCATGGGAGCGAAAGCCCCTGCCGTCCGACCCGCCGACCCCGCTTCCCGCCGTAGACCGCGCGCCGCAAGCCAAGCCGCGCATTTTCGTGATCGATCGCCCCGGCGCGGCGCAAACCGAAATTCGCATCGGGCTTTTGACGACCGGCTATGCCGACCCCAAGCGCATCACGTCCAACGTATCCGCTGCCGTGCTGGGCGCGGGGCAGTTCGAGGGGCGCTTGACCAAAGAAATCCGCGTCAAGCGCGGCTTGACCTACGGCGTCGGATCGTCGTTTGCGCGTAACAAGGAAGCGGGCGAGTTTTTCATCAGCACGTTCACCAAAAACGCATCGACCGGCGAAGTGATTCGCTTGGCGCTTGGCGAACTGACTAAACTGCAAAAAACGCCCCCGCCCGCAGGCGAACTTTCCGAGCGCAAAAACTTCCTGACCGGCACGTTCGGTCTTAGCGTATCTACGCCCGCAGGCCTTTTGTCGCGCTTGGTTCCCGCCGTGCTGTACGGCGGCGGGCCATCGGACTTGACGATGTACACGCGCAATGTCGCATCCGTCACGCCCGCGTCGGTGACGCAAACGTTTAGCAGCTTGCCGCTGAACCGCGCGCAAATCGTCTTAGTGGGCGATAACAAAGCGATTGCAAAGCAGCTTGTCGGCTTGGGAACCGTCACGGTTATTCCGCAGGATCAACTGGATTTGCGCTCGCCATCACTTAAGATGTCGGGCACAAAGGCGCAGGCCGCAGCCGACGGCACGTCGCAGGCCATTATAGAAAACGGCGGCGTGCTACAGTCGGCGGCTCCCGTACCCGGCACGGCGGAAGACGCAAAAGCGGGAAAGGCCCTCCTTGACGCCGCAATCAAGGCGCACGGCGGCGACGCTTTCTTGGCGGTCAAATCCTTCAAAGCGACCGGCAAAGGCGAACTCACCCCGCCCGGCGACAGCGGCCTCAAAATCCCGATTGATTCCCTCGTTCTAACCACGGCTCCGGGCGGTAAAACGCGCCTTGATCTAACGACGGGCTTCGGACAAGTCATCGCAGGCGTGCCGGGAACCGATAAAAACGGATGGATTGTTTTTGGCGGGCAGGTGCGCGACCAGCCCGGCGCGGGCGGCCTTGCGGGCGCGGGCGACCCGACCGCGCTTCTGCGCGATGCCGCCTCCGGCAAATATCCGGTAAAAGCCGTGCCGACGACGCAAAAAACGGCTGACGGCAAAGCCCTCAAAGCCCTCGAAGTCACACTTTCGGGCGGCGCGCCGACGACCTTATTTGTGGAAGACGGCACGAACGTTTTGCGCCGAATCGACTCCAAACAGGGCGGCGGAACCGCGACCATCGTTTTGGGCGGCTATAAAACCGTGGGAACCGGTGTGCAGTTGCCGGGAACGATTGTCACGCTCGTCAACGGGCAGGAAGTCCTGAACCTGACACTCGATACGTTTGAACTCAATCCGACCGTATCCGATACCATCTTCGCCAAACCGGCGCAGTAAAAAGGACGCGCATCAAAAAAGCAGGCCTTCTTTCCATAACCGGATAGAGGGCTTGCCGCGCAAATAAGCCATCGTATGAGGAATCGGCGCGCCAAAAAAATAATCCTTTGGACACTTGGCGTCCTCTCGACCCCATTACTGCTTGGGTTCGCCTACGGGTTTTATCTCACCCATACCACCGAGCCGCCGCCCACCTATGAGTTGCATTCCAATCTGCCGTATCACGAAGTCGATATTCCGTTCACCTTGCGCGACGGCCTGATTTATCTGCCGCTGCGCGTCGCGCAGTGGCGAATGGATGCGCTGCTCGATACGGGCGCTTTCGATATGACGTGGGACGAAAGGCTCAACTTACCGGGCCGAATAACGGGGCGCACCCTATCCGTCGTGGATGTCGGGAATAATAAAATTCCCCAAGCGGAACAGGTCGTACTGCGTTCCGTGGGTTTCGGGGACTACGAAGTAAAAGGCCTCATGACCTATGCGATAAACACCGAAGCGAACCCGAAAAGCATCATCGGACACATGGCGCAGAATGCGCCGTTGGTGGGGAACGAAGCGTTTTGCGGCGGCGTCGTGACCATCGATTATTATCAAAAGAAAATCATCGTCCGCGACCGTTCCTACGATTTCACCAAAAACAATTATTTGGCAAACGGTATTATTTTGCCGTTTCGTCGGCAGACCCCAAACGCCGAACTCTATTATGGGAAAATTATTGTGCCGAGCAAAGTCAATGGCTTTCCGGCGCAACTGCAAATCGATACCGGCTGGTCGGGGAGTATCGGTTTGAACCAAGCATTTGCAGCAAAGATAGTGCCGAGTAATGGCGGTGCTACCGCGCATACGGACAAATACGGCAATGCTATGCGCCTTTATCCCGCCATACCGGTCACTTTGGAAAGACGCGCAAACGCGACGCCGCAGCAAACGAACGTAACCCTTTCTGCCGATTTTACGGCTAAAATACACGCCGTGACATTTCCCAACGTGCATAATAAATGGGACGCGATTGTGGGCTATAAACTGCTGCGCTTTTTTCGAGTCACGATTGATTATCCGCGCCAAAAGATTCTTTTGGAACCCTACGGTAAAGACAAAGTACACATCCTTCCCAAAGGGTCGCTGCTTACTATCGATCAAGCGGGCAAAAAGCCGACCAAGGAGCGGTTTGCCCAAGATATGGTGATATGCCGCTACGCCGACGGAAATTTCATCATCTCCCCCTAATTCTGTATGCCTCTTTACCAAACCGAAAACACGCCGCTCACCGCTTTTTTGCAAAAACTGCACGCGCGGTTCGCACCGCTTGATGCGGGCCGTCTTGCCGACTATATACCGGAACTTACGCGGGCGAACCCCGACTGGTTCGGGATTTGCTTCGCCGATTGTGCGGGGAACGTATGGGAAGTCGGCGATACAAGCGTGCCGTTTACTATTCAATCGGCTTCCAAACCGTTCACCTACGGCTTGGCCCTCGATATGTGGGGGCCGGAAAAAGTGTTCGACCGCGTGGGCGTTGAGCCGACCGGCGACTCGTTCAACGCCATTGTTTTGGAAAAACATGGGCAGCGTGCGTTTAACCCGATGGTGAACGCGGGCGCGATTGCCGTTACCGATTTGATACCGGGCCGCGATATGGCCGAGCGCCTGCATCAGTTGTTGGATTGCTTCGGCAGTTACACGGGGCACAAAGTGCAGGTGGACGCGCCGACGTTCGCGTCCGAAAAAGCGACCGGCTTCCGCAACCGGGCCATCGCCCAGTTATTGCGCGGCGCGAATCGGGTCGGGCCGCAGTTCGACGAAAGTTTGGACTTGTATTTTCAGCAGTGCTCGGTACTGGTCACGTGCCGCGATTTGGCGCTCATGGCGGCAACATTGGCAAACGGTGGCATCCATCCCATAACCGGCGTTCGGGCGATTACGACCGACAGCGTGCGCCCCGTTCTATCCGTGATGTATACGTGCGGAATGTACGACAGCGCGGGCGAATGGGCGTTTCGCGTCGGTTTGCCCGCAAAGTCGGGCGTGAGCGGAGGGATTTTTGCCGTCGTTCCCGGACAGGGCGCGATTGCCGTATTTTCGCCGCGCGTGGACGATCACGGAACGAGCGTGCGCGGCGTGCGCGTGTGCCAAAGCGTCAGCCGCGAATACGACTTACACCTTTTCGATGAACGGCGAAACGCGGGCGCGCTTCGCACTGCTATGCAGACGGAGGGCAGGAAAACGACCGGGGCGTAGCCAAATTAGAAGCGACCAACCGCACGGCGCAACCGAACGATTGCCGGGCGTGTCTTATAAGCAGATTACCGAAAACGAGGAACTTTATCATGTCCTATACCCCGCCCCCCGCGTCCGAACAAGGCCCTTCGCCGTTTGGCAACCAGAACGCGCCGTATGTGCCGCCGCCCCCGCCGCCGTCGCGCAAGTCGCCGTGGCTATTTGTCGGGCTTGGCTGCGGCCTGCTCATGCTGCTGTCGTTCGGTGGCTGTATTTTGTTTGTCGGAAACCTCGGCAAAAACATCGCCGCCGATATGCAAAAGCCGCTGGACAAAAAAGCCGTCATGGCGAGCATGGGCGATGTCCCCATGTATCCCGACGCGCCGTTGTCGGAAATGATGACCAAAGCCCAGCGCAGCGTGTTCAACAATCCGCTCATGAAGGGCGCAATGAAGGGCAACACGATGGAAGTCGCCGCCTTTGAAACCAAAGATTCGGCGGAAAAAGTCGGCGAATGGTACGACAAGGCGATGGACAAAGCGGGCTACGAACCGATGAAGTCCACCAAAATGCCGAACATGGGCAATGGCTCGGCGGAGCAAAAGCAGTACCGCAAAGGAGCCGACGCCGTCCTCATTCAAGCCCAGCCCAGCAAGGGATCGTCCAGCGCTGCCACGACCATTGTGATCGTGCGAATGCCCAACTTCAAAGAGTAGCCGCGCGCTAAAGATAAAACAAAAACGCCGCGCCCGATTGGGCGCGGCGTTTTTTTTTGACGGGCGCAAATTACGCGATCAAATCGTGAATAACGTTGCCGTATACGTCGGTCAGGCGGAAATCGCGGCCCGCGTAGCGGTAGGTGAGTTTCGTGTGGTCGAAGCCCAGCAGGCGCAAAATGGTCGCGTGCAAATCGTGGACGTGAACCGGCTTGTCTACGGCCTTAAAGCCGAACTCGTCGGTCGCGCCATAGACTTGCCCACCTTTGACGCCGCCGCCCGCCATCCAATAGGTGAAGCCGTAATGGTTGTGGTCGCGCCCGTTTTGCTTGCCTGCGTTCGATCCGGGCGTGGGCAACTCCACAACCGGCGTCCGCCCGAACTCGCCGCCCCAGATCACGAGCGTTTCGTCGAGCATTCCGCGCTGTTTCAGGTCGGTGAGTAGCGCCCCGATGGCTTGGTCGGATTCCTTCGCCAAGTTACGGTGTCCGACCTCGATGTCATCGTGGTGATCCCACGGCTGCCCGGCCCCGTGATACAGCTGGATAAACCGAACGCCGCGTTCCGCCAAACGCCGCGCGATAAGGCACTGCCGCGCATAGCTGCCCGGCCCATACATTTCCTGAATGGCTTTTGGCTCTTTGCTCACGTCGAAAGCGTCGGTTGCTTCACTTTGCATTCGGTACGCGAGTTCAAACGACTGGATACGCGCTTCAAGTTGGGCCTCGTTTTGGCGTTTGGCGGCGTGTTTGCGGTTCAATCGCTGCACCAAATCTAACTGCGCCCGCTGATCGGTCGTCGTTTCCGTGTGGTTTTTGATGTGCTCGACGATTTTCTCAATATCGGTTTGTTTGGGGTCGATATAGGTTCCCGCCATCACGCCGGGCAAAAATCCGGCCTGCCAGTTTTGGGTTTCCTGAATGGGAAACCCGCCCGGACACATGGCGATAAAGCCGGGCAAATTCTGGTTCGTGGTTCCCAAGCCGTACGTCACCCACGACCCGAGCGACGGGCGGATTTGCCGGGCGTCGCCGCAGTTCATCAAAAGCAGCGACGGTTCGTGGTTGGGCACGTCGGCGTGCATGGAGCGGATCACCGCCATATCATCGACGTGCTCGGCGATATGCGGGAAAATCTCCGATACTTCGATGCCCGACTGCCCGTACTTTTTGAACGAAAACGGCGACGGCAGCGCGGCCCCGGTTTTGCGTTCGGTTTTCAGTGCCTCCATCGGGAGCGGCGTGTTGACGTATTTGGCAAGCGCGGGTTTGGGATCGAACGTATCGACCTGCGACGGGCCGCCGTTCATAAACAAAAAAATCACGCGCTTGGCTTTGGCCGGAAGCGGCGGCAGTTTGGGCGCAAGGGGATTTAGGGACGGGCCAACCGGAACGGCGGCCTGCGCGGAATGGGCGAGCAAGCCTTCGCCGCCCAAAACGCCGGTAAGTCCAAGCAGGGCGAACCCGCTCCCCATGCGCGAAAGCAGGGCGCGGCGCGTGACGAAGCGGTCTTCCAAATTCTGTCTATGATCGTATTCGGACATCGGTGTTTGACGGTTCCTTACGCAAGCGGCGCGTCGAGAGGCAGGGGATTTGTAAAAGCGTAACGCGATGAAAGCTCGGAAGGTTCCCGTGCCCGCACAAAACAGTGACGTTTCGGCCGTCGCATCCGGTGACTATCGGCACGTTTTACGCTACGCCTTTGTGCCGAACCCTTCCTTTATTGACGGATCATTGATGGTTTCGGATTCGGCGGCGATTTCTTCGGGCGCGTCGAAGCCGCCGTCCATGACGGATTCGCTGATGGGGCGTCGGTCGCTGGGAACTTCGCGCTCTTGCAGTTGCTCCGAAAGTTGGGATTTGTCGCCGGGTTTTCCGAGCGCGTAAATGGCGAACGGCTCGAAATCGTCAGGGATGTGCAAGAGGACGCGAGCGGCCTCGCGGTCAAAACCTGCCATGCCGTGCATGACGAGGCCGAGGAGGGATGCTTGCAGAGCCATGTAGCCGGAGGCGGCTCCCGCGTCGTAGCCGAAGGTTCCGTTGGGCGCGCCGTTATGGCTGAACGTTTTTTTGCCGACCACAAGAACCAGTACCTGGGCTTGGTCGGCCCATACGCGGTTGAACGGAATGATGAAACTGCGGAAGGTTGCCAAATCGTTTGGGCTGCGGGCGACAAGAAACCGCCACGGCTGCTCGTTGTACGACGAGGCGGCCCAGCGCGCGGCCTCGAACACGGTCATCAAGGTTTGTTCGTCGATAGGTTCGGACGAAAAAGCGCGCGGCGACCAGCGGTTGACAAAGGCGGTTTCGGCGGGGAAATCGAGCGCGCGAAAGGCGGCAACGGCGGGACTAATTTCGGTCTGCATACCGGTTTAGTTCGCCGTGCCGCCCTGCTTCCCCTGCGCGCCCGGACAACCGAGCGCAGAGGCGCTTACCTAATAGGTGATGTAGTCGCCGAGTCGATAGTCGTAGAACGCGCGGGCGTCGTTCTCGGAGTCTTCATCTTCAAAGTAGTATAGAAAAGTGCTCCTGTTAAAGGAGTAGATGTACGGGTAAAGCGAGGCGGCTGTGTAAAAGGTGTCGCCGGAGGTGAAGTCGTAGAAATAATCGCCGTCGCCGCCATCGTCGCCATAGTAGTACAGATAGCCAAAGCCATACTTGTAAATGTACGGCTGTCCCTGAGAGTAAAAGTCCAGATTGTAGTAGCCGAAGGCATCCGCATAATACACGCCGCTGCCCAGATTGACCGAATCGTCGAAGAAGTACGGGGCAGTGGCAGTTTGCCGGGTTTTAGCCGCCCGCGTCGGCAGCTTGACCGCCCGTGTCGGCGGCGGGCCGGACGGCGAACCGGGCGATGAACCGGGAATTGTAAAGGGCGGAGGCGGCAAGAGGGGT
>CAXTBP010000200.1:0-9731 GCA_964241985.1 uncultured Armatimonadaceae bacterium | reverse complement strand
GTCTCCAAAAGATCGCGGAAAATGGCGTTTAGCGCGCGAGCCGCCGGGCTTGGGTTCATGATCGCAACTTGGGCGCGCGACCAATCCAGAACCTGCGCGCCGATGGGATGGCGCTCCGTTTGATAACTGTCCAGCAAGCCGTTTGGCGCTTTTTCATGGATGGTCGCGGCGAGTTTCCAGCCCAAATTCATGGCATCGCCGAGGCCGAGATTTAATCCCTGACCGCCGAGCGGCGAATGAATATGCGCGGCATCGCCCGCCAAAAGAACCCGCCCGTTGCGATACGTTGTGGCTTGCCGTGCCCGATCCGTCCATGTGGTTGCGCTATGCAGGGCGGTTAGGGTTACGTCGGTATTTGAAACGCGGCGCAATACCTCCTGAACGTGTTCAAGCGCGATGGGCTGGCGGGCGTCGTGAAATGCCCCGCCGTCGAAATCCTGTATTATTACATAGCCGGGCTGCGATTGCAGGTACATGCCCGTTGGGGTTAAATTGCGCCCCGGTTTGAGTTTTTCGCCATCGGCAAGATCAACCTGCGTCGTGTAACCGGTAAATTCCGGCTCCGTTCCGGCAAACGCAAAACCGCCCGCTTTGCGAACGATGCTGCGGCTGCCGTCGCAGCCCACAAGCCATTTGCCGCTAAAAGAGTGGTCGCCGACCTGAACCGTTACGCCGTTTTCGGTTTGCTGCACGCCCGTAACACCAAGTCCGCGCTTGATTGTTACCCCGAGGGATTCGCCGCGGCGAGCCAGTATCGTTTCAATCTCCTGCATTTCCGAAATCAAACTGGTTTCGGGTGCGCTTGGCAAACGATACGGCCATTGGGAAGTATCCACATCGCCCGCATAAAAGGGCAATCCGGCGAAATGGCCGACCTGACGGCGCGCCCCTTGTCCGGCGTTTTGGTGCGGGTTTTTTAGGCGTTTGTGCAGTTCAAGTTCGCCGAGCAAGCCACGACGGTAAAGTGCCTCAACCGAGGGGGCGGAAAGGCCGCGTATTCCAAAAGGAAGTTGCTTCAAGGGCGAATGCGGGTTTTCCGACTTTTCAAGCAATAGAACGGAGCAGTCGGCAAGGGCCAGTTCGCAGGCGAGGAATAAACCAACCGGCCCCGCGCCGGAAAGGATGACATCGTACATACCGTAATTCAAGCACGAGCGTGCGGGTCAGGATTGTACAAACGCGACAATATCGCCGCGTATCGCGTGTTTTTCTTGCGCTTTTCGCGCGAAGGTGGCGGGCGTCGTGCCGCTGTACCGCTTGAACTCCCGGCTTAAATGGGATTGATCCGTGTAGCCCAACTCCTGCGCCAAAGTGGCAAGGTTGGTATTTGGAGTTTGCCACAATCGATTTCGTACCTGCTCAAATCGCATCAGGCCGGACACATCTTTCACCGTATGGCCGGACGATTTCTTGAACTTCCGCTCCAATGTACGCACGGTCGCATGGGCGGCGGTCGCAACCGCACTGACCGGCAGGGTTCCGTTGGCTTTGCGCAGTGCCGCTCCCGCTTCGAGCAGTAAAACGTCGGTGGCAGATTCCAAGCGCGCGTTCAAGAAATACTGTTCTACCAAAGTGAGTGCTTCCAGCATCGTGCCCGTCTTGATTTTTTCCGCCAGCGCCGGTTGAATCTGAGCGATGGGATGCTCGAAAACGCGCACGCCGTCGCTACCGGACGGCAAACCGAGCAAATCGAATACCGTCCACGGAAAGCACCGCACGCCGATAATTTCCAAACGATTTTGCGTGGAAAAAAGCACCGTCTGATTGAGTAAACCCATCAAAAACGGGGATGGCAACGGCTGCAAATCGCCCTCGGTAGAAAAACGGCACAGGGTTCCGAAATAAAAAATAATTTCCGCGTAGCCGTCGGGCACGACCTCGAAATTCGATGGCTGCTCCCCGAAATCTTGTTTGTTGTACCAAAAGCACTTGATAGTATCTTTTAGCGCGCCGGGCGGTTCAAACTCTTGGTGCTGCATACGGGACACTCAACTTGATTCCATTCATTTTCGGCACGTTCCGCTGCCGCCCGAATTGTACCGGCTATCGCAACCAAACGCAGGCAGGATAAAATAAACCCGTGGCGACATGGCGAGAAATGGCACTGGAAAATAGGGCGACAGCAGCGGAATTGCTGGCGGCGGAACGATTTCGTGCCTGCGCCAACCGCGCATACTACGCCGTCTATTGCGCTCTAACAAGCCTGCTTGCCGGAAGCGTGACGTTCGGGTATGGCAATAACAATCCAACGCACAACGAATTGCCGCAGTTCATTCTCAATAATTTGGGTGGCTTTCCGGTTTACGTGCGGCAAAAAATCGTGCACGAGTTTCGCTTTTTGCTAAATGCGCGAGCAGAGGCGGACTATCTCCCTGCCGCGCTTGTGAATCGCCAAACGGCTTTGAGTGCGGTACAGCGTATGGAAAATGTTTTCGACTGGCTGGAAATTCAAGATGACTAAAGAAGAAATTGTTCGCTTGGTGCTGGAATACGCGCGTGTTGAAGAACCAATCGACTTAGATATTGAGGTCTTGGAAGGCACGCGCCCCGAAGGCCCCGTGTGGCGCGTTCCGGTTCGTACCGATCACAATATGCCGCGCCGTTACCGCTACTATGACAAATTAGCCGATATTGCCCAACGCTTTTACGACGAAAAGCAGATCAACGTCGTGCTTGTACCCTCCTAAACATTCGCAATCGGCCACGGGGTAAAATGAGCGTATGACGACAACCGCTTCCGCTTCTTCCGTTTCCGCAGCCGACGACCTTGACCCGCGCGTGTACCGCGAGATGGGCATTTTGGACAGCGAATACGCGCTCATCGTGCAAACGCTGGGCCGTACGCCGACGTACACGGAAATCGGGATGTATTCCGTGATGTGGTCGGAACACTGCGGCTACAAGTATTCGCGGCCTGTTTTGAAAGCCTTTGGCGAATACAAAAAGGCGCAGGAAACCGGGGCGCTGGAAAACGCGGGCGTCGTGCCGCTCGGCGATACGGGCTGGGGCGTCGCCTTTAAGATGGAATCGCACAATCACCCGTCGGCGGTAGAGCCGTATCAAGGTGCGGCGACCGGCGTGGGCGGCATTTTGCGCGATATTTTCACGATGGGCGCGCGGCCTATCGCATCGCTCAATTCGCTTAGGTTCGGGCCGATTACGGGCGACGATCCGCATGTGGGCCGCAACCGCTATTTG
Source organism: uncultured Armatimonadaceae bacterium (assembly GCA_964241985.1). Lineage (GTDB taxonomy): Bacteria > Armatimonadota > Armatimonadia > Armatimonadales > Armatimonadaceae > CAXTBP01. The sequence continues at coordinate 6,533 of CAXTBP010000200.1, read as the reverse complement.
TTTGAGCACGTCGTCAAAGGCGTCGGCGATTACGGCAACTGCGTGGGCGTTCCGACCGTCGGGGGCGAGATTTATTTTCACCCGTGCTACAACGGCAACCCGCTGGTGAATGCGATGTCGGTCGGCGTCGTGCCGCTTTCGGGGGTGGCGTCCGCGCGGGCGTCCGGCGTCGGGAACCCGGTTTTGTACGCGGGCAGCGCGACCGGGCGCGACGGCATCCACGGCGCGACCTTCGCGTCGGTTGAACTCACCGAAGAATCCGAAGCCAAGCGACCGAACGTGCAAGTCGGCGACCCGTTCACGGAAAAACTGCTGATTGAAGCCACGCTCGAAGCCCTCGAAACCGGCTATATCGTCGGTATTCAGGATATGGGCGCGGCTGGCCTCACGTGCGGCACGTGCGAAATGGCGGCGAAGGGGAGCATGGGCATGGATGTGGACGTGCTCCACGTCCCGCGCCGCGAATCGGGCATGACGCCCTACGAGGTTATGCTGAGCGAGTCGCAGGAACGAATGCTCGCCGTCGTGCAAAAAGGCCATGAGGACGATGTGGCCCGCGTGTTTAAGAAGTGGGGTTTGCAGGCCGCCTACATCGGACACGTCACCGACACAGGCCGCGTCGTTATCCGCGAAGGCGATGAGGTTTTTGCCGATGTTCCTGCCAAATCCCTTGCCGACGATTGCCCGACCTATCATTTGGAAGCCGCCGAGCCGGACTATATCGCCCGCGTTCAGTCCGCCCAAGTCGATAACTTGCCGGAACCGCCCGACTACGCCGCCGTTTTGCGCGACTTGCTTTCCTCACCGACGATTGCGTCCAAACGCTGGGTGTGGGAGCAATACGACACGCAGGTGCAAACGCAAACCGAAGTGCTGCCGGGCCGGGGCGATGCCGCCGTTTTGTCCGTGCGCGAAGCGGGTGGGCGGCGTATCGCGCTGACGACCGACTGCAACGGCCGTTTTTGTTACCTCGACCCGTTTGTCGGCGCGCAGCTTGCGGTCGCCGAAGCGGCCCGCAATTTGTCGTGTGTCGGAGCCGTTCCGAAAGCCGTAACCGACTGCTTGAACTTCCCGTCGCCGGAAAAACCGTCGGGCTTTTGGCAGTTCACGCAGGCTGTCCACGGCATGGCCCAAGCCTGCGACGCGCTCGGCACGCCCGTCGTTTCCGGCAACGTGTCCTTCTACAATGAAACCCCGGAAGGCGCGATCTATCCGACGCCCACCGTCGGCATGGTTGGCGTATTCGACGAGGGCGTTACCCCGTGCCCGATGGGCTGGCAAAACGACGGCGACTTGATCTATCTTTTGCGCCCCCAAAACTGGGAAAACGAAACCGGCATGGGCGGCAGCCAGTATCTTTCGCTCGTCCACAACCGGGACGAAGGCAAGCCCCCGCGCCTCGACTTGAACTCCGAAATGCGCGTTCAATCGGCGACCCGCCGCGCGATTGCGCAAAACCTGCTGCATTCCGCCCACGACTGCGCCGATGGCGGGGCGATTGTCGCCCTCGCCGAAAGCTGCTTGACCGGAAATCGCGGGGCCGAAATCCGCTTTTCCGTGACCGATTTCGGCGACCAAAACTGGCCCGCCATTTTGTTCGGCGAGGCCGCGAGCCGCATTATCGTGTCCGTCGCGCCCGGCGAAAAACAAGACGCGCTTTTAGACATCGCCGAATCCGAAGGCATCGAAGCCGTGTTCATTGGGCAGGTCAAATCGAACGACCGCTTGGATGCCGCCGGGCTTCTGGACGTGCCCCTGTCCGTTCTCCGCGACGCCTACGAAGGGGCCATACCGCGCGCAATGGGCGAAAAATAAATGCAAATTAAACCCATACCAATTCACGAGTTAGATGTTGTGGCGCTTTTGGAAGACGTTCCCGAACATAATCTGCGACAAGGACAGATGGGAACGGCAGTGGACGAACTCGCCCCCGGCGTGTTTGATGTGGAGTTTAGCGACACGCAAGGCCGCACAGTTGCACTCGTGTCGCTTCGTGCCGAACAACTTATTCCACTTCACAAAGCGGTTGCCTCCGTAACGTAAAAGTTTGTTTGCAGCGGGTTAAAACGGTTCGGCGCGGGTACATCAAACAGGGCAGAACCACATCACCAAAGAGGCGGTTCTGCCAACAAAATTAACACAAAACACCCAACCCAATAGAAAGCAATACATCCTATGGCAGCCACTACCGCAACCCGCGAACCCGCACCAATGACCGTGCAACTGCAAACCGAAAGCGGCGACGGAACCAAAACCGGGGCCAAACCTGCCCGCGCCATCGCCACCCCGACCGACATCACGCCTGAAGGCACGGCAGCGATTGCCGCCGCCGTCAATCCGCTGGTCGCCGATGCGCTCGCGCTCTACGTCAAAACCAAAAACTTCCACTGGCATTTGGCCGGATCGCATTTCCGCGACTACCACTTGCTGTTCGACGAGCACGCCGAGCAGATTTTGGAATCCGTCGATATTCTTGCCGAGCGCGTTCGTAAAATCGGCGGCACGACGATTCGCTCCATCGGGCACGTCGCCCAGTTGCAAACCATCGAAGACAGCAACGAGGATTTTGTGTCCCCGCTCGATATGGTGCAGCGGCTCATGACCGACAACAAAAACAACACCAAAGCCATGTGCGAAGCGCACGACGTGTGCGATAAATACGAAGATGTCGCCACCGCGTCGGAATTGGAAACGCTAATCGATCAATCCGAGCGGCGCACATGGTTCCTGTTTGAGCCCGCGCAAGGCATGGGCTTCACCGACTAAACGCCGCGCAACCCCGAAAATGACAACGCCCGCTTCGTAGAGCGGGCGTTTTTGCGTTCAGCCAATGACTCGTAAAATCAGTAAGCCCAAAAGGCAAAGCCAAATTAGCGCAATCACCCATTTTATAACCAAATCGTTTTGCGGTGGGTAACGGTTGTTTTCGTCAAGGGTGTTGCGCCATTGCGCTTTGAGTTTCAAAGCCTCGCGCGTTTTTTGGCGGATTTTTTCTTCCTCGCGCTGAATGGCGTCCTTGCTCTGCTCACTCATCTCAATCGCCCGCGTCAAATGCGCGTCCATTCGCGCAAGCGATTCCACGGTGTCGTCGCGTTTCTGCCGCATTTTTTGAGCTTCTTCATTGTCGCCGCGCTGTTCGGCGTCGGTGATTTGGTCGGTCAGTTCGTCAATGCGGCTCCACATATCGTTGAGTTGTTGCTGTAAATGGTTTCTTGCCGGCACGGCGTCCACGGCCCGCCGTCGGTTAAGTACCTGCGCTTCCCGCATTTGGATTTGGGCTTGCTTAAGCAGGCGGGCGGGGTCGTCTGACGCTTTTTGCTCGGTGGCGAATAAGGCTTTGAGAAGGCTCAAAAAACGCTTCAACATAAACGGCCTGCTTTCACAATTTCACAAAGGGCGCAAAAGGTCGATCAGTGCTCCGCCGCGTTTTCCGAACCGATGGAGGCCCAGCGTTCGATGCGCAAGCGCACGTCGCGGGCTTTGGCGTGGGCTTCCTGCAAAAGCGTGAGGGCGGCTTCTTCGGCTTGCAATTCTTCACGCAGCAGATATACCGTGGTACGGTCGCCTTTTTCGCGGGGCGCACGGATTTTATCGTGCAGGGCGGCCACGGCTTCTTCGGACGCACGGAGGGCATCGGCGAAATCGGCCTCGTAGTTTGTGAGCGTTGCTGTCAGGGCTTGTTTGCGCTCGGCCCAGCCTTCGGGCGCGGCGGGCGCATTTTTGAGAGCATTGAGCGCGGCGGCGAGTGTTTTTTGTAACTTCAACACTCGCATTTCTGCTTGCAGCGCGATGGCCTCCGCCGTTTTTTGGCGGAGCGTTTCTTCGTCGCGCCATGCCGCCCATTTGATTTCGTCGGCTTGCGCTTCGGCTTGTCGTAAAGCGGTTTCCGACCACGTAAGCAGTTCTACGTAGGTTTGGTGTTCCGAACGCAGGGAGCGGGCAAGGGAATCGTCGCCGTGCGTTTCCGCCAGTTTCGCCTTGTTTGCCAAGTTTTCGACGCGGGCACGCAGATCGTTCGCTTCGGCTAAATGGTAGTTCTTTTTAGTTACCGCCTCCACGATCTGTTGGCGGCGGCGGGCCTGTGCTTCGCGCATTTCGGTTTGCGCCTGCTGCATAATTTCTTCGGGCGATTGCGGAGCCTGACGCCCCGTGCCGCGTCGGAGCGTTTTTTCTACGATGCGTTGCGGAATTTGCCGAACATCCATGTGCGCCATTGTTCCTTCGTCGGTATGTTCTGCGTATAGTTTACCCGAAGACCCTCTGCCCGCAATAATGGGGGCAGGGGCCAAATTTAATCCGCCAGCCGATAGCGCACGTTCGTAACAACCACATCTTCGCGGCCCAGCAAAGCGAGTTTGATTTGCGTGGCGGCGGTGGAGCGGAGCAGGGTGTCCAGCACGTTGCCGGAAAACGATTCGGGGATAATGAGCGTCACCACGTCGTCGTCGAATTCGTCGGTCACTTTGTCGATGTAGGCCAAAAGCGGCTGCACGAGCGAGCGGTACGGCGATTCTTTGACAATTAAGGGAATGTCGGGGATGTGCTTGCGCCATTCCGCCTTGATACCGTCGGTGAGTTCCGGATCGATTTCGATATACACGGGGCGAATGTCGCGCCCAATCAAGCGGGCGTAATTGATAGCGGGAATAATGCCTTTATGAATGCCGGGCACCAGAACAATGACGGTGTTGCGGGTCGGCATACCGGGCAGATTGCGGATAATAGGCGTCGTGCCGCTCGCCCGCACGAGCGTACCGTTGAGCGACGGCGTCGCCGCCGTCACAATCGGGCTGGCGTTTTTCCATGCCGCGTGCGAGGCGTCGGCCAGAGTTGCCGACGTGCCCGGCCCGTGCTCGTTCGTGCCCATTTCCGCCGCCGAAATCGGGGAGTCCGCGAACGCCAAACCGCGCTGTCGCACCTCGTAGCGTTTATGAACGGCGTTAAAGAAAACCGTCAAAATCCCCGCCACGACGACCACGGCCCACGCGCCTTCCGGGGCTTTTTCGATCAAAATGACGGTAAACACGATGAAGGTCGCAATCGCGCCGATGCCATTAACGACCATTTTGGCCTGCCAGCCCGCGCCCCGCTCTTTTTGCCAGCGGCGCACCATCGCGGTTTGCGACAGCGTAAAGGCGGTGAAAACGCCGAGCGCGTACAAGGGAATAAGCCGGTCAACGCTGCCTTGAAAGATAATAATGAGCAGGGCCGCGAAAAATCCCAACAGCACGATGCCGCGCCCGAACACCAAACGGTCGCCCCGGTGCGCCAACTCTTTGGGCAGATAGCGGTCGTTCGCAAGAATGGATGCCAAGCGCGGAAAGTCCACGAAACTCGTGTTCGCGGCAAGCACCAAAATCGCGCCGGTCGCAAATTGCACTGCGTAATACAAAAACGAAAACGGCCCGGTGCGCCCAAAAACGGCCCCCGATAACTGATCGAGTACGGCAGGAGACGACCCGTTGTCGCCGTGCGCGCCGTACATAACGTGCAGATTCGCGGCGAGCGTGGAAATACCCAAAAACAGGGTCGCCAAAATCACGGCCATCCACGAAAGCGTCGTCGCCGCGTTTTGCGACTGCGGCTTCTTGAAGGCGGGAATGCCGTCGCTGATAGCCTCGGTTCCGGTCATCGCCGAGCAGCCGTTGGCGAACGCGCGCACGGCGACCAGAATCCCCAGTGCGCCCAGCCCCGTCGTGCCCGCTGAGGGGTGCGTAGCGTCCGGGGTAACTTTATCGAGGGCGTCCAAATGCAGCTGCCATCCGAAAAGCGGCCCAATCAAACCGACGCCGAGCAGCAGATAGGCCAAGCCGATAAAAATATACGTGGGCAGGGCGAATAATTTACCGGATTCTTTAAGCCCGCGCAAATTGGCGATCACCAACAAAGCGATGAAAAACAAACACACGCCTTCAGCGGGAAGATGCAGCCGGGCCAGCAGCGGCGTGGACAGCAGGTTTTGCGTTCCCGCCGCGATGCTCACCGAAACGGTCAACACGTAGTCGATCAGAAGCGCGGCGGCGGCAACCAAACCCGGCTTCGCGCCCAAATTGTCTTTGGTAACGATGTACGAGCCACCGCCTTTGGGGTACGCAAAAATCGTTTGCCGGTACGAAAACACGACGATACAAAGCAGCGCGACAATCGCAAGCGTCACGCCCCACAAATACTGCCCGTACAAATGCGAATATGAGGCGGCGGCGTAGCCCGCCGCACCGAGGGCGAGCAAAATTTCCTGCGTGGCGTAGGCAACTGAGGAAATGGCGTCGGAGGCAAAAATCGGGAGCGCCAAACGCTTGGGTAGGTGGGTTTCTTCTTGATGCCGGGTTTCAATCGGCGGGCCGAACAAAAAACGCTGAAAAAAGCCTTGCGCGTAGGGCGCGGTTTCGGATTCGGCAACGGCTGCCGAAACGGGCCGAGGCGACGTATCAGACGGCGCGGTCGGCAAAGGAGCGGAAAGGGACATACAAACTGCCTTACTTGACGTTGGGTGGGTCGAAGCACTGCCACATTGCAGGGGATGGCCCGCTCAC
>CAXTBP010000199.1:9576-9815 GCA_964241985.1 uncultured Armatimonadaceae bacterium | reverse complement strand
GACAATAAGCGGCGTGGGCCGACTCCTAAAAAATCAGCGGCGGGGCGAATCGAAAGCCACACGTCGAACGGATCGTCAGCGTGCGGTTCGGCAGGCGGCGTGCCGGGTGCGCCCTCGGTTTCGGGCGGCGGGGGCGGCGGAACGGTTGACGGCGACGGAGGCGGCAGCGGCTCGGACAATGCGATCAGGCTCCCTTCAAAAAGAAAGCGCCGAAAAGGCGGGTGAAGCAGGCGACGTGT
>CAXTBP010000199.1:0-9566 GCA_964241985.1 uncultured Armatimonadaceae bacterium | reverse complement strand
CCTCACTTTCGCCCGCTTGCTATTCTTCCCGCATTGCGTTTACGTCCAAGCTGTTTTCCTTGCAAAACTGTTCGTAGGCGCCGGGCAAAATTTCCGAGGGCTTGATCTCGCTGCGCCCGCCCCAAAATACGTTCGTGTACGAAACGGGGATGCCGACCGAGTTGAGATGCGCGTCGATGGCGGCTTTGTGCGCCAAGACTTTAGGTTTTTCCTGCCCGTGGGCGACGCCCATAATGTTGACGTTAGCGAAATCCTCGCCGCCGTCGCGCCAGTAAGCATGGGTCATGCAGTAAAATCGTCCGACCTCGCGGCCCGCTTTTTCTTCCATGCCGACCGGCACGCGCCAGTGAAACAGGGCGTTATAACGGGTGACGCGCTCGTCGGCTTGCGTCGGCTTGACGTGTTCCAAGAATGTGGAAAAGCGGCCCAAAATACCCCGCGCTTCCAAATTACGGGCGGTTTCTACGAAATCGTCAAAGGCAATACCCGCCGTTTCCGCCCGGTTTCGCCATAAGTCTAGGCCGATTTCGTCTTCGTTCAGTTCGCGCTTCAAAACGTCGAGGGCGTTCCATTCGTCGTTGGTTAGGGTCTGCACCTTGTTTTGCGTCATGTCGGCAGGGCCGTCGGTTTTGTCGCCCGGCTCCAAACCGCGCCGCCGCACGTGCCCAACACCCAAAACAAAAAACGCTTTGGCGGGCATCACGCGCACGGCTTCCGCCCCGATTTTGTCTTTCAAGAACGCGACGTGCTTTTCTACCGAAAACCCCTGCGGCACTTTGAGTGTCGTCCACAAACGGTAGCCCGCGCCCGGCGTCGCGCCGTCGGTGGAGCGCACGACGACGTGCCCGGAAAATGGGTCAACCTTGAACAGATAATCGAAGGCGGCATCCACGGCTTCCGGCGCGACTTTCCATGCGATCAAAGCACCGGAGGCGAGCGTGGTCGTGTTCAGCGTTTGCCGAATGCGCCGAATGGTTCCGGCGCGAAGCATTCGCCGCAAAGCGTCGGTGACGGTTTCGTAGGGCAATTCCGTCAAGCGGGCGATGTCGGCGAATGGGTCGAGCGAAAAGCCCTGCAATCGGTCTTCGGACACGGACAAAATTGCCGAGTTAGTCGGGTTGTCCGTGCGGGCGAGCGAAACATCACCGGCGGGCTGGCTCAAAAGGGTGGCGGGCATGAAAGGGTTGCTCTCGTTAAAGCGTTATATTGATAATTAAACGATACGCCATGCGGGCCGGAATTGCAAAACGCAAACGCTACGATGCGGCGGAAACGATTAACGTATTTTTGCGTTCTGTTGATAAGAAAGGCCGCTCAAATGTCCGCCAAAACGTACGCGCGATAAACAGGGCAAGCGGTAAGCCGATGACAACGTTCAGCGCGAAAAGGGAAATGCTGCCGTTCGCGCCACCCAGCGGCGCAGCCGAATCCAAATGCAGCACCAAGCGAACGCCCCGGTGCAGCCACCACAAGAGCGGTACGTGAACCAAATACAAACTGTAGGCAACCGTTCCAAGCGCGATTAGATAGCGCGACGAAAAACATTGGGCCACGCGCGGGGTCGCGGCGCAGCACAGCAGAAGCAGCGCGAAGGCCCCGCCGCCCACGGCGTCGGCGAGCGGCGACGGGGCCGGTTCCATCGCAAGCAAAATGCGCCCGACCCAGCCTTCGATGACCAAATCGGAGCGAAGCACGAGAAATACGCTCATGCAAAACGCGAACGCGGGCAAAAGCAAATAAGGGGATGGTAAGCGTTTCCGTAACACCGCGCCGGATGCGCCCATGCCGAGCGCGAACTCGGCCCAGCGTCCCAAAAACGTATTGACCAAGCAATGATACGGGCTTGCCAAATCGCCCGCATCCCGCCACACCGCATAGCCGACTTGCTCGTACAGCCACACACGGTAAGCGATACTTGCCGCGACCGCGAGCGTGACGGCAATTCCTAAACCGCCGATACGACGCTTTCCCAGACAAATGCGGCAGCGAGCCAGCGCAATCAACAAGGGGAACGCAACGTACAACTGAATTTCGGGCGTCAGCGTCCAGATCGGGCCGTTGAAAAACGGGGCTTCGCTGCCGGGAAACAGACCGTGCAGAAAAAACAAGCAGGCGGGAAAAGCATCAAACAACGGCCCGAAGTGCGGCACGCGCGGCGGCAAATGCCGAAAAAGGATGCGCCCCATTTCGCTTAAGTAAAACGGAAGGACGTGCGGCGCGAGCGCGAGCGGAATCGCGGCATAATAGGCTGGGGCCAAACGGCGTAATCGCCGCACAAGCCAAGCAAATAGAGTCGGCGTTTTTGTGGCGCTGGGGTTTTGGTTTTCGCGTGCCCCCATATCGCGGCGCGCGAACGGCAGATACAGCAAAAAGCCGGACAGCACGAAAAACAGCGAAATGCGCGAACCGCCAAGCGCACCGATGGGCGACAGCAAATCCACGGAAACGTTCGGGGCGAGCGGGCCGACCCGAACGGGCAGGGATGGACTGCCCGCGCCGATCCACAAATGGAACAGCACGACCATCAAAGCCGCGAAACCGCGCAGCCCATCCGCATACAAAAGCCGGGATTTAGTCGGCGCAGCAACAACTACCGTTGTTGCCACGCCCTTTTGCAAACTTTCCAAAAACGCGCCTTTTATTTCGCCTTGTAGCCCTGCCACAGCCATTCGAGCGCGCCGGGCAGCGTTTGCCGCGTGACGCGCCCGTCGGTGTGACCGGCGGCGCGGGCGAACACGTACTGGTACGGGTAGCCCTTATCTTTGAGCACCGTCGCCATACGCTCGTTCGCCATCACCCAGTTGTGGAGCGAGGCTTCGTCGCGCTTGGAACCCAGATCGTTTTCGCTGATTTCGAGCCATAAACGAAGGGGCTTGCGCTTGGCTTTCGGGATAATGGTGGCGTGATACTCCCACGCGCCGCGCGGCGATTCCTTGTTAAACGGCGACTGTTGATTGACATAGGTTCCCGAATACGTGAGGACGCGCCGGTACAAGTCGGGGCGGAACCATGCCATCGAAAGCGCCGCCGCGCCGCCCGACGAGCCGCCCATAGTCGCGCGGCCCTCGGGGTCGCGGGTAAAGGACACATCGTAGTGTTGCGTGATATAGGGCAAAACTTCGGTTTCGACCCATTCCGCGTATTTGCCGGACACTGTGTCGTATTCCAAACCGCGCTCGCTGCCCTGCGCGTCGCCGCCGCCGGAGTTAATCATAATCGCCAGCATCGCAGGCACGCGCTTTTGCGCGATTAACGTATCGAGGGCTTTGGGCAAAACGCCTCGGTAGCCCAACCCGTCTTGCGCGACAATAAACGGCGCGGGCGTTCCGGCGACATACTGCTTGGGCACGTACAAAACGACGCGCCGCTTGTAGGGCACGACGCCCGGTTGATTTTTGGCGATGCCGGGATAAATCTTGCTGTCTTCCGAGTTCATTGTAAACTCGTACAGCGCGCCCTGCGGCACGTCGGCGGACGCGGCAAGTTCGGGGGCGTCCTTGTACTCCGGCCCGATGGTGTATTCGGCTTGTTTGGCGTTCAGCGGCGGCACAGTCGTCGAAGAGGGAATCACCGGGACAAATTCCGGCGCGGCAGGAACGACGGGCGGGGTGGGGGCTTGTGCCCGCGCCACCGAACCATGCGTCAAACCGAGAAGCGGCAAAGCAGCGAGCGTCACTGCGGCTGCGGTCATTGAAAACGAACCACGTTTCTTGTTCATGAAAATAGGATAACCTTTATAAGGCGCTCTTTTCAAGGTGCGTGTGCGATTTTTCAATCCGCGCCGGGTAGAAATACAGGCGTGAAATCGGCGGCGGGGCGTGGACGTAGCGCGCGGGCGAAGCCATGGTATAATGTTCCGGTCTGTTTCTTGCTTCGCGCGGCTTGGGCTTTCTTTGCACTGCAGCGAGCGATGATGTACGATTAAATCACTTAAACCAAATAAAGAAGAAAACCTATGCCCCTTCCTAAACGCCGCCATTCGTCGCAGCGGCAAGCCAAGCGACGCACCCATTACAAACTGACGCCCCCGTCTTTGACCGAATGCCCGCGATGCCACGCCGCCGCCCAGTCGCACCACATCTGCGCCCAGTGCGGTTTCTACAACGGTCGGCAATGGATGGCCGGAAAAACCGAAACAACGACGGCGTAGTTTCGGCGTATTTCGTGTTCATTTATTCTGTTTGTCGTTTGCTTATAATCGTCGCCGCGCCTTTGCGCTTCGTTGACGCCAAATTTTCCTATGCCTGATTTCGCTTCTTCCACTTCCAAGCCGTTGGTGGTTGCCGTTGACGCGATGGGCGGGGATTTCGCGCCCGCCGAAGTCGTCAGAGGCGCGGCGCTTTTCGTGTCGCGTACTAATGGCGACACGTCGCAGATTCTGCTCGTCGGCGACGAAACCGCGATCCGCGCCGAGCTTACCAAATTGGGCGACGATGCGCTTCATTCGCCGCGCCTCAAAATTCACCCGACGACGCAAGTTGTCGAGATGCACGAACACGCCGCCGAAGCCGTCCGCCAAAAGCCCGACGCCTCGCTGGTCGTGTGCAATGCGCTCGTGAAAAAAGGCATGGCCGACGTTTCGTTTTCGGCAGGAAATACGGGCGCAATGCTCGTTTCCGCATCCGCGATTTTGGAGCGCATCGAGGGTGTGCGCCGTCCCGCGATTGCGACCCTGATGCCGACCGAAACCGGAAAGCGGGCCGTGGTTGTGGATGCGGGGGCGAATGTTGACTGCCGCCCTTCCTACCTGCTGCATTTTGCCGTGCTCGGTTCCGTGTACGCGCACAAAGTTTTCAACATCGAAAACCCGCGCGTCGGTCTGCTCGCCAACGGTGAAGAAGAAGGCAAGGGCAACGAACAAACCCGCGAAGCCTATAACTTGCTTAAAGCGGCCCAGCCCAGCATCAACTTTATCGGGAACGTGGAAGGCAACCACGTTTTCGAGGGCAAAGTGGACGTGGTCGTGTGCGACGGGTTCGCCGGAAACATTTTGCTCAAAGGTGTGGAAGGTATGGCGCGCCTCATTTTGGGAATGCTTTCCGAAGAAGCGAACCGGGCAAACGACGAATCCGCTCGCAACACGCTGTTGCAGTCGCTTTTGCGGCTGCGCCAAAAAGTCGATTATTCCGAGTTCGGCGGCGCACCGCTTCTGGGCGTCGATGGCGCGGCCTTTATCGCCCACGGTCGGTCGGATAAATCCGCGATTGCCAGCGGAATTTCTGTGGCGGTGAACGCCGCCCGGTCGGGCTACGTGGACGCACTGCGCTACGCTTTTGCACAAATGAAAAACAAAGAAACGAGCGACACCCAGCGTGCCGCTTAATCCTGTCAAACCGCTTCCCACGCTGCGCCGCGCGCAGATCACCGGCTTGGGAAAATATGTACCGGAAAAAATCCTCACCAACGAGGATTTGTCCAAAATGGTCGATACCAGCGATCAGTGGATAGTGGAGCGCACCGGTATTCGTCAGCGCCATATCGCCGATGCCTCGCAGGCCGCGTCCGATTTGGCCTTGCCCGCCGCCCGTGAGGCTTTACGCACCGCTAATCTCGACGCCGCCGATTTGGATTTGATCCTCATTGCGACCTGTACCGGCGATACCAATACGTGCCCCGCGACCGCCTCATTCGTGCAGGATGGCTTGGGCGCGACCCGCGCCGCCGCGTTCGATGTCGCGGCTGTGTGTTCCGGCTTCGTGTACGCGCTTGATGTCGCCGCGCAATATATCGCAACCCACCGCTACAACAACGTTCTTGTCGTCGGAACCGAAGTGATGAGCCGCATCCTCGATTGGAGCGACCGCAATACGTGCGTCCTCTTCGGCGACGGGGCCGGGGCCGTCGTTTTGCAGCCCGCCCCGAACGATGACGAAGGCGTCCTTGCTTCTATTTTGGGAACCGACGGAAGTGGCGCGTGCCTGCTCAACATCCCCGCTGGTGGCTCGCGCTTGCCGCTGACGCCCGCCGTTATGGAGCAAAAAGGCCAGTACCTCATGATGAAGGGCCGCGAAGTGTATAAATTCGCCGTCGAAATCATGGGTCGCGCCGCCGAAGAGGCCGTTACCGCCGCGGGACTTACGCCCGCCGACGTAGACTTGTTCGTGCCGCATCAGGCCAATATCCGCATTATCGAATCGTCCGCGAAACGCTTGGGCTTGCCGATGGAAAAAGTGTTCGTCAATGTGGACAAATACGGTAATACGTCGGCGGCGTCCGTTCCGCTCGCCCTGTGCGAAGCGTGGCAGGCCGGGCGATTGCAGCCGGGCAGCATCGTCGTGACCGTCGGCTTCGGCGCGGGCCTGACGTGGGGCGCGAACGTTATTAAGTGGGGCAACGTGCCCGGCGGGGGTAACACTGTTTACAAGGAAACCTCCGCTTAATGAGTAAATTAGCTTTCGTTTTTCCCGGGCAAGGCGCGCAAGCCGTCGGCATGGGCCGCGATTTGTATGACCTGCCCGAAGGCCGCGCCGTTTTCGAGGCCGTGGACACCGCCTGCGACGCCCCGATTTCCGACTATTGCTTCAACGGCCCGGACGCCACACTCAAAGACACGCGCGTCACGCAGCCCGCGCTGTTTGCTGTGTCCGTCGCCGCGCTTCAAGCCTGTTTATCGGCGGGCTTAAAACCGTCCGCGTGCGCCGGACATTCGGTCGGCGAATACGCCGCCCTCGTCGCCGCCGGATCGCTCACGGTGGAAGACGGCGCGAAACTGGTCGCCCAGCGCGCCCAAGCGATGGCGCAGGCCGCCGACGATACGACCGGAACGATGGCGGCTGTGCTGGGCCTCGCGGCAGAACACGTCGCGCAGGTGTGCGCCGAGGTTAATTCGGTGGGCGTCGTCACTATCGCCAACTTGAACTCGCCGGGGCAGGTCGTGATTTCTGGCGAAACCGCCGCTGTTGAGGCCGCGATGCCCCTTCTGAAAGCGCAGGGCGCGAAGCGCGTTTTGCCGCTCGCCGTTTCGGGCGCGTTCCATTCGCCGCTCATGGCACTTGCTGCCGGTACGATGCAGCGCGTGCTACCGTTCGCGCCGTTCGCCGATCCACAAATTCCGTTTATTTCCAACGTGACCGCCGATTACGCGACCGACGCCGACATGGTTCGCGCCAACCTTGCCGCCCAAGTCGCGGGGCCGGTGCGCTGGATCGAAACGATTGAGCGCCTTACCCAAGACGGCTACACAACGTTCGTGGAATGCGGGCCGGGCAACGTTTTGGCGGGCCTGATCAAGCGCATCGCGCCCGACGCCAAAACCGTCGGCGTCAGCGACCGCGCGACATTGGAAGCCGCGAAGGAAGCGCTTTCCGCATGAGCCAAACCCCGTTTTCTCTCGAAAACAAAAACGCGATTGTGACCGGCGCGGGACGCGGCGGCAAGGGCATCGGCAAGGGCATCGCGCTCGCGCTCGCCCATGCAGGGGCGAACGTCCTGATCACGGCCCGCACCAATATCGCCGATGCCGAAGCGGTCGCCGAAGCGGTGCGAACCGAAACCGGCAAACAGGCGTGGGCGGTTTCCTGCGACGTATCCGATACCGCGTCCGTTGAGCAGTTGTTCGCGCAGGCCAAAGAAGCATTTGCAACTGCGGGCGGCGGATTGGACATTTTGGTCAATAACGCGGGTATCACGCGCGACGGGCTGCTCCTTCGCATGACGGATGCCGCGTGGGACGACGTGATGAACGCCAATTTGAAAGGCACGTTTGCCTGCACCCGGGCGGCTGCCAAAGTGATGATAAAGCAGCGGTCAGGCCGGATTATCAATATCACGTCGATTATGGGCCTCATCGGAAATCCCGGTCAGGCCAACTATTCGGCCTCCAAAGCGGGTATTATCGGCTTCACGCGCACGGTCGCCCGCGAGTTGGGCAGCCGGGGCGTTACCGTCAATGCGGTCGCGCCGGGCTTTATCCAAACGCAAATGACAAGTGAAATGCCGGAAGAAGCGCAAAAAGGCATTTTGGAAAAAATCCCGCTTGCGCGATTGGGTACGCCCGACGATGTCGGGCAGGTCGTCGCGTTTTTGGCGTCCCCTGCGGCGTCCTACATCACCGGTCAGGTTTTGACCGTGGATGGCGGCATGACGGTTTAGAACCGCTTCGGTGGAAGCCGTTACCACGCGATAAGTATTCATTCGCGCCGACAAACGGTATACTATCGGTGCAAATCTGTGTAAACGCGGTACATCAAGAAAGAAATCGGCCCGACGCGAACAGCGGGGCCAACAGGAGCAAGTGCGAAAATGGCAACGTATGACCGAGTGAAAAAAGTGGTCGTCGATCAGTTGGAAGTCAGCGAAGAAGAAGTCACCCCGACCGCTTCGTTCGTGGACGATCTGGGCGCGGACAGCCTTGACGTGGTGGAACTCGTGATGGGCTTGGAAGAAGAGTTCGACATCGAAATCCCCGACGAAGACGCCGAAAAAATCGCAACCGTCGGCGACGCGATTTCCTACATCGACGACAAAACGCAGGCTACGGCATAGCCGTTTCCGCCTCAATTTAATAACTAAAACGGCCTTCCCCCTTTCCCTTTGGGGAGGGGAAAGGCCGTTTTTATGGCAACACAAACTAAACACATGAGCGAGCAGCAAAAACGAATCGTCATCACCGGCATGGGCGCGGTAACCCCGCTGGGTATCGGCCTCGACGCCTACTGGCAAGGCCTCGTTTCCGGTACGTCCGGGATTGGGCGCGTCACGCGCTTTGATACGACCGACTATGACGTGAAAATCGCCGCCGAAGTCAAGAACTTTGAACCCGGTGATTATATGGACAAGCGCGAAGTGCGGCGCACCGACCGTTTCGCCCAGTTCGGAATTGCCGCTGCGCTCATGGCGGTCGAAGATTCGGGCCTTGAAATAAACGAGCAGAACGCGGCCCGCGTCGGCGTGCTCGTTGGCTCGGGTATTGGCGGATTGGAAACGCTCGAAGCGCAGTTCCGCGTATTGTACGAAAAAGGCCCCGGTCGCGTTTCGCCGCTCGTTATCCCGATGATGATCGCCGATAACGCAACCGGACAAATCTCGATTTTGACGGGCGCAAAAGGTCCGAACTCGACCGTGGTGACGGCCTGCGCGACCGGGGCACACGCCATCGGCGACAGTTTAGAGATTTTGCGCCGGGGCGACGCCGACGCCATGATCTGCGGCGGAACCGAAGCGGCTGTCACGCCCATTTCACTTGCCGGTTTTGGCAACATGAAAGCGATGACGACCAAGTTCAACGATTGCCCGACGCGCGCGTCGCGCCCGTTCGAGCGCGACCGCGACGGTTTCGTGATTGGCGAAGGCGCGGGCGTCGTCATTTTGGAAACCCTCGAATCGGCGGAGCGACGCGGGGCCAAACACATTTACGCCGAAGTCGTGGGCTACGGCATGAGCGGCGACGCCTACCATTTAACCGGCGTGGCGCCGGGCCATGAAGGTGTCGTTCGCGCCGCCCGTGCCGCGCTTAAAAACGCCCACATGGAACCGGACGCCATCGGTTACGTCAATGCGCACGGCACGTCCACGCCCCTAAACGACGTGACCGAAGGCATGGCGTTCAAAACGATTTTTGGCGACCG
>CAXTBP010000198.1:0-9839 GCA_964241985.1 uncultured Armatimonadaceae bacterium | reverse complement strand
AAGTACGGGGAAGGAATGCTCGCCGCGCCACACGCAGAAGAGGACGATGGAATGCTGGACGTGCTCATTATTCGCGCGCAGGCAAAGGTTGCGCTTTTGTCCTTGATGCCCAAAGTCATCGCGGGCAAACACGAAGACCATCCCGCCGTGCGCTTGTTCAAAGTGCGGAAACTTAAAATCACGACCACGCCCGCGCAGCCGCTCAATATCGACGGCGACGTGACCGGGGTGACGCCCGCAACGTTTGGCGTGCTGCCCCGCGCGTTGAAAGTTTTGGTGCGCTGATGCCTGCGGGCGCGGCAAAGATTCCCGTCGTCGTTACGGCGGGCGGACGCATCGCGGGCGAACTCGCAGACGCGGCAGGCACGACGATCAAGGCGCTTGCGCCCGTTGCGCACAAGCCCCTTATCGCGTTTATGCTTGACGCCATTTCGAACGCGCCGTCGGTGGGGTCGGTCGTCGTTGTCGGCCCGCCCGAACTTGCGCCCGTTCTTGCCGCCGAGTATCCGAACGTTTGCCTCGTGCCCGAAGGACAAACCGGGCCGGAAAACGTGCTGCGCGGCTTGACCGCTTTGCGAGCCGAAATAGCAAATGGCATGGCGCTCGTTTGCACGTCGGATTTGCCGTTTGCCTCTATGGATGCCATCGCGGCCCTTTTGCAAACCGCGCCGCCAAACGCCGACATCGTTTTTCCGGTCGTTTCGCGGGCCGACTACGAAAGCCGGTTTCCCGGTTCCCCGAACGTGTGGACGAAACTTTCGGGCGGCGAGTATACGGGCGGCTCGTGCCTTTTGGTGCGCCCGGACGCTTTGGAGAAAAACCGCGCTTTGATCGAGCGCGTGTTCGCCGCCCGAAAGTCGCAATGGGATATGGCGCGGCTACTCGGAATCGGCTTCGCGCTCCGCTTCAAGATGGGGAATTTGACCATCGCGCAGGCCGAAACGCGGGCCTCGGAACTCACGGGCTGCAAATGCGTCGCGCAAACCGGGGGCGACCCGCGCCTTTCCGCCGATGTGGACACCCTTGCCGATTACCGCTACGCACAGGAAATCGCCCGATGAGTGATACGCCTCCCATCACAGACCACGAATTGCCGCGCGAGCAGGAAACCCCCGGCGGCGCAAACGACGCGAACGGCAACGGCAAAAGCCCGAACCACAATCCGAACGGCTTGTCCGGTTTTCCGCCGCTTCCGCCAAATCTAACCGAAGCCGCGAACGCCGTCAACGAGGCCGGGCAGCGCGCGCAAAAGCAAATGCGCGAGGCACAGGAGAATATCCAAGCGTCCTTACAAGCGAGCCTGCAATCGACGCAAAAGCAGATGCGGGACGCGCAGGAACGCGCCCTTGCGCTGGCACGGCAGCGCGCGGAGGAAGCGCAGGAGGCGGCACGTCGCGCGAGCGAAGCGATGCCACCCGGCCTCTTGGTGCGGCTCACGTCGTCGATGCTGGGTATCCCGTTGCTGCTTTTGCTGGTTTTCGCCGAAGGGCTGCCCGAATATCCGGCTTTGCCGTTTGTGGGCGCGGTCGCCGTGTGCGCCGTGTTGGGCGGCTGGGAGTATTTTCGGGGCTTGCGGCTGCGCGGCTTTCGCCCGTCCGAAGGGGCCGCCTTTCTTGCTATCGCGCTCTTGCAGCTTGCCGCGTGGGGTGTCAGTCAGGGCCTTTTAACGTCGTTTTTGCCCGCGCTGCTTGCCATTTTGGTTATCGCAACCTTGATTCATCAGGTTTTGCAGCGCGACCCCGAACCGATTTCCAATATCGGCGCGACGTTTTTCGGCGTGATTTATGTCGGCTGGCTGTTTTCGTATTTGATTTTTTTGCGCTCGCTGCCGGGAACCGTGCATATTTTGCCGTTCACCGCCCTGCCGCATCCGCTTTCGGGCTGGTTTGAAGCCAAAGGCGCGTGGTTGGTTTTGTACGTGTTCGCGGTGACGTGGAGCACGGACGCTGGCGCGTATTTTGTCGGGATGCGGCTGGGCAAAACGCCGCTCGCGCCCCGATTATCGCCCAAGAAAACGCGCGAAGGGGCGATTGGCGGGCTGGTCGCCGCAACGCTGATGTCGCTCCTATGGGGCCACTGGATCGGCTTGCCGTGGATTCACTGCTTGCTCCTCGGCCCCGTATTGGGCGCGCTCGGCCAAATCGGCGATTTGTGCGAATCGGCGATTAAGCGCGACTTAGGCATCAAAGACTTCGGCACGCTGCTTCCCGGCCACGGCGGCATTTTAGACCGCTTCGACAGCCTTCTTTTCACCGCACCGATTGCGTACTATTATCTGATTTTCGTTTTGCCGCACGTTAGGTAGTCCGAAAAATGAAAAACGACGCTACGCCGAGTGGCTTTTGGCGCGCGATTTTCCTGCCGACACTGGGCGCGGTTCTTAGCGCGCTGTGCGCGGGCGGATGCACCGCGCCGAAAAACAACCCGTCGCACAACGTCACGATAGAGGTATCGCCAAACGGCGAATCGCTGCTTTTCACCGGCGAAGGCAAGCGCGGAGCCGATATTTTCCTTCTGGATTTAACAACGGGAACCGTGCAGCAGATTACCGATACCGACACGCAGGAATTGACGCCTAAGTTTTCCGCCGACGGCAAGTGGATCGTTTTTACGCGGGGCAAACCCGGCCTTGGTTCCAACAACGGTCAATTTGTTCACGACCGCCGAATTTTCGTCAGGGAACTTGCCACCAAAAAAGAAACGCAAATCACCTTTGCGCCGGTCAACGTGCCCGCAAGTCGGACGCGCACCGATTATGAACCCGCGTTTTCCGCCGACGGGCGGTTCGTGGTTTTTTATGGCGCAACGCCCCGGAATGGCAGCCCGTTCAGTTACATCGGCGATATATTTTGTGTCGAGGTCGCGTCCGGGCGTGTGCGCCGATTGACGCAGGACAACCAAAACATGGCCGCTCGCCCCGCGTTCGGCGAAGGCGACGCTTCCATCGTCTACGCCGTCCACAAAAACGAAAAAGAATGGGAAGGAACCTATCTGATTTCGCTTCCTTTTCAAGCCGTTCCGCCCAAAAACGCCCTGACGCCGACGCTTTTCACCCCAAAGGGCGCGAACTATTATTCCGCTCGCCCCATGGGAAAATGCCGCTTGATACTAATCGGCGACCCCGGAAGGAAGTGGATTTGGCGGCTGACTATCCGTGAGGCAAACGGCACGTTCACCTATCTTGACGACAGCACCAACGGTATGAGCAGTCCCACCTACGACAAGGTGAACGATCGCCTTTTCTATTTGGAAGGCTGGAACCGCTTAACGTGCTACGACCTGAAAACCAAAACCAAAACGATTATCGCGGGCCAAGATTTTTTTGACGCCCCGCTAAAAAACAAAATCGACCACTTGCCGTAGTCTATTGGGAAAGTGCGTCGGCGACATCGGGAAATTCAAGGGCGCACCGGACAATTCCGCGCACCGTCGTCACGCGGCTTGCATCGGTGTTTTCCGGCAGGCAAGCAAAAACGGTTTCCACCAATGCCCCGGTGTCAAAATAGCTGCTGATCGGAGGACTGATCCATGCGGGCACGCCGGATAGTTTGGCTATTTCGTCGTCGGCACGTAGCCGCGACGGGGATACATGGAGAGCGCGGGCTATCGCGTTCCATGCCCGCAGCACTTCCACCGCGTGGTCAGGGTCGTTTGGAAATTGCGCCAAGATGGCTGCTTCGCTAAGGGGTTCCCTTTGGGCAAGAAGGATTCGCCGGTTCTTCCTTTCGTAGGCTTTTGACAAAACCGACCAAGCAAGTCCCGACGCAACAATTCCCACCGTCACCCAAACGGCAGACTTGGCATCCATTTTAGAATCACCTCAATTCCTTTCGACCGTCTCCTTTTCACCGACCCGACTGCCTATACCTAATCTCATTTTCGTCTTGCCGCACGTGCGTCGGTTGAGGGCGGGGTGTTTTCGGAGCGGTCTTTTGTTACGGTGACGGAAACATGGGTATCACCGGCTTGCACCGGGGCCTGATACACGTCGTCAAGGCTTCCCGGACTGGTGCGAAACGTATTGCCTTTGTCTTCCGATTGGTACACGCCCAGTATGAGCGGTTCACGCACAAGGTTTTCCAGACGAAAATAGCCCTGCGCATCCGGCGAAACGGAAGTGCGGCAATGCTTTCCTTCGGCGACCACGTGAAATTCCCGCATGGGGTGGTTGCGGGCGCTCACTATGCGCCCCGCGACGATGGCATCGGCGGCGTAAACTATGACCCGCCCGACGTTACGTATTTCACCGTTTTTAAGATGCAGCCAGTCCTTGTTGTAAGGGAAATCGGGGAAAACGGAACGCCCCCAAAGGAATTTTTGACCGCGCGGCGGCTGACCGCCGAAACGCAGTTGGTAATGGGCGTCGTCCTGCAAGCCCGAAAACGTGAACTGCCCATTTACACCCGTCACGCCGCCGGTTCGGGGCGGTAAACCGGTAGAGCCGGAAGGATCGGAAACCACGCCAAAGAGCGTGACCGGCACGCCCGCAGCGAAACACCCCGACGTAGAAAACGCCTGACCGGTTACGGTGGTTCGTGGCGTGGCGGAGAGTTGAACCGGAATTTCGCCCCACGTTTGTTCCGGCGTGGGAAAAACCGTCGCGGACAATACGCCTTTTTCCACTTGGAGCAAAACGCGGTCGTGCTCTATGGGACGGACGCGATGGGCGGGCAGGGAAAAACGGCCTGCCGCATCGGTGACAGTCGTTTGCCTGCGGTAGTCCTGCTGCAAAAGCACGTCGGCTCCTGCAACGGGCGCGCCCTGCGCGTCTTTTACAAGGCCGCGAAAAGTCGCCGGGACGTAGCCAAAGGCATTTTTATAAACCTTGACCTCCCAAACGACATTTGTGGCGCTAATATTTTGAACGTTTAGTTGCTTGTAAAAACTGTATCCGGGTGCGGCGTAAATTTCGTCTTTTCGCAGTTTGTCGGCGGAAAGGCGCATCTGAACAAACGGACTATTGGCGCGAAACATAAAGTCGCCTTGCGCGTTCGTTTCGCCAATCCGCTGACCGCCGGTTCCGATAAAGGGCGTCGCGTTGACTTCGATGCCTTGCACCGGCGCGCCCCTTTCCGCTTCGCGGACGCGCACCGTGATTTGCGGCCCCAAGCGCAGCGTGAAGTTGATGTTGGATGCGATACGATTGGGATAACCGGTTAGTTTAATTTGGCGGGCGGGTTCGGGAATATAGGGCGTGCCGCCGTTTTCGACTTGAACTATGAAGCCCTGCGGGTTCAAGCCGTGGATACGATAGTATCCTTGCCCGTCTGTGAGGGCTTCGCCTTCGCCCTGCGCGCCGGTTTGGTGCATGACGAACCGCGCTTTGACGGGGATATGAACGGCGGGTTGCCCGTTGTCGAGGAGAACGCGCCCGGTTATCTCGCCCGCGAAATGGTAATCGCGCTCGTTGCGCCGAGCGATGGCCTCGCCGGTAAGCCGACCGTTTTGCGCCCGCGCCGTGTAGGGTGCGATTTGAAAGAACCAGTACGCACCCATGCCGAGGGCGAACACGCAGGCGACACAAACACTGCTCGACGTTTGATTAAACCCCATCGTTTTTCCCTTCGTCTTTTAGTACCGAAACTGACCCTAATTGTTCATTGACTTTCCGCTTACGGCTTCTTTTCGGGCAGGATAATTTGTACCTCGGTTTGGTTTTCCGTCACGTCGCCTTCATAAATCGGGCGTTTGGCGTAGACGAAATTGGTGCTGGTATCCCATGCGCCCCCGTCGTCGGATTGGTGAACGGTGATTGACAGCGGCTCATGCGGAATAAACCCCAGCGAAAACTCCCCGTTCGCGTTGGGGAAGGCGAGCGCGTTGGTATGCGGGCCGCGAACGACGACAAGTAAATGTGGAGGGAGCGGCCCGATTTGCGAAGCGATTTTGCCATTAATCGTGCGGCTCGCCTGAAGCACGACAACCTGCCCCAAATCGCGGGTTTGACCGGGGCCGATGGCGATGGGACGTGTGCCAAGAATCAGGGAGGAAGGAATCGGATTCGTTTCGGCGGGCAGGGTCGTTCGCGCCCACGGCGAGGTGGGATTATTCCGCGTTTGCCCGCCGAACTCAAAGCGATAATCCGCTTCAAACGTGAGGCCCGAAATAGTAAAGCGGCCCGCCGCATCGGTGACGCCGCCCGCGCGGGCCGGAACAGAAACCATTGCCGAGGACTGTGGGAAAAACTCAAAATACCGAGCAGGCACGCCCGCCTGCGGCACGCCGTTTTCATCGACCACCATACCGGTAACCGTGGATGATTGGTTGGGTCGGAGCCAAATCGGAATGACACTCCGTGTTTGCTCCGGTGTGGGATAAACGAGAGCGCTTTCCTTTCCACTTTGCGCGCGAACAATCGCTCCTCGTTCCTCGCCGGGGCGCAGGCGCGTGGTGCGGAACGCGAATCGCCCCTCGGCATCCGTTTTCACCGTTTGCTCTAAATTGTCCCGCAAAAGGCGCACAATCGCGCCGCCCGCCAGCTTCCCCGCGTTATCGTAAACCACGCCGCGAAACGTAGCAGGCACGTAGGCAAATGCGTTTTTGTAGGTTTTTACGTTCCACACGCGGCTCTCAGACTGCTCGCCGGTGAACGTTTTCCAAAACGTAAAATCGGGCGCGGGATAGGTTCCTGCGCCTGACGGTGGCCCGGCGTCGTGATGGTAGATGTTGCCTAATTCCAGTGAAACCGGGTAGCGGTCGGGGCGAAAACGAAACTCGCCCCGCGCATCGGTTTGACCGGCAGGCGTTTTGTGATAAACCGACGGCGCACCCACATCAATAGGCAAATTAGGGATGGGTGCGCCCGTTTCGGCATCGTGAACGCGCACGATGATTTCCGTCGTTTGCGTTGGGGCGGGCGCGGGTTGCCCAAACCCGCGCCGCGACGAACCGGCAAAAAACAAAACCGTCGCCCCTGCTAAAAACAGACCGATTGCTCGATGAACGCCTCGTCGCATTTTGCGGAAATCCTTCCCGGTGAGAAGAACCGAGCGCGTTTTACCGCGCCCGGAAACCGATTTCGTTGTCGCTTTCCACCATGTCGCCCCACGCTTCGGGGTTCTTGGCCTTTTTCAGATACTTCCGTAAGCCTTCGACCTGTTCGAGCGCGGCGGCTTCAAGGCTCTCAATGCTCGCTTCCGTGCTGCTGACGCCGCTTTTCTGCATCAAGGACAGCAGGGCGGACAGTAGGGCTTCTTTGAGGAACGCGGGCGTGAGGCCGCTTGTCGAATCGCCCAAGCGGGTAGCCAAGCGGTCGAGGTTTTCGTCCGTCAAGGACAGCGGCATCTTGCCCAGAATTTTGCGGCAGTAGGTGACACGCTCGTTTTTGTCGGGGAGGCCGATGTGGTACACGCGGTCGAACCGGGACGGGCGCTTCAAAAGCGCTTCGTCAATGCGGCCCGGGTGGTTGGACGAGGCGATTAGTAAAATGCCGTCGTTGTTGTTGAAGCCGTCCAGTTCGTTGAGGAACGCGGTTCGGTTTTCGCGGCCCACCATGCCGTCCATGTCTTCGATGGCGAGAATGCACGGGGCCAAGCGGCGGGCGCGAGAAAACAACTCCACAATCGGGTCGCCGCCCCGGTCGCTGTACAAATCGCGGACGTACAAAAACGGCACATCGGGGAAAGCGTGCGCGGTCGCCTTACACACCATCGTTTTGCCGGTTCCGGGCGGGCCGACCAGCAGCAAGCCGCGCCGCCATGCGAACCCCATCTGGTGGTACAGCTCTTTTTGCGACCAAAACGATTCCACGGTGGCGCGAATATCGGCGATTTGCGCGGGGGCCAGCACGATGTCGTCCCACGAAATCGTGTCCACTTCGGCCTGAATGGCGGGCGCGTCTTTCCACCGCCCGCTCGTGTACAGCAGGCAGCGGGTCGTGTGCGCGGTCGCGTCTTCTAAAATGGCGCGGGCCAAGTCGAAGGTGCGCTCGCGGTCGGCCCCAACCAAAACCCAATCGCCTTCGCTGCCGTACTGCGTCGGCGACAAAATGAGTTGGAAAACGTCGCCGGTTTCTTTGCGCGTGCCTTCCCACCAACCCAACACCATGAACTCTTCGCGCAGTTCGTCGTCGTCCTTGCGGAAAATCGGCGCGACGATTTGCGTTACATTTTCAAGCAGTCGCTGGGCGGCCTGAAGCGTGCGCGCCCGGTTCTCGTCGAAGAGCAAAATGGTCGGGGCCGATGTTTCGCCCGCGCTGCCCGCGTGCTGAATGAGCGCGTTGACGATGTCGTATTTGGGCGTGCCGTCGGTTCCCGCGAGCGTGATGGCGGCCTGCATCGCGGCCTGTCGCCAATTTGTTTCGGGCGTTCCCGTTCCGTTGGTGTGATTCTCGCGCCCGGTTTCGGGGGGCGTGTGAAGAGTAATTTTTTCCATAATTTATGTACGCTGTGTTCCGGTAAATTGTATCGCGGGGAGTGCTTCCTTTGGTAAATGCTTTTCATATACTGCGTGCAGCGCGTTGACACTCGCGCCCGCAGAGCGTACACTGGAAAACAAACGTTTTAACCTATTTCACCCCGAAAAGAATCCCCCAAACTCAATGGCAGCAAAATATAAAGAAGGCGATGCCGTGCAAATAGCGGCCCGCGACGCGGTTTCCGCCGATACGAAAAGCGGCCTGTACTTCGCACATTACGCGAACCTCAAAGGCACAATCTTAAAACTCTACGGCGAAGAAGCGTCGATTTTGGTTGACCGGGAAACTTTGCCCACCGATATTCGCGCCCGCCACGACGAGGGCGAAAAGGCGATGCGCCAAAAATGGCTGGACGGGTTGAGCGAAGAGGGGCGCAACCGCTTAAATTCGCGCGAAAAACAATTCACGCTCAACTACGCCGTTTTGGTTTCCCTGAACGACGTAACGCACGATAAATCGCGCCCGAAAGCCGACAGCAATTTGGGCATCGCGTCCGCTTCGCCGGAAGCGAACAAGGAAGCTGAAGCGGTCGGCGCGAGTGTTACTCATGCCCTGAATCCGTTGACGGGTGAAAGCGATGTCGCCGACGCCTCGCCGGACGCGAGCGAACCCGGCGAATCGGGCACGGATTCCGCGACCAAGCGCGTGTCCGCGCAGCAGTTGGACGCCAACGAAGCCGCCCGCCTTGCCGAGAGCGCCAAGAAACAATCGCGGAGCCGCAACTAACCGGTGAGCCACGTCGCCCAAATCGGACGCCGCGCGCCTCGGGTGCGCGCGGGCATGGCGCTCTTGTACGCCGTGCTTATCGCAGGCTCGGTCACGACCTTGTACCCGTTTCTTTTAATGGTGTCCACGGGTGCAAAATCGCAAACCGATTACAACGAGTATTCGCCGCAGGCCATTATTCCCCGCTACTTCCGCGACGACCGCGCCCTATACCAAAAGTATTTGGAAGACCGGTACGCGGGGAACATGGACGAACTCAATGCCGCGCACAGTTCGGACTACGTGAGTATTCCGGGCGTGGAATTGCCCGCGCAAAACCCGGACACCGACGGCATCGTCACGACGTGGAACCGGTTCGCCGAGCGGTTGCCGCTGGATTACAAAAAAGCGGGCTTTGGCGAACACGACAACGCGCCGTCGCGCTTGATGACCTTGTACCGCGACCATCTAAGGCAGCGATTCGACAACGACATCGCCGCCTTGAACAAAGCGTGGACGGAAGAAAACATCGGCTTCGACGGCGTCACGCCCCCGTTCGAGCGAACGGCTTTGCGCGATTACGTGCCTGATTTATCGACGGATAAGTTGAAGGACTGGGCCGAGTTCAAGAAAAACTTGCCGCCGCAGTTTTTGGTCGTGGATACCGTTGATCCCAAATTCCGCGCGTATTTGCGGCAGGACGTGTACGAGGAAAGCC
>CAXTBP010000197.1:0-9845 GCA_964241985.1 uncultured Armatimonadaceae bacterium | reverse complement strand
CAGCATTACAAAACGTTTACCGAGCGGTTTGCATCGGCGGGCGATTTGAAAGTCACCCTATTGTCGCGGTTCGTGCCGGACGACGAACAAGAACAAACGGTCACAGCGATTGCCAGCGGCGATGTGGACGTGGTTATCGGGACGCACCGGCTTTTGTCGGATGATGTCCGGTGGAAAAATCTGGGCCTGATGATCGTGGACGAGGAACAGCGGTTCGGCGTCCACCACAAAGACGCCCTCAAAAGTTTGCGCGAAACCGTGGACGTGCTGACGATGACAGCGACACCCATTCCCCGCACCTTGAGTTTGGCAACGACGGGTATTTTGGACGCCTCGGTTATCGCCGATCCGCCGCACGGACGCGCGCCGGTGGAAACCGTGGTGTGCGACCACGACGACGCGACCGTTCGCAAAGCGATTGTGCGCGAAATCGAGCGCGGCGGGCAGGTGTATTACCTGCACAACCGCGTCGAGAGTTTGGAAGATACGCGGGCCTGTTTGCAATCGCTCGTGCCGGAAGCGCGGTTTGGAATTGCCCACGGGCAAATGGACGAAGCCGACTTGGACGACGCGATGCACCAATTCTACGAACACGCTTTCGACGTTTTGGTGTGCACGACGATTATCGAAATCGGGCTGGATGTTGCCAACGCGAACACGCTGATTATCGAGGACGCCGACCGCTTCGGCTTGGCCCAACTCCATCAACTGCGAGGCCGCGTCGGTCGCTCGGACAAGCAAGCCTACACGCTCGCCCTCGCCCGATGCGACGACAACGAGGAAACTACGGCAACAGCGCGCCTTTCGGCTTTGCGCGAACTGACCGCGCCCGGTTCCGGCCACTTAATCGCCGAGCGCGATTTGCAGTTACGCGGCGCGGGTAATTTGCTGGGCTTGGAGCAAAGCGGATCGTCAGCGGCAGGCGCAATCGGCTACGATTTGTTTATGCAGATGTTGCAGCACGCCGTCACCAAGAAGCGCGGGCAAAAACTGCCGCCCAGCGCAGTTCCGCTGCCTATCGTGGAACTGCCCAGCCTTGCCGCATCGCTTCCCGCAGGCTACGTGCCCGACGCCAACGCGCGCCTTGCCCTGTACGACCGCGCGGGCGGGGTTCGCATTTTGGCCGAACTCACCAACTACAAAAGCGAACTCGTCAAAGAATATGGCCCGCTGCCCAAAGCTGCCGAAGCCTTGATTGCGCTGACCGAACTGCGGCTGCGCTGCCGTGCCGCCGGTGTCAAAAGCATCGCATCCGAAGCGTGCGGAGCGCATATTACGTTCACTTTTCGGCAGGGCGCGGATTTATCGCCCGCCCATATCGCCTTGCTCAATCACGCGCTCGGCGAACGCGGCTTGACGTTCGAGCAAAAACAGGCGACACTGCATACGGCATCGAATGACGCGCTTGCCGCCGTCGAAGCGGCTTTGGACGCTTTGACGAAAATTCGGCGCAAACCAAAATCGAAGGAAAAATAGCAACCCCGTTTTGACCGCCGTCCTCAATGCCACCCTGCCCGTTTTCGCGCTCATTTTGCTGGGCTACGGCTGCGCCCGTATTCGCCTTTTGGGCGACGGCGCAACCGTCGTTCTCAATAAATTCGTCGTGTTCTTGGCCCTGCCCGCCGTGCTGTTTCACGCGATGGCGAAAACGTCGGCGGCAACACTGCTCAACGGACACTTTTTGGCGGCGTTCGGCGGGGGCATGATGGCGACGTTCGCGGTTTCATTCTTCGCCTCGTACTGCTTGCGCGGGTCGGCGCACCGCAGTTTGAGCGCGGCGAGTTTGGACGGGCTTGCCGCCGCCTACCCAAACACGGCCTTTATGGGCATTCCCTTGTGCCTCATCGCATTCGGCCCGCAGGCCCTGCCCGCAACCGTTATCGCCTCATTTTTGGTGATCTGCGTTTTGATGGCGGTTGCGATTACGCTCATCGAACTGCATGCGCAAAACGGTGGCGGTCAAGGGATGCACAAAACACTGGGCAAAGTCGGTTTGGGCTTGGTGAAAAATCCGCTGATTACCGCGCCGGTTTTGGGCGTCGTGCTGGCCCTACTAAAAATCGAGCTGCCCGCGCCCGTTGATAGTTTTACAACTCTGCTTGGCAACGCCGCGACGCCCTGCGCCCTCGTCACGATTGGTCTTTTTTTAGCGCAAAAACAAACGTCGGGCAGTACGCCGGTTGTTGCGCGGCTCGTCGTGTTGAAGTTGTTTTTTCAGCCCGCCCTCACCGCGCTTCTCGTTTTCACGCTTTTTCCCTTGCCGACGCTGTGGACGCACGCCGCCATTTTGCTTTCGGCCCTCCCCGTTGGAACCGGCCCGTTCATGCTGGCGAACCTGTATAACCGCGACGCCGCCGTCGCCTCGCGCGCTATTTTGCTGACCACGCTCGGCTCCGTCGTCACGGTTTCGCTTCTGCTCGCATGGATGCAGGCGCGGTAGACAAATCGTTGCCATAGCCGGATAGCAGGGTGCGGCACGCGCCAGTTAGAAGCGCCGCCCCGCTTTGCTTGCGTGCGACAAACCCTTAAGCGAAAAACGTACGCGCGGCCTCGTTGGCCTCAGCACGGTATTGCGGGATTTTAGCCGCTTCGGCTTCCGCCAGTGCCGCTTGGAGGGCTTCGGTATTCAAATCACGACAATAGGCGGGCGTGCCGGGCTGCTGCCGCCATGCGTCCGCAAGGCTACCGGAGTCGAGGGTGTCGAAGCCGATTTCTTCAACAAGGGTTCGCACCACCTGTTTTGCCTGCGCGTCGTTTCCGGCAATCGCAAGACAAATACGTGCCGGGTCGCCTGCGGGCACGCCGCGATTTGCCAAACTGTCGGACACGATATGATTGAACGCCTTGATGACCGGGCGACTCAGACCCTGCGCGACCCATTCGCTTTCGGTCAGCCCATTTTGGATTTCCTCGATAGCGCCGTCGCGGATCGGGTAGTAGTTGCCCGTGTCAACCACGATTACGTCTTGGGAAACGCCATCGAACAAGTCTTTGGGCAAGGCAGGGATGTTTTTTTCGGGGATCGAAACAATGACCACATCGACATCCTTTACGGCATCGGTCGCGGTTACCGCCGTTGCTCCCGCGTCGCTTGCGATGTCCTGAATGGTTTCCGGGCCGCGCGAATTGGCGAGCTTAACGTCGTGCCCATTGGCCGCATATTTTTGTGCAAGGACTGACCCGATGTACCCCGCGCCGATAATACCGATCTTCATTTAACTTTTACTCCTGTAATGTTTGTTAGCGCTTGTGAAGGCTGCGATTATGTGGCAATCTCTGAAAAGAGCGTTTGCTGTTCGCGCAGTTACATTGGCGTTACCAATTCGTCTCGTTGGAGTTCCTAAATTCATAGGGAGCGGATATGTTAAGCGTAAGAAACGATAAAAGACGTACCTAAGCCAGCGGCGACGACGAAAAACGTGCGTCAATTCGGGATAAGCGGGTATAGCGGAAATATGCCCTCCAATCCGACTCTGTGGTTTGTTTTTGCCGGTGCGCTGCTAATTTTGATGGCGCTTGCGAAAACGCTTCTCAAACGCTTGCCCGTTTCGTCGGCGGTTTTGTATCTGCTCGTCGGGCTTGGAATCGGGCCGTACGGGTTGGATTTACTCGATATTGATTTGGTGAAACACGCCCACACCATCGAGATTTTGTCCGAAGTCGCCATTCTCGTTTCCCTGTTTACCGCAGGCCTGAACCTTGCCCCGCCGCTCACCGACAAGCGATGGCAAATTCCGATACGGCTCGCCGGGCCGTCGATGATTCTTACCATCGGCCTTTTGACGCTCATCGGCGTGTATTTGCTGCACCTGCCCCTCGGCGCGGCGGTTTTGATGGGGGCCTTGTTCGCCCCGACCGACCCGGTGTTGGCCTCCGATGTTACGGTCGAGCATCATGAAGACCGCGACCGTTTGCGCTTCGGGTTGACCGGCGAGGCGGGCATCAACGACGGCGGGTCGTTCCCGTTCATCATGCTTGGTTTGGGCCTGATGGGCCTGCATTCGCTCGGCCCGGGCGGCATTCGATGGTTCGGAATCGATGTGGTTTGGGCGATTGTCGCGGGCGTCGGCAGCGGTTTCGGCATGGGCTTTCTTATCGCAAACTTGGTGCTGTATCTGCGGAAAACCCACAAAGAGGCCGTTGGGCTGGAAGAGTTTTTGACCCTCGGCCTTATCGCGCTCACCAACGGCGTCGCTTTATTTTTGCATTCCTACGGGTTTCTCGCCGTGTTCGCCGCCGGGCTTGCCTTGCGCCGCATCGAGCAGCACGAAGCACTGCGGGTCGCAGCGCTTCAGGAAGGTAGAGAAGATGAACCGGACACGCCCGAAGAAGCCGCGACCGACGAGAAACACGCCCCCGCGTATTTGGCGCACACGCTTTTAACGTTTAACGAGCGCTTGGAGCACATTGGCGAGATGGTGCTGATGGTGCTGGTCGGATCGCTGATCCGGTTTTCCGAATTGCCGCTTGTCGCGTTGTGGTTTATTCCCCTGCTGTTTTTGGTTGTGCGCCCTTTGTCCGTGCAGTTGTGTCTCAAAGGAAGCCGGGCGACGCGCACGCAGCGCGGCCTCATGGCATGGTTCGGTATTCGCGGTATCGGCTCGATTTATTATTTGGCCTACGCCATCGAACACGGCATCCCCGAACCGCTCGCCCGCGACCTTATCGCCCTTGTACTTGCCGTCGTTACCGCGTCCGTTTTCTTCCACGGCATTTCGGTCACGCCCTTAATGAGCCGCTACAACGAAAAGCGCAAGGAGCGCAAGGAAGCCGAGCAGGCCGCGCAGCAGCTACCGTCTACATAACCGGAAATTCTTGGGTTTGGAAAAACACCGTCCGCGTCATGTCGGCGAATTCGGTTTCGTCGGGCGCGATGGTTTCCAAGTATTCGGGGTCGGCGTAAAACGCTTCCTTGTCCGCGACGGAATCGAACCACAACTCCGCCGTACCGTCGAAAGCGGGCTGCGCGCCGCTTGCGTAATCGGCTAAAAGCGTGTGGCACTGCACGTATCGGCGAATGTATTTTTGCCCACAGGAGGACGCCCGCACTTTGGTTCCGTGGCTCGTTTTCCAATACGCTTGAAAATCTTCGGGCGTCATGCCCTGCCGCCGCTTGATAGCGACAATCAACTTAATCATTGATGTACTCCTGTTTAACCATTGGGATTTACCCGCAAAACAGTAGCGGGAACAAAGGCATCGTTTGTTTCTTCCGTAAAATGCCCGCCGTGTAGCGCAAAGCGTTTCCGGCAAGGCATTCGGTCAGAAAGGCAAAAGCAACAATGCGAAACGGGACAACAACGACGCCCTTTTCCGACGGGAACTTAAAGGTTCTTTTTCAGCGGAGGCAGACGCGGCTTTTCCTCGTCTTAATAGCGGCTCTACTGTTTCCTATTGGCGGCGCGCGGGCCGAACTTGTGGCGATGCCGCGAAGGCTCAATGAACTTTTCGCTCAATCTACCGCAATCGTTGTGGCAAAAGTTTTGGTTGCGCCTAGTGAGGCGACCGAGGGCTTTTCTGTGGAAGCGGGTTTGAGAAAAATGACCAGTTCGACCGGCCTACTGCAGTTTGCCTACGACGTTCCTTTTGCTCCCCCGCCACCGACCGGTGTACGGGGACACGTAATTTCGTGCCTCAAAGGAAATCTTACGGGAAAGTTTTCCGCAACGGTGCAGCGCCCGCAACAGCGTTTTTACAATTATTACGGCGCGCAACCCGTCAAAGCAGGCGATACCGCGCTGTTTTTTCTTCGACGTGAAGGCAGTACATGGAAAGTCGTGGATGGGAAACTGCCGGGACTGCGGCTCACGACGAACGCGACAAAGCTATCCGAAGCACTGATTCAAGCCCAAGCCGCGCCGCAGAGTGTGGCGCGGCTTGTTCCGCTTCTAATCGCTTCATTAGATGATGCGGAGATGCGTCCGACTTTTCTATCTCAACTGTCGCACGTGGAAGATGTTCGCGTGAAAGAAGCGTTGCTGCCGTATATAGATGACCACGACGAGAATACGCGAGATAGCGCTTTAACTGGCCTTGCCATCAATCAATATGTGGAAGTCATTCCACACATCGTTTCCTTTGCTCGTGAAAAATGGCGTAGGGATCGAACGGGGCCTTTGTGGTGCATCGAGGCAATCGGCAAGATACGCAGTCCCAAAGCCGTTGCCGCGCTCAACCGCCTGCTATTTGACGAATCAGAGTTTACGCGCTTGAACGCCATTATGGCCTTGCGCCCGATAGCCGACGAAACCAGCATTCCCTTTCTGATGGTCGCCCTGCGCGATCCCGAACCGCAGCGTATGGTATGTTACGATGCTTACGCGACCCTGTGCCGCTTGGAGCGTCTTCCTCTGCAAACGATGGATTATTTTGCCGCGCACCGGGACGAGTTGACGAAGCCGTTATACAATCGGTACGCCGACCGTTTGGAAGCCGAGAAAAATTCAAAAATGCCCCTTGATTAAGCGGGGACGGCAAACGCAAGGGTGCGGTCGTCGCCGGTTTGCTGTTTGACCATGCGGGCGTACAAACCGTTTCGGGCCATCAGTTCGTCGTGGGTTCCGCGCTCCTCGATGCGGCTGTGATTGATGACCAAAATCAAGTCGGCGTTGCGGACGGTGGACAGGCGGTGCGCGGCGATAAAGGTCGTGCGGGCTTCCATCAGCCGCTCCAAAGCATCCTGAATAATCTGCTCGGATTCCGGCTCGACCGACGACGTGGCCTCGTCAAGGAGCAGCACGCGCCCGTTCGCCAAAAACGCGCGGGCGACGGCGACGCGCTGTTTTTGCCCGCCCGATAAACGGACGCCGCGCTCGCCGATTTGCGTGTCGTAGTTTTGCGGCAGGGCGGATAAAAACTCGTGGGCGTTGGCGAGCCGCGCCGCCGTTTCCACGTCCTGATCGGTCGCATCGGGGCGGGCGTAGCGGATGTTGTCTTTGGCCGACGCGGCGAACAAAAACGTTTCCTGCGGGACGCTTACGACTTGATGGCGCAGCGAGGCTTGGGTCACGTCGCGCACGTCGATTCCGTCATAAGTGACGCTTCCCGCCGATACGTCCCAAAAGCGGGCAAGGAGGGAAAACAGCGTGGATTTGCCCGCGCCCGACGGCCCAACAAGCGCGACGGTTTGCCCCGGTTCGATCCGAAACGACACGTTTTCCAAAACGGGCGGTAAATCTGCGGAATACCGAAACGTTACGTTTTCAAACGCGACGGCCCCGCGCAACGGCGGCAACTCGATTGCGCCCGGTTTGTCGCGGACAGTTTCGTCGGCGTCGAGGACAGCGAAAATACGGTTTCCGGCGGCGACCGCGCGCTGCACGGTATCGTTGATTTGCGTCAAATCGTCAATCGGGCCGTAAAAATACCGCCCGTAGGTGCGGTAGGCAAGCAAACCGCCGAGCGTGAACTCCCCACGCAAAATAAGATACGCGCCGTAAATAATGGTTATCGTTTGTCCGAACGAGGCGATAAAGCGCACGAACGGGAAAAACGTGGAGCGCACGCGCACGGCTTCCAAGTTCTCATCCAGATACGATTGGCTGACGGCCTGAAAGGCAGCGGCCTCTTCTTTTTCGCGGGCGAACCCTTTGACGACGCGGATACCGGACAAATCTTCCTGCAATTTCGCCGTGACCGCGCCCAGTTTTTCGCGCGCCGCTTTGTACACGCCGCGCACCTGTTTATTAAACCGGCCCAAAAAGAAGCCGACCAAAACGATGGGCATGAGCGTCGCCAAACCCAGTTTCAGATTCAGCGAACAGAAAATGATGGCGACGCCAATCAAGCGCAGGGCGTTCGCCAAAACGGAATCCGTGCCTCGGATGACCACATCCTGCACGGCGTCCACGTCCGAGCCGATGCGGCTCAAAAGGTCGCCGGTGCGGGCGTCGGAAAAATAGCCGAGCGGCAGGCGTAGCGTTTTTTGGTATAGTTCGTTTCTTAGATCGAACACGAACCGCTGCCCGACGGCTTCCAAAAGGCGCGACCGAACGGCGGACAGAAAAGAATCGGCGGCGTAAATGCCCGCCAAAATCAGGCCCGCGTAGAGAAGGTCGTTGGTCAAACGGCCATTTTTGATAATGGTGTCAACGATGTATTTCCACACCAAGCCGGGCGACAGTTCAAGGACGACCGCGCCGACAAGGCAGGCAAGCCCCGCCCAAACCGCGCTTTTATACGGGCGCAAATACGAAAGCAAGCGTAGAAAAACCGGCACGTCGGCTTAGTGTACCCCGTTCGCGTCGCTTTGCGCGGTTTCGATTGTTTTCGCGCCGCCGTTTCGCGTATAATTGGGCCAGTAAAGGACTTTCCCCACCGATGGCACGCCGCTCCAAAAATTTCGCGCCGCTTCTTTTTGCCGCTTCTTTCGCGGTTTTGATGGGCTTTGCGCCCCAAGCCGCGCGCGCACGGCAAACGCCGCCGACCACGCCCCCTACCAACCCACCCGCAAAACCGCAGCAGTTGGATATTCCGCGCGACCCGCAGTCGTCGTTCGAGCCGCGCACCGGGCCGGGCGCGGGCCAAAAACTCATGGAAAAGATGGCGGGCGATTGGCTCGTGGTCAAGTCTATTTTCCCGGTCGGCAAGCCTCCGGTGCGCACCAACGGCACGTGCAAACAAACGATGGTCAACGACGGGCGCTTTTTACGGTCGGAATTTTCCTTTGACAATCCCGCGACCGGCGGCAAAGACGATGGCGTCGGCCTTTTGGGCTACGATCCCAAAGCCGACAAGTTCACGAGCGTTTGGTACGATTCGCGCTCCACGACGTTCTCGTTCCGGCAAAGCGTGGGCAAATTCGACGGCGAGCAAGTCCTGCTTGTCGGTAAATCGCTGGATTCCGCCACCCCTGCGCGCGTTTCGCGCACGGTCGCCCGCTTGGAAAACAACAACAATTTGCTGCTGCATCAGCAGTTCGTCCCGACCCCGGACGGCAAAGAGCGGCTCGTAATGGAACTGCGCATGACACGCCGCGCCACCCCGCCCGCGCAAAAAACGGCCACAAACAGGTAAAATACGATGATAGTTTATGGGCATCGGGGCGCAAAAGGTGAAGCGCCGGAAAACACACTGCCGGGTTTTGAGTACGCCTACGGTTTGGGTGTGCGGGCCTTTGAACTCGACGTACGCCTAACAGTAGACAACCAGATCGTCGTATTGCACGATGCGACCGTGGATCGCACGACAAACGGAACCGGCCCGATTTCTCAAATGACGCTCGCAACGGCGCAATCCCTTGATGCGCGCGGTGCGTTTCCCGATTGGCCTGAACCGTGCCGCATTCCGACGTTTGTTGAACTGCTCGATTTCTTGCCCGGCGACGTGCGGCTCGAAGTCGAAATCAAGCGCGACGAACCCGCCCGGCTCGAAATGCTTTGCCCCTTGCTCGTCGCGCAAATCGCAAGCCAAGGCTACGTGAACCGCGTTATGGTGTCGTCGTTTGATGCCACCGCGCTTCGGATTATGCGAACCGTCGCGCCGGATTTGCCCCGCGCCTTTATCGGCAAGTGTGCGTCGCGTGCCGATTTAGAAACCGCATTTGCATTGGGGTGCGCGCAGGCCGACATTCCGCTGGCGACCGGATCACGCGACTTGGTCAATGAAGCCCACGCCCACGGCCTGACCGTAACCGGCTGGCCCGGCAACGACGCAAGCCAACTCGAAACCCTCATTGACTGGCAGGTCGAACACGTGACCAGCGATTTGCCCCACTTCGTGCTGCCGTTTTTGCGGGAACGCGGCCTCCTTTCCACGGTAACGATTGTGTGAGTGTTTCGTCCGCCGCCCCCCTCTCCCCGACTTCTTCTGCGCCATCCGTGCCGCCGGGTTCATGGCTTCTGATG
>CAXTBP010000196.1:0-9926 GCA_964241985.1 uncultured Armatimonadaceae bacterium | reverse complement strand
ACTGCGAAAAATTACGTCCATCGAATAGCCTTTGCTGGCAAGGTCGTAGCGAAGACCGCGCGGCTCATTGACTGCCGCTGTCGAAACAAAAAAGATGGCGGGCGCATTGGGGAGCGCATTTACCCACGGCAAAAAAGCGTCGCCGTCGTCGTCCGGCTGTATTTCGTCAACGACTATAACCACGTAATGAAATTGGTTGAGCAGGGCTTGTTTTGCGTCCTCCGCATTTTGTAAAGCCGTCACCGCGAAGCCCGCTTCGATAAGTGCGGCCTGCATAAGTGGTGCGGCGGCAACGGTCGCTTTATCGGTTTTTGGCGAAACAATGCACACAAAAGGTGGCATTTGGGGTGTTGTCACGACGGTTAATTTCCTGCATCTATTCCATCGCATCGCTGGCAGTTCATCAAACGAAGTCGTTTCGCCTTTGGAAAATACTTGCCAAAAGTTTTTCACGTGTTTGTTTTGTTCACGATTCGCACACGGGCGGGGTTTATAACGGAAACATCAACCTTTACGGAGTGTTTCCATGTTTTTACTCAACCCCGTTCGTCGTCCCGTTTCGTTTTTCGCCGCTACGCTTGGCCTAACCGCTTTGCTGGCCTTGTCCGGTTCCATCGCGGCGCACGCGCAATCCGCAAAGCCTGCGCCAAAAAAGCCTGTCGTCCCAGCGAAGCCCGCTATTAAACCCGCTGCCTCGAAAGCCGACCAAGCCATCGTGCTGGGCACGACGCAAATGGAGGGCGACTTCGGCAAATTCGGCACGACCTACACCATCGGAAAAAGCGAGCCGATTAACTTCACGCTGCAAAGCGCGGAATACAGCATCGTGCCATTTGTTATGGGCGAAGAAACGTGGGTTCCCAAAGCCGACCAAAAACTGCTCATTTTGCACTACACCGTGCATAACCCAATGCCCAAAGAACAGCGCTATAGTTGGAACGGTGTGAAATTTACCGCCGTGGACGCCAAAGACAACAACTCGGAAATGCTGCGCTCGGTGGGACGCGACGGAACCACGGAAGTTTTGGATCTGC
This sequence comes from uncultured Armatimonadaceae bacterium, assembly GCA_964241985.1. Lineage (GTDB taxonomy): Bacteria > Armatimonadota > Armatimonadia > Armatimonadales > Armatimonadaceae > CAXTBP01. Next base: position 8,892 of record CAXTBP010000196.1, on the reverse strand, counting down.
GCTTGAAGCCCGCGCAAAAAATCAACGTGGTCGCCGCGATTTTAGTCCCGGCCAAAGACATCGTGCCCAAACTCATCGTGTCCCGCGAAGAAGGCGCGCCCGTTATCCGCTACGATTTGCACGATAAAGTAAAAGCCCTGCCCGCCGAAGTCGCCGATTCCGCCGATCCGACCGGGGCGACCGTGAAAAACGAAATCCCGGCCCAACCCGGCACGGTATATGCGATGGGCGCGTTCTATACTCGCCTTGATGAAGTCGCCTATGTGTCCGGCGCGCTCAATGGGCACGCGCCCGGCGCGAACAAACGGTTTTTGACCGGCGTCTTCACGATCAAGAACCGCACGAACCTCAAGCAGCGGTATTATTGGGGCGACTTTATTGCCGTCGTCCGCGATGCCAACGGCGACCGCTCCGACTACACGGAATCGCTTCTCAAAGCGGGCGCGAACGAGCGAGCCGAGGGCCATTTGATGCCGGGCGAAGAGGTGCGCGTTCGCTTCTTCGGGGCCGTTCCAAGCGATGTCGCCGCCAAAACGCTGCTGCTTCGGGAATGCAAAGAAGTACAGAAAAGCGAATCCCGCCCGTTTGCCTTCGATGTCAGCCAGAGCGCAACCGGCAGCGCGGTCAACAAATAACGAAAGGAAAGCGAAACGATGACTTCCGTAAAGCGGGCTTCACGCAAACGTTCCGAATTTGGCTTGCCCTCCGTTTCGTCCGCGCCGGTCAAGCGTCGCCGTTCGCTGCTGAAAACGGTGCTTGTATCGGTTGGCGTTTTGCTCGGCGCAATCGCCACGTTCTGCATTGTGCTTGCCATTGTCAATCGGCCCACACCCGAACAAGTCGCCGCACAAAAATCGGCCCAAGCGCAGCGGATGATTTTTGCCAATCAATACGCCGGACAGTGGGGTGGGCAGGATGGAACCGACGTCATTATCCGGGGCAATGGCGGCGCGGATTTCAACATGGGCAATACGTCCGTCGAAGGCGGCTCGGCCCATTGGGACGCGCAAGGCAAAACGCTCACCATTCGCGGGTTGTTCGGCATCCATCAAACGTGGCAAATCGCCGAGCCGCCGCACCGAACCGGCGAAGGGCACACGGAGATGACACTCGGCGGCGTTTTATATCGCCGCATGGACACGTTTTAGAAACGATAAAAAGAGCGGCCTCAGTTTCCGAGCATCGAAAACAGTGGCCGCTGGTCGTTTGCGCGAAAACGGATTAGGGAGAAGTGTCGCGTGCAATTTCGCTTTCCTGCGACATATTACCGCTACCAGTGCGTTCGTACTGGTCATGAATTTGGCGAACAAAAAGGCGAAACTCCGCCGGATTGAAGGGTTTGCCAATGTGAATATGTGGCATTTCACGCGCCGGGCCAAACTCCGTCCACCTACCGAACCCGCCGCCACTGGACGGTTTCATGAGCATAATTATGCACGGTGGGACGGACTGGGCTTGCAGGAGTTGTAGCAGCAAGACGTGCCCCGCCATGTCTTGCAGTGTTTCCCCGACTACCAAAAGCCACGGGTTTTGCGCGGCAATAACGGTGAACCCCTCCGCGCCGGTTGTACATTCCTCCGTCGGATAGCCTTCGTTTCGCACAAGGTCGGCGGTCTTTTTCACCACATCCGCCTTGTCGTCAACAACAACGGCATTAATACTCGCTATCCGATCCTCAGCGTCTTGGTTTAGCATTAACGTGTCCAATTATGATTCGACCCCTCATAGGTTGTCAATGGGCAGATATAGGTTCTTGCTTGGTATAGTTAGAAAGCCGATTGACGAATGACCGGAGTTCCGCCGAATTGAACGGTTTGCTGAGGTACATATCTACCGGGAACATCCTATCGATTTCTTTGTAAACTTCCAATCCGCCACCACTGTTTGCACGTCGCAACATGATAATTCGTGGGAAATTCTCGTTGAGAACTTCGGCGGCGATTGTTTCGCGCAGCCGATCCCCCGTCATATCCGACAGCGTTTCATCCATGATGGCAAGCCACGGCTTGTTTGCGACCACGGCGTCAAAGCCCTCCGCGCCGGTAGAAACGGTGATAGTATGCCAGTCATCCAGCGCGATGCTTTCCACGACTCGTTGACTGACAAGCGGATCGCTTTGGACGACAAGAACCAAATTGTTCATCATAGCGGTTCTAAGGTTGATTTTCCGTTTTGTTCTCCTGCGTCATGTCTCCTGTGCCAGTGCGTTCGTATTTGTCACGGATAAGTCGAACGAAATGGCGGAACTCCGCTGGGTTGAAGGGCTTCGTAAGATAGATGTTAGGCATTTTCTGCGCCGGGCCAAATTCCGCCCATCGTCCGAACCCGCCACCGCTGTACGGCTTCGTCAACATTATTGTGCAAGGCGGGGCTAAATGCTCTTCAAGGAGTTGCAGTAGGAATGTATGTCCCGCCATATCGGACAGCGTTTCGCCGACGACCAGCAGCCACGGGTTTTGCGCGGTGATTGCCGCTAACGCTTCCGCGCCGCTTATACACTCCATTGTCGGGTAGCCTTCGTCCCGAATAAGGTCAGCGGTTTTGTGAACTACATCGACAATCTCATCAACAACAAGCGCGTTGATGTTGCGAGAGAACTCGTAACTCGACTGTTCTGTATTTTTCAAGGTTCCCTCCCGAATTGGCAAGGACATATCATAGGCGCTCGTTTGTATTGATACTCTATGATTTGGTTTACTTTCGTTGCCGATTTACCATATGTCCCAGACTACTTCCTTAGAAGCTGTCAAGCCTGCCTTATGCACCGAGTATTCCCAAGTTCCGTTCTCGTAGTCGGCAGTGATGTTTTCGACTTTGCGGGTTATAAAAAGCGGCCCCATCAGTTTCTCGTACTCACCATCGTTCATGCAATCGGCACAATGAAAGCGATATATTTGGGTTGCTGTGAATGAGAAAGGCCCCGCCTTATGTGGATTCCTGAACCCGCTAAGTCCTCGGTGGGTGTCGTACAGCTTGCCCGCGTTGCCGTTTTTGACGTTTGTGTTAGGCGTCTCCGTTGGGTTACTAAAAGACCAATCACCATTCAGACCATTATAAAATGGCGGATCCGGTGGAATGTATGGATCCGCCGTGTCAGGGTACGTCACATATTCACCCACGTAAATGTGATCCAAATCAACATTACCTATGCCATCAGGGGCTTTTAAGCCGCTGGTTGAATCCCAGCGATACTCGAACTCTAACCGCCCGTCCAAGTATGGCGTTCCTGAATGCTGGTGATAGTTGGTGGGGTGCGGATGGGCTGCGTAAACGGACAGCGTGTAGCCGCAGCTGACCATGAGACTCCCGAATACGTTGTCACCGGTCGTGCCGGTCATGGACGCGCTGGGGCTGACGGAGCGCGTGATAACCCCTGACGAACTGTTGAAATCTGCGGTCGTTTTCAACGCCTCGTGACGGCCTTTGGCGGTGGTCGCGGTGCGGGGTTCCGAAAATTGACCGGGGCTAAGGCCACAGTTCGCAATGCCCGAAGCCGTCCATACTGGGGCGGAATCATCCACCGTACCGGATGTCATCGTCCACTGGGCGAAGGCGGTTTCTTTCAGGTTGACCTTTGCCGGAGGATTGTCGCCGGGAAAATCCGATTCCCACGTCACGGTTGCGGTGATCGTGCCGCTGGTACTCGCCGAAAGTTGGGAATCGTTTGGGCCTGTGGCAAGACCGCCGCCGGTGGGCGACCAAGCATAAGGCCCATAATTCTGGTATTTGTTGTGCGACTGCCGGGAGCCGCTGTACGTATATACCGTTGCGCCCCAATGCCCGGCAAAGGCGGGAGCACCTGAAAACAAACATGAGAGCATGGCAAACAGGCTCACTGCGATGGGCCGCGCAAGTGCAATTGAAGTTCGCCGCGAGCGGAACCGATTTTCTGCGAACTTCCCGTACAAATACCCGTTCAACATTAGAATTTCTCCTCTTACCCTTTTTTGATGCACTCCGAGGGTGGATATAATTTAATGTATAACGCGGCTTTTTTGACGTAAGCCTTCTTGACAAGAAGGCTTACGTCAAAAAAGCAAAATAATTTTGCCCATCTAATACACCACTTTGTTGAGCGGGTATTCGACAATGCCTTCCGCGCCCGCCCGTTTGAGTTTGGGGATTAAATCGCGGGCCTGCTTTTCCTCGATGATGATTTCGAGGGCGACCCAACCTTCATCGTACAAAGGCGACACCGTGGGCCGCTTGAGCGCGGGCAACTGCGCGACCACATCCGAAAGTTGACTTTGCGCGACGTTCATTTTGAGGCCGACCAAATCATGCGCGTTCAATGCTCCGGTGAGCAGCATCGCCATGTTTTCGATTTGCGCCCGTTTGGTGTCGTCCGCCCATGCCGCGTGGTTGCACACAAAGCGCGCCGTCGATGTAAGGAGCGTGTCCACAATCCGTAGATTATGCGCGCGTAAACTCGAACCGGTTTCCGTATTGACTACAATCGCGTCGGCAAGCACGGGCACTTTTACCTCGTCGGCTCCCCACGAAAACTCAACTTTCGCGTTTTGTACGCCGTGCGTTTCCAAATACCGCTCCGTTAATTGCACGTATTCGGTCGCAATGCGGGCGTTGTGCAAATCGGTCGGCGACTGAATGGGCGAATCCTGCGCGACCGCTAAGACGACGCGAATGGGGTTGCGCGTCGCTTTGCTGTAGGAAAGCTCGCACACCTCGCGCACGTCCGCGCCGTTGTTTTCGATCCAATCTTTGCCAGTTAGGCCCGCGTCCAAAATCCCGTCTTGCAAATACCGGGAAATTTCCTGCGGGCGAATAAGCAAAATTGACAGGTCGGCATCGTCCACGGTCGGTTGGTACGAGCGCGAATCGACACGGATATTCCAGCCCGCTTTGGCAAATAGGGCAAAAGTGGCTTCCTGCAAACTGCCTTTGGGCAAACCAAGTTTCAAGGCCATAAAAACGAAATACTTTCCGAAAAGTTTGGGTTTATTTGAGTGCTATATTCGGTTGAAAGTATATCATTTTGCGCCCCGACAAATTACGGCGATGGTTGCTTACAAGGCTTCGGCAGCGACTTCACCGCCTTCCGTCGTTTCAATGGAGAGCAGCATTTCGGCAAGAAACGTGTTGCCCATGAGTGGGTTACCTTCCAACACCAACGCTTCCACGTCTTGCTCCTCGCCGTCCTCATTTTCCAGCAGTATTTCATAGTAGCGGCTTTGTTGCTGGAAGCCGCCCGCCAAACGAATAAACCGAACTTCTGGTTCGCCCGTGTCCAAATCACGAGCCAAGTGTTCCGGTAAAGTCAAACCGCCATCGAAGCCCGTGTCCACGATAAATTCCACGGAAAACGAACCGCTGCGACCGGGCAATTCAATGGTTAAGCGAGGAAACCCGTCACGAAAGCAACCTTCTTTCATTTGATACCGCTTGCGCGCATTTCGCCTGCTATATATCGCGCCGCCAGCGCATAATCCGGTTCTGGCCCAATCGTAAGTATCGCCAAGCGACCGTCTGGATACGTTTTGCGTAGGGACTGCACCGCTTCGTGCGAATTGCGCCCGGTCGCGTAGCTACCCGTATCAACGTGAATTGCGACAACCCGCCCGTTCTGCTCCGGTTCCAACTGGCCTTTGAGCGCGTCATAAATACGAAGTCCTCTCTCTGCCAGCTCGTCAAAATCCGCGTTTGCGCCGATGCTCATCGTCTTACTTTCCTTTTCGTTTGCGTACATTGTACCGTTTCGACTTCCCTTGCGGAACGCCGCGTTACGGAAAGGGGTATCAACAAATACAGGCGACTCTCCCGCGAACGACAAAATAAGTTCGATTTGTTGAGTGTGGAACGCTAAAGCATTTTTATATGTAAATACAAATAGAAGGCACGAACGAAGGAAACGAACAGCGATGGCATGGCGCGATTACCGCGAAGTGATGCGGCAAATGGACTTTGATATGAACCGGTTCACCGAAGACGCTTTGATGCGCTTTTTGGAAAGCCCCGGAGCCATTGGCAGGTTTTGGCAGCCCGCCGCCGACGTTCATGAAACCGACGCGGGTATGGTCATCAAACTGGATTTGGCGGGCGTTACAACCGATGCTGTCCACGTTTCTCTGTCCGGCGATGGTCGCTATTTGGCGGTTTCCGGGGTGCGGGCCGAGCCGGAACACGAGCGGACACTCCGAACGGGATGTCACCAACTCGAGATATACTTCGGCCCCTTCGAGCGGACGTTCGTTCTGCCCCGCGACTGGGACGTTGACCGCGACGCCCTTTCGGCGACGTTAAAAGATGGTTTTTTGACCATCACGCTGCCGCGAAAAATCAGCGAGCCGGTTCCGGTTCGCACTATTACGATTGAGTTATTAACGGACTAAGACCGCAAGACCGATAAAGTATTACACACGTTTTGTTTGCTTACAATCATTTGTATTTGAAAGAGGCACACGGTACACATTATGGCCGAAAACGAAAAAAACGAAGTAACTGAAAACCAAACGCCGACCGCAAAGGACGGTGAAATCTTTACGCCGATTGAACAAAACGGGCAGGTCACGCCGCCCGTGCCGGACGAACTCAATCTGCTGCCGCTGCGCGACGCGGTTTTGTTCCCGCAGCTTGTGGCCCCGATTGGCGTGGGCCGGGCGCAATTTGTGAAATTGGTGGACGATTCCGTGGTCGATGGCAGCCGCGTTTTGGGGATTGTGACCCAAAAGGACGCCGAAAACGAAACGCCCGGCCCGACCGATATTTACCCGACGGGCGTTGCCGTGACTATTCGATTGATGGACAAGCGCGGCGACGGGACGCGGCTTATCGTGCAGGGCTTGCAGCGGTTCCAGATTTTGCAAGTTCTGCAAACCGAGCCGTACATCCGCGCCCGCGTCAAATTGATCGACGAATCCGCGCAGATGGGCGACACCGACCCGCTGGAAATCGAAGCCTTGAAGCGGCAGTTGTCGATTCAGTTCGACAAGGTCGTTGATCTTAGCCCAGAAATGCCCGACGAGTTGAAGAATATCAACGGGCTGACCGATGCCGGGGCGATGACCGACTTGATGGCGGCGCATTTGGGGCGGCTGACGACGCCGGACAAGATGGCGGTTTTGGAAGCGTTGCCGCTCAAGGAGCGGATGAATACGCTGCTTGGGTTTTTGACCCGCGAAGCGCAAGTTTTGGAGCTGGGCGCGAACCTTCAAAATCAGGTCGCGGGCGAAATGAACAAGGCCCAGCGCGATTACTTTTTGCGCGAGCAGTTGAAGGCCATTCAGAAAGAGTTGGGCGAGGGCGACGACCGCGCGCAGGAGCTGGACGAACTCAAGGAAAAGATCGCGTCGGCGGATTTGCCGGACGAGGCGCGCAAGGAAGCCGAGAGCGAGTTCGAGCGATTGCAGCGAATGTCGCCGGGAGCGCCGGAGTATACGGTGTCGCGGTCGTATCTGGATTTGATTGTCGCTTTGCCGTGGAATGTGGGAAGCGTTGACAATCTGGATATTGCTCAGGTGAAGCGCGTTTTGGACGAGGATCACTACGGGCTTGAGAAGGTCAAAGACCGCATCCTTGAGTATTTGTCGGTGCGCAAGTTCAAGAAAGAAGGGGCGGCACGTCAGCCGATTCTTTGCTTAGTTGGGCCTCCCGGTGTTGGTAAAACGTCGCTGGGTAAGTCGATTGCGCGGGCATTGGACAAAAAGTTTCTGCGCTTGAGTTTGGGCGGGGTGCGCGACGAGGCCGAAATTCGGGGCCACCGGCGGACGTACATCGGGGCGATGCCGGGACAGATCATTCAGGGTTTGAAGCGGACGGAAACGAACAATCCGCTGTTTATGCTGGATGAAATCGACAAGGTGTCGGCGGATCATCGGGGCGACCCATCGTCGGCTCTGCTGGAAGTGCTTGACCCCGAGCAGAACACGACGTTTCGGGACAACTATCTGGATATTCCGTTCGACTTGAGCAAAGTGTTGTTCATGACGACGGCGAACCAGTTAGACACCATTCAAGGGCCGCTCCGCGACCGCATGGAGATCATCGACATCGCGGGCTACACGGAAGAGGAAAAAGTCGCCATCGCGCGGCAGCATCTGGTTCCGAAGCAGTTGGCGGAACACGGTTTGAACCCGGAACTGGTGACGTGGACGGAGGGCGGCCTCAAGACGCTGGTGCGCGGCTTTACCCGCGAGGCGGGCGTGCGGTCGCTGGAGCGAGAGATTGCGTCGATTTGCCGCAAAGTCACGCGCAAGTTCGCCGAGCAGGAAGAATCGCCCGTAACGGTGGATTCGGCTCTCGTTCAGGCCTACTTGGGAGCGCCGCGCTTCGAGTACGAGGAAATCGTGGAGCGAGCGGGCGAGCCGGGCGTTGTGACGGGCTTGGTGTGGACGCCGGTCGGCGGCGACGTGATCTTTATCGAGGCGCAAAAGATGGTGGGTTCGCACAACCTGCAGCTCACGGGGCAGTTGGGGAACGTCATGCAGGAATCGGCGCGCACCGCCCTGTCGTACATTCGCGCCCACGCTTCGGACTTGGGGCTTGACCCGAAGTTTTGGAACGAAACGGAGATGCACATTCACGTCCCGGCAGGCGCGATCCCGAAAGACGGGCCGTCGGCGGGTGTGACGATGACGACCGCGATGACGAGCCTTTTGACGGGGCGACCCGTGAAGCCCGCGCTTGCGATGACGGGCGAGGTGACGCTGACGGGCAAAGTGCTGCCGGTCGGCGGCATCAAGGAAAAGGTGCTTGCCGCCAAGCGGGCCGGGATTAAAACCATTATCCTGCCCGACCGGAACCGCAAGGATTTGGAGGAAGATATTTCCCCCGAACTGCGCGAAGGCGTGACGTTCCTGTTCGCCAAGAACGTGAGCGACGTGCTGGACAACGCCCTGATGGACGTTCCCAAACCGAAGCGCATCAAGGTGACGG
>CAXTBP010000195.1:6882-9963 GCA_964241985.1 uncultured Armatimonadaceae bacterium | reverse complement strand
GTATTGCGCTCGTAGAGTTCCGTGTACATCGCCCGCCGCGCCTCGTCGGTGGTATCGGAAATGGTTCCATCCGGCGGTGCAATGAGAAATCCGTCCACGCCTTTTCCGAGTAGCGCGGTAATCTGCTGGGCTTCGCTCCGCTGGCCCGCCGCCGGGGCATAGTCCAGCAATAAATGATAATCGCGCTCGGCGAGCGCGCCCTGCGCTCCGGCGATTAGGTCTCCCCAAAACGCGGTAGCATGCCCAACGACTGCCCCAATGGTCAGTGACTTGCCCGAGCGCAAGCCGCGCGCCAAGTGGTTTTTCCGATAGCCCAATTCGCGGGCAACCCGCGCGATTTTTTCCCGGGTTTCGGCTTTAATTCGGGGATCGTGCGCCAGCGCCAGCGACACGGTAGATACATCGACGCCCGCTTTACGAGCGACATCTTTCATAGTTGTTGGCAGCATTGCCTGTTTTCCTTTACATTTAAGAGGACGTTTTTTCTGCGCTCAGGCGTCGTCGCTTGAGCGCAAGTCCTTGACCGAAAGCTCGACGTTTGCACGTCCGTTCCATTCGTTTATAACCGGAGTATAGGCAACATCAACCGTGTCGCCCGCGTGAAACCGGTCGGCCCACTCTCCGCTTTTGAAGGCGACGCCCTTGACGCTTTCGGTCGCACCGGGCAGCCGCAGCTGCAACTGGCACGTGTTGCCGTCCTTACCGACGCGCCGGGCGGATAAAACCACGGCATCGCGGGTCGCAAAAACCGGCTCGTCGTTTTCGCGCCCAAACGGGCCAAGCCGCTGCACCCATTCGACAAGCGAAAACGAAAGCGCACTACCGTCGGGGATTTCAGCGTCAATCGCAAGCGTCGGGGTCGGCAGTTCGCCGTCCGCGCCGATTTCGATTAGCCCTTCGGCCAGTTCGTGTATTCGGTCGCGGAAGGCTTCCAAATTATGAGCGGGCAGCGAAACGCCCGCCGATGCACTGTGCCCACCCCAACGCGATAACAAATCGTGGCACTGTCCCAAAGCGTGATGGACACTCCATTCGCCGTAGGTGCGCGCCGACCCGCTGTAGTGGTCGGTTTCCTTGTCGTAGGACAGCATGATGACGGGCCGCTTGCGCGCTTCGACAATCCGTGCGGCAGCAACCCCGACCACGCCTTTGCCCCATTTGTCGCGGGCCAAAACGAGGACGCGCCGGTCTGCTTGATCTTCCGATAAAGCGTCTTCGAGTGCTTCGGTTGTGACGCGGGCGATTTCGTCGCGGCTGCGCTGAGCGAGCGCGTCAAGCTGGACGGCAAGCGCGCGGGCCTCGTCGGGGTCTTTGGTGACAAGGAGTCGGTACGCAAGATCCGCGTCTTCCATGCGACCGGCAGCGTTCAGGCGCGGCCCTAACTTCCACCCGATATTGTCCGCGCTAATCGCCTTGTTCAGCAGGCCACAGGATTCCAGCAAAGCGCGCAGTCCCGCTTTTTTGCCTTCGCCAAGCGCCCGCAAACCGTGCGCGACAAGCACGCGGTTTTCGCCCCGAAGCGGCGTCATATCGGCGACCGTACCGAGGGCGACCAAATCTACGAAATTGTGCCGAAACGCAAGCCGAACATTGGGTTGCACACGCGCGACCAGCGCATCCAACACTTTGAAGGCGACGCCCGCCCCGCACAACTCTTTGAAAGGCGCTTCGCAGTCTTCGCGGTACGGATTGACGACCGCAACGGCGTCCGGCAAAACCGCGCCCGGCCTATGGTGGTCGGTCACGATGACGTCGATGCCCAATGAATTGGCATACGCAACGGGAGCGACCGCGCACACGCCGCAATCGGCGGTCATAATGAGCGTCGCGCCGTCTTGGTGCGCCTTATCCACGCCGCTTTTTTGCAGATCGTAGCCGTCAGAGCGTTTGGGCACGAAGCCGACGACGTTCGCTCCAAGCGCAGACAAGGCCCGCAAACACAGCGCGGTCGATGTGATACCGTCCGCGTCGTAGTCACCGTGGACAAAAATGCGCTCGCCCGTTTCGAGGGCGTGCGCCAACCGGTCAACGGCTTTTTCGACATCCGGCAAAACGTGCGGGTCGTGCAAATCGGCAAGCGCCGGTTCCAAAAAGGCGCGCGCGTCGGCCTCGCCCGCCATACCGCGTCGCACCAAAAGGTCGGCGATTATCGGCGGGGCGTGCAGTGCGTCAACGAGACGGGAGGACGCGGCGCGGGCCGTGGCCTCCAACGGTTCGGGGAACTGCCAATCGAAATCGGACAATACGTTCGCCTACATCCGCCGCTTGCGGGCGCGGGGCGGGCCGGGCGGCAAACCGGGCCGCTTATCGCCCGACGCGGGCGTTTCGCCATCGCCGTTTGTTGTTGCCGGGCGCGGTGCGCTTCCGCCTGCGCGGGGGAAGGCGGGGCGGTCGCCCGCCGCCGGGCCACCCGCCGTAGCGGGAACCGTTGACGGGCGCGGAGTCGTGGACACCCGCCCACTGCCGCTCGCAGACAACTTGCCGCCGAAGCGTTTTTGCCAGTCCACAACCAGCGGGGCGGCATTGAAAATCGACGAGTACGTGCCCGAAATGATACCGATAAGGAGCGCGGCGTTCAGCGGGCGAATGACCGGGCCGCCGAAAATCAGCAGCGCGAGCAAGGTCAAAACGACCGTCATGCTCGTGAAAATCGAGCGCGCGAAGGTTTCGTTGATCGAATTATTGACGACCGTTTCAAAATCGACGTTTCCGCTGCGGCCTTTGAGGTTTTCGCGCATTCGGTCGAAAATGATAATCGTGTCGTGGACGGAAAACCCGATAACGGTTAGAGCCGCCGTGACGAACAAGCTGTCCACTTTCCAGTTGAGGACGAAGCCCAGAATGGAAAACAAGCCGATGAGCACGAGCACATCGTGGAGCATGGCGATGATTGCCGACACGCCGAATTTGAGGCCCGACACGAACCCGCCTATGGCGAACCGGAACGCCAAATACAGCACAATAAAAATGGACGACAGTATAATCGACGTGAATGAGTTGCGCGTCAATTCTTCGGAAATCGACGACCCGATAAAGTCGAAGCCCTGCTTTTTCACGTCGTCGTTCGGGAACGCTTTTTGC
>CAXTBP010000195.1:0-6872 GCA_964241985.1 uncultured Armatimonadaceae bacterium | reverse complement strand
CGGTGATTTGGTTGGCCTGCTCCGACGTAACCTGCGACCCTTTTTGATAGGGCAAGCGGATCAAAACCGTATTGTCGCCCGCAATTTGCGCGGCGGGATCCGTGATGCCTAAGTCGCGGACGGCCTTTTCGACCTCTTCGCGCTGGGGGCTGCGGTTGAACGTGACCGTCAGTTCCGAACCGCCCGTAAAGTCGATGCCCTTCTTAAATCCGCCGAGGGCGGCGAACACGATACCGGGCACGATGATCAGAAGGGACAAACCGTACCAGAAACCACGTTTGCGAACCACATCCATACGCGGATTAATTTGCCGGTTCACGCCCCACGAACTCAGGCTCTGATTCGGGTTCCGGGAAACCAACAAGAAAAGGAGGCTTCGCGTAACCGTAATCGCCGTGAACATGGAAATCGCTACGCCGATAAGCAGGGTCAGAGCGAAGCCGCGTACCGGGCCGGTTCCAAAGTAGTACAGCAAAAGCGACGTAACGGCAGTACACATGTTGGAGTCGAAAATCGCCGAAAAGGCGCGTCCGAACCCGTTGCTGACCGCTTGTTTGAGCGGCTTTCCTTCGCGCAGCTCTTCTTTGGTGCGCTCGAAAATCAAAATGTTGGCATCGACGGCCATACCAACCGACAAAATGAAGCCCGCGATACCCGGCAAGGTAAACGTGACAGGAATCAGCAAAAAGACCGCGTAGGTAAACAGCGTGTACAGCAAAAGCGCGCCGACCGCGACCGTGCCCGGAAGCAAATAATACGCGATCATAAACGCGGCGACAAGTAGCAAACCGACCCCGCCCGCGATAAAGCCTTGGTTGACGGCTTGATTGCCAAGCGTGGCTTCCACGGTTTGCAGGGACAGCATTTTCAGCGGAACCGGGAGCGAGCCACCGTTGAGGAAGTCCGACGTTCGCTTGGCTTCCTGCAAGGTCGGGAAGCCGGAAATCTGCGCCTTGCCGTTCAAAATCGGTTCGTTGATGTTCGGCGCAGTCAGAATGCGACCGTCCAGATAAATCATCAGTACTTCGCTCGTGTGATCACGGGTGAAGTTTGCAAATTTTTCGGTTCCTTTGGGGTTGAACTCCAGTTCGATAACCGCCCCACTTTTGCCCTGCGAATCGAAGCCACCACGCGCGGTCGGCAAAACATCCGACCCATCCATTTGGAGTTTCGCTCCCGCCAAAAACGTGTTGAACTCGCGGGCCTCGTCGCGCAAATCGTCGAGGGCTTTGACGTCGGCGGGCAAAATACGCGCCGATCCCTTTGCGGCTGCCGCCGACAAATCCGACAGCGGCGGCAAAAGCGGCGTGTCTACAGCGGCTTTATCCTGCGCCCCTTTGTCCATCAATTCGCGCAATGCTTGGTTCAGATGGTACAAATCGCGGAACGTTTTTTGCGTTGTCGTATCGGTGATCGTGTACGCTTCGCGGCTTGCCACACCCGTGCCCGTCGTTTCCGGGCGAATTTCGTATTTGCCCAATGGGTTCCGCTGCGTGCGCCAATCGGGGCTGTAAAAGAACTGAAGCTGGGCCGTGTTTTGCAGCTGATCCAGCACTTCTTTTTCGTTGCGAACGGCGGGAATCTCGACGACGAACTGATCTTGGCCTTTGGGCGTAATCACGGGTTCGGCAACGCCGTTGGCGTTGACGCGGTTTTCAATCGTGCGGATAACGGCGGTGCGCGTGTTGGCGTCCCATTTTTGACCTTCGGGCAATTTGCTGGTGTCGGCCTGCAAAACCACGCGCGCGCCGCCCTGAATGTCCAAGCCGCGCTTGGGCTTGACCAAAAAGGCGGTCGCAAACGCCCCGAGGGTCAAAAGGGCAATAAGAACAAGTAACTGTTGGGGCTTCAAAAAAACTTCCTTTGCGGAGCGGCTGCCGGGTTGCAGCAAAGGGTAGGGCTGCCGGTTCCGCGTTTCGGTTTGGCCCGCGCGACGCTTGCGCGATTGAGGCCTGTTGAAATCGGTTAAACAACAAATTGTACGGTGCGAGGGGCGGCACTGTCAAGAAATAACCAGCCCGTTTCGTGCGCCGCCCCTCGTTTACGATACAATACCAATACGCTTTTTCCGTTTCCGTTTCCCGCAAGTGAACCCTGAATGGCTCATTTTTCGTCCCCTTCCCCGCCGCCTGCTTCAAACGAAGCGGCTCGCCTGCAAGCGCGCCGCAGACGGCGCAAAAATAAGCGAGGCGCGCTTCGCCTCGCGGCCCGGTTCGCGTTTCCCGTTTTGGTATGCGGCGCAACGGTTGGGGCATTCGCGGGCGGACAGGCGCTCAAACGGCTGGCCGAACCGTCCCAACCAACCTCTATAACCACGCTCGCGGCTCCGCTCGACCGAACGCTGGCGCAAGTCGCGGAAAAAGAAGGCGGTTCCAATAGTGGCGGGCGGGCAAAAACGCGAAGCGGCGGCGAAACCAATGAAACCGCGTCGGACGCGACGCTCGACACCGTATATGCCCTTGTCAAAGAGCATTACGTGGACGAATTGCCCTCCGACCGGGTTTTGACCGGTGGGGCCGTACGCGCCCTTTTGCAATCGCTGGGCGATCCCAACTGCCAATATTTGGAACCGGCCCAGCGCGCGCTTCTCGAAAACGAAGCGAAAGGTGTTTTCGTCGGAATCGGGGCCGCGCTCGCGGTGCGGGCGCAAAAACAAAACGGATACACGGAGTACAAACTTGTGGTTGTCGCACCGCTTCCCGGTTCGCCCGCCGAAGCGGCGGGCTTGAAGCCGGGCGATGTGATTACGCACATCGGCGGCAAATGGGTTTTGGGCTACGACCCGTTTTTGAAGGCGTCGAAACTCGCGCAAAGGTTGCAAGCAAGCGGCAATGATGCAAACGACGCCTCCGTTCGCAAAACCTATGATGCTGCTCGCGCACGGCTGCGCGGGGGCATCGGTTTGTTCGCCGCGCAGATGGCCCTTAAAGGCGAAGCGGCGAGCCTTAAAACCGCGAATTTGCCCGGCGATAGACTGCTTTTAACGGTGGAACGCCGCAAGGAAAAAGCCAGCGACCTAAGCACACTCTCGGTTTCCGTTCCGCTGAAAGAAACGCGCATAGACGCCGTTTTGGGCAAACCGCTGTCGCCCGGTGTCGGCTACGTTAAAATTAGTTATTTGGGTGGAACAGTGGAAAGCGATTTGCGAAAAACCCTCGCGGACGTGCCGCACAACAAAGGGCTTGTGGTGGATTTGCGAAACGCGGCGGGCGGCACGGTAGACACAGCACAAGTCGTCGAAAGCCTAATTCCCACGCTGGCGAAAGAAACGAGTTTGAGCCGTGCCAGCGTTCCCTTCGGTTACGAATTGCAGGGAAAAGCGCATCGCACGATTTCTGTTTCCCGCAAAGTGGCGCACAATGACGGTAACCCAGACACGACCGAGCAAATTGTCGTTCTGGTAAACGGCGGCACGGCGTCGTCTGCGGAAAGCCTTGCCGCCGCGCTGCAATTTAGTCGCAGTGCGGCCCTCGTCGGTTCGCAAAACACGTTCGGCGACGCGCTGGAGCAGTCGGTCTATCCGCTGCCGGGCGGAGCTGCCTTTACGCTGACGACCGGGGAATTGCTGACCCCGCGCAAGCAACACTTTTCGGAGCGCGGCCTGACGCCCACCGTTCCGGTTGTTCTTTTACCCGCAAGTGGCGGCGACCCGGTTCTTGCGCGGGCCGTTTCGCTGTTGTCCCATCCTATCGCAAGCTCTCGCGGCAGTGCGGTGCGTCAAGCCAAAAGCAGCACGAATGGGAGGAACAAATAAATCGATGCGACGTTCCCTTTCACAAATTGCCGCTGTTTCGCTCGTTTCGCTTGCGCTCGCGGGCGGATTCGTCGGCGACACCCTACAAACCGCGACGGCCCAAATCGGACAAAATCCGTCGGCGGTATGGCAAACCGTGCAAACGACGGCTGCGCGCCGCGTGGCGCGTTTGGCGTCGCTCGGCCCGGTTTCGACGGCCCGTTTCCCGTTGCCGTCCTTTTCCGCCGCCCGTGATGAAGCCACACCGCCCGACGCCTGCGCCGACGTTTTGAGCGCCGTAGACACCGATTTCTACGCCCCGGTTGATTCCAAGCCGGATCAAACACGGCTGACGTATGCCGCCGTCGATGGAATGCTCGCCGCCATCCACGATCCCTACACCGTGTTTTTCACGCCCTCCCAGTACAAGGACATCGTGGAAGAAAACGAGGGGAATTTCGTCGGTATCGGGACGCGCATTGACGTCAACGCCGACCATCAAGTCGTTGTTATGGAAGCCATTGACAACTCGCCCGCGCAAAAAGCGGGCGTTTTGTCCGGCGACGTATTTTTGGCCGTCAACAACAAAAGCGTCGTCGGACAAAGTGTGTCCGTCGTCACCGATCTCATTCAAGGGGCCGAAAACTCGCGCGTTCGCGTGACGTTCGCCCGACACGGCAAGCCGATTACGTTCAACCTCAAACGAAGCGTCGTGCATACGCCGGTCGTGCATTTCCGCATGGAAGACGCGCGGTCGAAAATCGGCTATATCGCTCTCGAACAGTTTAACGAGCAAGCCGACACCCTTTTCGACGACGCGCTCGCCAAACTGGAAAAACAAGACTTGCACGCCCTCGTGTTCGATTTGCGCGACAATCCCGGCGGCCTCTTGGATGTCGCCCAAGATATTGCGTCGCGCTTTATCGACAGTGGCGCGGTCGTGTGGGTCAAGGAAAAAAACGGGCAGATTTCGTCGCTGGACGTGGAAAAGAAGAAGCACCGCTCGCCCCTCCATAAAGGCGCGTATCCCGTGATTGTTCTCGTCAACGGCGGATCCGCCTCCGCCTCGGAAATTGTCGCCGGGGCCATTCAAGACGCCCGTGTCGGCAAACTCTTAGGCACAACCACCTACGGCAAAGGCTTGGTGCAAACCATCATTCCGCTCGCCGACGATTCCGCCGTCAAAATCACGACCCAGCATTATTTCACGCGCGACAAGCACGACATCAACAAAAAACGCGACGCGAGCGGCAAGCAAATCAGCGGCGGCATCATGCCGGATGTCGTCGTTCCGTTCGACGACAAAGCCGTCGAAGCGCAACAAGCCGTCCAGCGCCGCGACCCGCAAAACTGGCAAGCCATCGACAAGGCCGATCCACAACTGCAAAAAGCCCTCGCCGTTTTAACGTCCGAACTCGCCGAAAAATAACTGCCGCGCCGTCAAAAAATGCCGTCGCTTCCGTTGGGGCGGTATTTTTGCATTTCTTGCAGGGCTTCGGTTTCCCGTTTGCGCGCGTCAATTTTTATATCGATGAGCGCAACCGCCGCTTCCGGGCAATCCCGCAGATTCTCCAACCGAGCCACAAGGTCGGCTTCGCGCCGCTTTTCGTCGTACCATCGCGCCCCGGCGAAAAGCAGGACGGCTCCCACAACAATCAAAAACATCATGATGCTGATTTGACACGCGCCTTCCAAACTAAGTTGCGGGCGTTCGCATCATCGCAACGGCTTTCCGTCCAGCGTTGCTTTCATCGAGATTAGCTTTTCCCGTTTTAGTTGCCAGCCCTGTGCGCCCTTTACCCACAAGTCCCGCAGTTCCGCGTTCATTGCGACAACGCCGCTTTTGCCGTTTGCGCTCACGCCGCCCGTTGCGGTGCGTGTCGCGGTGACAACGGCCTGCGTGTTGCTATCCAGTGTCACGTCATGAATCGTCGTGCCAAACTGCATATTGGAAATCGGTGCGTTGAATGCCGTCAGAAAATCTTGCCGCTCCGCGTTCAAGTCATGCGTTTTTCCCTGAGCACTGATTGTGACATAATCCGGCGCGTGATGCGCCAGCGTTCCATTGATGTCTTTTTTCGCCATTGCTGCGGCTTGTTCGTCGTAGATTTTTTGCAGTTCGTTTCGGGTCTGCGATTTCGCGTCCGGCTTTTTGCAGCCGCTTCCGGCAAAGACGAATGCCGCACCCATGAATGCACACGCGGCGCGAAACGGTACGTTTGCGTGTTTCATTTATCCCCCCGTAATTCCGAAATAATGCGCGAAAAACCGCGCGGCGTCCACGGTCACGGCGATTTCATGCGGCCCGGTCGCGTCGCGCTTCCATTGCGTCAAACCCGCAACGCCGTCATCGGCAGTATGCACGGTCGCGCGTCCGATTTGCCAACCGCAAATGTCCGGCTCGAAAACAAGTGCGGCGGCGAGCGGGTCATGAAACGTAATGGTCGGGCGGTCTTTGAACCACACTTCCGCCATCCCACCGACCGCGCCGAGTGCCCCGCCCGCCTGCGTGAAGCGCGTTCGGCATTCGTCTTTGGGAAGCGTGACCTGTGTCGTCACATCCAAGCCGACGGAAAGCAGCGGATTCGTTTTTTCGCCCTGCCCAAAAACAAGGGCGGTTGCGACGGGATCGACGAGCGCGTTCCATTCCCGACTTCCCGGCCCATGCCCGCTTTTGCCTATAAATACGCCGCACATCAATAAAAGGCGTTTGAGCAAGCGCGGAATTTCCGGGTCGAGCGCAAACAGCGCGGCGACGTTCGTCATCGGCCCGACGGCAAGGAGCGTGATTTCACCGGGTCGGGCGCGGATCGTGTCGCGTAAAAATAAAACCGCCTCGGTGGGAAAATCGCCCGGCGCTCGATGTGGCAAATCCGCGATGGCCTCGTACTGCGGCACGTTCGGCTGCCCCGGCCCCCATAAAAGCGGCCCGGTCAAACCGGCGTAAATCGGCACGTTGTCACGCCCCGCCGCGCGGCACACAAAATCGGCGAGCGCGGCCCGCTTTTGCGTATCGCCCGTCACGGTCGTAATGCCCAGCAACTCACATTCCGGCTGCTTAAGCAAATACGCGAGCGCGACGGCATCGTCGATGTCCGAACCTATGTCAGTGTCAAAAAGAAGCGGCGTTGCCATGCCG
>CAXTBP010000194.1:0-9981 GCA_964241985.1 uncultured Armatimonadaceae bacterium | reverse complement strand
CTAATGCACCATGTCCTCGATTTTTTGGACGTACTGCCGGGCCAAATCGGTGGCGGCTTGCTGCGATTCGCCTTCGGCGTAGACGTGGAAAATCGGCTCGGCGGCGTCGGGCAAAACCAATACCCATTGCCGTTCGTTTTGCGTGAGTTTAATGCCGTCCACCAAGTCGGTGCGCACGCCGGTTTGCGCTTGCGATTGCGATTCTTCGGTCAGTTTTCGCATAACGCGCCCTTTGGCGTCCCACGGGCAGCGCACCTCGAGCGTGGACAAGAACATCGGCGGCAACTCCGACGCGAACTCGGAAAGCGGGCGCTGCAGCCACGACAGCATTTCCAACGTTTTGGCGAACGCGAACATACCGTCGAAGGCGGGCGCGAAGTCGGGGAAGATAAACCCCCCGTTCAAATCTCCGGCAAGCGCGATTTTTTCCGCCGGTAAACTTGACAATGTCATCAGGAACCGGGGGTCGGTTTTCGTGCGCGCCGCCGAACCACCCGCGCGCTTGGCGATGGCTTCAATCACCGACGGGGCCGTGACCGGCGCGGCGACACGCGAGCCGGGCCGGGTTTGTGCGACCAAACTCGTCATCACGGCAAGCAGATTTGCTTCCTGCATGGCGTGGCCTTTTTCATCGACGAGGGCGATACGCTCACCGTCGGAATACAGCATCACGCCCAAATCGGCCCGCAAGGTGAGAACGACCTGCGATAAATTGTACATCAGGGCTTGCCGCTCGACCGGCGTTTTTGGGGCGCGGTTCCAGTCCGAATACGCATTCAGCGAAATCACCTCGCATCCCAAGCGACCCAGAATTTCGGGCAACACGGTTGCGATGCGCCCGTAGGCGTAGTCCACGACGACCGTGAACCGTCGCCGCTCGATGTCGCGGACTTTGAGGGCCGAATAAAACTGCTGGGTGTACTGCTCGACCGTACGCGACGCGAAATCAATCTCGCCGACTTCCGCCATATCGGTGCGCCCGTAGTCCTCGCGGAAAAAGATGGTTTCGATTTTCCGCTCGGCGTTCGGCGTTAGATAAATGCCCTGCTTGTCGAAAAACTCGACGAGCGTGTTGCGGGGATGGTCGGGGTCAACGCGAACATTGATGCCGCCCTGCGCGTTGTTGGCTCTTATGGCGGTGCGGGCAACCGGAAGCGGCAGAGCCTGCACGTCCAGCACGTTGCAGCCGACACTCGACAAACCCGCCATCAAAGCGCGGCGCAGCATACGCGAGGCGGGATGCCCGTCGCGGGCCGCGACAACCGTCGCGCCTTTTTTGATGAACGCGCCGTAGCTTGCGCCGAGCTTTGTGGCGAATTCGGGCGTCATTTCGATGTTCGTGATGCCGGGCACACCCAAGCCCCGGAACAAGGAGGCATGGTGCTTGGAACCCCAAATCAACGACGACGTGACTTGGGAATCGGCCTCGATGACTTTATCGGGCCACAGTTTGATCATCGTGCGGACAACTGCGCCGTCCTCGATGTGGCATCTATCGCCGACGACCGCACCCTCTTGAATCTGCACGTTGTCTTTGAGCGTGGAGTGGTGGCAAATCGTGCAGGCGTTGAGCTGCGCGCCTCGCCCGATGTACACGGAATCCCACAAAATCGCCTTTTCCACGCAGGCGTCGGATTCTATAATCGCGTTGTCGCCGATAACGGTTTCCGGCTCGACCCGCGCCCCGGCTTTGATCAAGCAGTTCTCGCCTAAAATCAGCGGGCCGTTCAACACCGCACCCGGCTCAATCACCGTGTTTTCGCCGATGTAAATATTGTTGTTTTCACCCTCGCGCCGTCCAACGATGGGCAGCGTCGTCAAACCGTTCAGCATATCGTACTGGGCGCGACGGTATTCGTCGAGCGAGCCAACGTCCGTCCAGTACTCTTCCATGACGTAGCCGTACAAAGGCCGCTCTTCTTGCAGCATTTGCGGGAAAATATCCTGCGACCAGTCGTAGCTTTTGCCGTGCTCCATTAAAGAGAAAACCGAGGGATTGATCAGGTACATCCCCGTGTTCACCGTATCGGAAAAGACTTCGCCCCACGACGGCTTCTCCAAAAACCGCGTGATTTTGCTATCGTCGCCGGTCATCACGACGCCAAACTCCAACGGGTTCTGCACGGACTGCAAAACCAGCGACGCTTCGGATTTTTTCGCCTTGTGGAACGCAAACGCTTTTTCGATGTTGATGTCGGTCAAGGCATCGCCGGACACGATGATAAATGTGTCGTCTTCCAGATATTTTTCGGCCTTTTTGACCGATCCTGCCGTGCCGAGCGGCGTGTCCTCAATCGAGTAAATCAAGTTGACGCCCATGTCCGAGCCATCGCCGAAATACTTCTGGATCTCTTCGGCAAGGTAGTACAGCGTGACGACAATATCGGTGATGCCCGCCCGCTTCAAATGCTCGATGATATGCTGCGCGATGGGCTTGTTCAACACGGGTACGAGGGGTTTGGGTCGGTTCAGGGTCAGGGGCCGTAGCCGCGTACCTTCGCCTCCGGCCATCACAACAGCTTTCATGGGTCAGAAAAATCCTTTTGAGTTCAAACCGGCATCTATGCCGGGAAATGTCTTATTTCTGTTGTACCCGACAACGCAAGCAGTTCACCGCCTCACGTCCGCTTCCTTTTCGTCAAAAACAAAAAGAGCGGCCACTGTATCAGAGGCCGCTCTTTTTGTTTTTATGCGCTTGCCGATGTTTAGCTGGCTTTGCGCTTTTTCCGAGCGATAAATGCACCGGTGAGCGGAAGGCCCAAACCGATCAGCGCAAGCGAACCGGGTTCAGGCGCGGCGGCGGGCGTTACGTTAAACGTCAAATTATCCACCGATACATAGTCGTTGTAGGTTCCGGGCGTAACGATAATTCGATTCGCACTGGCGATATTGTTCAGCGTTAACGTTTGCACTGCGCCACCCGTGGTGGTCGCTGCGGTGCTACCCAGAAGCGTGGTTCCGTTGTAGGCCAAAATACGAGTTCCCGGCCCATAGGTAGCCGCGCTGACTGCGTAAAAGGTTGCGGAAAAACTCGAAAATGATTGGGTCAGGTTCATCGTAAACACGGGATCGCCCGTTTCAGCAGCCCATCCATTGACGCCATGCAGGGCATTTGTGCCGTTACCGTAGGTGCTGGCGACTGTGCCTAAAAATACGTCTAAACTGGTGTTGGGCGCATAGTTTTGACCGGAGGTATAGCCCGTACCCGTCAAGCCGCCCGCGACAAAGGTTACGCCTTGCGCGGCGTATTGATTGCTGACAATCGTTCCCGCCGTCAGCGTGTCGAAGTTGATGATGGTCTGCGCGTGAGCAACAGAACCGGCGGAAAGCGCGCAAAACCCGATAGCGACGGTCGCCGCGAGCCGAAAAATACGTTGCATCTGCTTGTGTCCTTTCGGAACCATAGGGTTCCCCGAATAAACATGGGCGGCAGAAACAACGCTGAAACTGCGCAAGAAGGCGTGAGGAAGTGCGTCTTTGCACGAAGCAGCAAACAGGCGAATTATAAAAGCATTTGCCTCAAATTGTCAAGAAGTATTTTTTTCAAAACGTTTGTCGCGCCGGGTATAATTGCGGCTATGAAAATTCGCGCGTCTCGTTACACGATGTTGTTTTTTGGGACGGTCGCCACTGTCGCCGCAACCAGTGGATTGCTCGTTTTTAGCGCGGGTGGATTTGCCGCGTCGCAGGCACAAGCAAACGGCCCGTGGCAAATCGGCTTGCCGCGAACGCCGCAACTCGTCGGTGCGCAAACCGTGGAAACGACGCTGACGCCTAATACGAAGGCCACCCGCGCTTTGTTCGAGGCCACCAAGCAAAACGATGTGTCCGGCGCAGAAAAGGCGTTTGCCGACGGGGCGGACGCCAACGCGACCGTCGTTTATCATTATCCCAATCCGTCCAATAGGAAACTGCCCCACCCGGAACCGGCGCACTCGTTTTTTACCCTGATTGATTCAGGTTCCGGCGACCCGACCGAGCCGCAACACAAACGCGGCGTGGCCTTGTTTCGCGCATATCTCAATCACGGCCTCAATTTGGACGCCAAATCACAGGACGAATCGGAGCAAACCCCGCTTTCATGGGCGATTTTTGCCACCGACGACGCTTTGGTGCGCGACGTGGTCACGCGCGGGGCGAACGTGAATGCGGTGTCCCGCTCCCCGTCTATCGGCGGCAACGCGGTCAATCTGCTTTTGTTTTCCGCGCTGCGCGGGCGCGATGACAAAACGCTGCCGCTTCTAACCTTTCTTTTGGAGAAGCGCGCCAACCCGAACGTGTACGATGCGTCCGGTGTGACGCCGCTACATCAGGCGGCGTTTTTGGGATTGCCGCGCTGCGTTGAAACGCTCCTCGCCCACGGGGCCGATCCACAGGCCAAAACGCGCGCCTATAATATCCCCGGCATGGGAACGCCGCGCCCTGCGGGCCTCACCGCGATACAGATGGCGGCTACGCTGGGAAACGCAGACGTCATGCGCCTTTTGGCGAAAGCAACGCCCAATCTTTCGCCCGTCGATGCCGTGACGGCGGGCGCGGCCCCGCTCCTTAAAAATGCCCTTGACCGGGGCACGGCCTCGGCCAACAGCAAAGACAGCGATGGAACCCCGTTTTTGACGCTCGCCGTGTATTCCGGCGATGTTGCGACCGTTCGCCTTCTTTTGGAGCGCGGCGCGAAAGTGGACGCCCGCACCACGCGCGGACGCACGGCCTTGTTCGAGGCGGCGTTTTTTGACCAAACCGAGATCGCGCGTCTTTTGCTCGCCCATCACGCCGACCCGAACGCAGTGTTGCCGTTTCGCAACGGCGCGCCACCGTCCGAGCATACCCCGTATACGCCGCTCGCCGCCGCCGTTATGGCCCCGTCGCCCGGTGTTGTCGCCCTCCTGCTCAAACACGGCGCGACCGTAAACGACACGCGCACTGGCGACGTTTTGGCGACGGCGGTTGTCCACGCTGGGAATACTCCCTTGCGCCCGAGACGCAAGAACCCCAACCGAGTTTTGCGCGGCGAGGCCTTGCTAAACGCACAAGACAATGTTTTCGAGCAAATTCTGGCGAAAGCAAACGTTCCCAAAAACGGCGGCAAATCCCTTGCGCTCGCCGCGGATCGGGGGCAATGGGGTCTCGCACACGTTCTGATAGAGCGCAAAGCCGACGTAAATGCGATTCGGCCCGGCGACGGTTCCGTTCTCATGCTGACCGTAGAAGCGATTGGAATGCGCCGCCACGATATATCGCCCGAATGGCTCGGAATGCAAGTCCGTTCCGCCAAAGAAATACAAGAACTTCGCGCGGAAGTGGCGGACGACAACAAAGAAGGCATGGCGTTTTTGCGCGCCTTGATGCAGCATCATCCCAACGTGAACGCGGTGATAGCGAAATCGAAATATGATGGAGGGAACACCGCGCTGGAAGTGGCCCGTTTTTGGAAAATGCCGGATGTGGAAGTTCTGCTCAAAAAAGCGGGCGCGCGGCGCTAACCTGCTATGCCACTTATGGGCGCGTCGGCAAAACGGGCGTCAGTAAAACGACGTGCTCGTACAGGCTTCCCGACGGCTGCTTAATGCGGCGGGCCGGATCGGTAGGCTGTCCAAAGCCCACGATTTGCCCCCGGTCGTTTATGGCGTACACTGCTGTGACCGTCCATTGCGGCGTTTTCCCGAATAAATGGTTCACATTGCGCAAACGGTTGTTGCGCCACAAATACTGCATGAAATCTTTCATACCCGGCCACGGCGGCGCGTTCGGGCTGTGCGGTACGTAACCGATAATATCGTTGCTGCGGTTCATGGCTTGTACGGTGGCGCGTGGCGTGGGTGGCGCGACGCGGGGAAAAAAGCGCGTCAGTTTACCGTGGGAGTATACGAACGGGCCATCGGCATCCCGTCCCGCGATCTGCCCGCGGTTACCCAAATTGGTAGAGGCGAAGGTGTCGGGGTCGCGCAGTTTTTTGTTCAGTTCAATAAGCGGATCGACGGGCTTGTTTGGAGCGATGCGAAACAACGTTTCGGGCGTCGTGAAGTTGGAAACCGCGTGGGAAGTGGAGACGATGGATTCACCCGCGTCGTTGAGGCGGAAGGCCCATCCGTCGGCCCCGGTGGGTTTGAGCGTGTTCTTTTCCCACAAATAAATCGGCTGAACAAAATGCATGCCTCCAATCCCGCGCGGATTGGGAGCCATGCCCGACGCGCGAACGCGCACCTGACCGCTCCGATTGATACCGTAGGCGCGGCTTTTCAGCGGCGCGAGCGCGGCCCCGATGTCTTGCGGCGACGCTGCGGCGTCCTTCCAAAGAGCCGCGTGCGCATCGGTAACGGAAGTTCGCGGGTTTTGCGGCGGCAGCTCCGTTTCGCCGACGATTTGGCCTCGGTCATTGATGTCGAACGCGCGCGAGGCCAGCGCGCCGGACGGGAGGCGAAGGGATCGGATGCGGCCCGCCGCGGCGTCCCACACAAAGGCGGTCTGTCCAAACGGCGGGCGCGGCGCGAACTGCGAAATGATCGGCAAACCAAACACCCTGCGCCACCAAAACGGAACATAGGCAGGTACGCGCTCCATTGTGCCAACGACCTGCCCCGTATTGTTTATCGCGGCGGGCCGGGCATCCAAAATGCGGTCAGTGCGCGGATCACCTATTTTGATTTCGGTTACTTGGTACGTGAAGGGCGCATCAACAGGTGAGGCCGCCCATTCGGCTACTGTGGGCGCGGGCGGCGCAATTTCCCCCGGCGGCCCGCCC
Source organism: uncultured Armatimonadaceae bacterium (assembly GCA_964241985.1). Taxonomy (GTDB): domain Bacteria; phylum Armatimonadota; class Armatimonadia; order Armatimonadales; family Armatimonadaceae; genus CAXTBP01. The sequence goes on along the minus strand of CAXTBP010000194.1, from coordinate 3,239 downwards.
GCCTGAAGCACACCGATACCCAGCGCCAATCCACAAACCGCAACAAATGCTCCGATCCCAAAAACAAACGGACGCACCGTGCGACGCATTTTTGGAAGCGGCTTTGGTTTCACGGTCTCAGTATACCTGCGCTGCTTTTGTCCCTTTCAGTTATCGGCTGTGCCCTTTATAAAGAGTCGAACGCCGTCCGATAAAGAAGCTATGCAAAAAGTAAACCAAATAAGTCGTGTTTTGCTTACTTGTCCCTGCTGCCAGCAAAAGCGCGACGCCATAAAAGAAACGCCGCTGACAAAGTTGGAAGATCAGACCCGCAGCGAGAAACCGCTTTGGTGGATGGAGGCGGGTTGGAGCATCGAATACGCAGCCAAAGACAAACTGCGCTGCGCATGTTCGGCGTGCTTAAAAAAGGGACGCGCGCTGGATGCGCACCCGTGGGCACAAAATTTCGTGATTGGTGAACCGTACTTCGCTTTCTACGATGCCCACGAACACTGCGTGGATTGCAAGCAGCCGTTTGTGTTTTCGGCGAAAGAGCAGCAGTTTTGGTACGAGGAACTGCAATTTTTGGTGCAGGTGTGGCCTAAATGCTGTTTGGACTGCCGCTATAAGCGGCGCGAACGCAAACGCGAACAAAAAGCGCAGATGGAAGCAAGCCCGAAGAAAAAGAAGCCTTCGTGACCGGCGGAATTTAGCGGCGTTGCGGGTACAACAAAAGCAATCGCGCGGACGCAGATACTCTCTGTGCCCTCGCAAAAATTTCCGCGTTTTTTAAGGAAGCGATATGCAATACACCCGTTTGGGCCGAACCGGCCTGCAAGTTTCGCGTTTGTGCTTGGGAACCATGAACTTCGGCCCGCAAACGCCCGAAGAAGATTCCTACAAAATTATGGATCATGCCCTCGATTTGGGCATCAACTTTTGGGACACCGCCGACGTGTACGGGTGGAAAACCGGCGAAGGCGTCACCGAGCAGATTTTGGGCCGCTATTTCGCGCAGGGCGGCAACCGCCGCGAGCGCGTCGTCATCGCCACCAAAGTCTACGGCAACATGGGATTTGGCGAGCTTAAAGATTGGCCCAACGAAAAAGGCTTGTCCGCCAAGCACATCCGGCTTGCCTGCGACGCGAGTTTGAAACGCATGCAAACCGATTACATCGATTTGTACCAGATGCACCATATCGACCGTACGGCCCCGTGGGAGGAAATTTTTCAAGCGTTCGAGACGCTCGTGCAGCAGGGCAAAGTCTTGTATTTCGGCTCGTCCAACTTCGCGGGCTGGCATATCGCCAAAGCCAACGAAGTCGCCAAAACGCGCGGCTTTATGGGCTTGGTTTGTGAGCAATCCCTATACAACTTGAACGCCCGCACCGTCGAACTGGAAGTTTTGCCCGCCTGCGAAGATTACGGTTTAGGGCTTATTCCGTGGTCGCCGCTCGCGGGCGGTCTTTTGGGCGGCGTGCTGCAAAAAGCGACCGAAGGCCGTCGCGCAGGTATGGAGAAACAAGTCGAAGCGAACCGCGAAAAGTTAGAAAAATGGGAAGGCTTGTGCGGGGAGCTTGGCGAAAAGCCCGCCGATGTCGCACTTGCGTGGCTGATTAAAAACCCTACCGTGACCGCGCCGATTATCGGCCCACGCACAATGGAACAGTTGGACGGCAGTTTGCGCGCCCTCGACATCGAACTGTCGGACGAAACGCTCAAAAAGCTGGACGAAATCTTCCCGCCGGTCGGCAAGGGCGGCCCGGCCCCCGAAGCCTACGCATGGTAAATCCCGCAACGTGCGGCGGGCCGCGTTAATGTCCGCCGCCGTTTTTTTCTTGGGCGCACTGTGCGCCCTGCTGCTCATCGGTGGGTTCATCGTGTGGCGCGTGTTTCGGCCTTTCGCCCAATTTCGCGCCCTGCTTCGTGCCGCCGACGAAATGCGGGCGCGTGGGGATTTGGCGGGCGCGATCAAACTCGCCGAGCGTTTGTCCACGGCTCCGCCCGCCCTTTTGCGGCGGGCGGGATCGGGCTTGGGCTACACGCTCGCCTTTTGGTACATGGAAGACGGGCGTTACGAAGACGCCGAACGCGCGTGCCGTCGCGTGCTTGAGCAAAAACTGACGCCCGCATGGGAAGCCCGTGTGCGCCGTCGTCTGGCGCAAAGTTTGGAAAATCAGGACAAGGACAACGCGGCACGAGACGAGGAAAGTCGTGCGGACGCGCTGCTGCAAAACGCAAGCAAAACGCGCGGCGAAACGCCAAACGATGGCGAACTGCCTCAAGTGCTTATTGCTCAGGCCGAGCGATTGGCGGACGAAACCCGGTTCGCCGAAGCGGCCCAGCAGTACGAGGCCGCCCTCGCTTCGTGGCCCGAAAGTGTGCCCTTCGCGCCGAACGCCGCGCTCGGGCACAGCGCCTCGTTGCGGCATAAAGCGATGGTGCAGGCGGCGCTCGCCCATTATCAGTGCGGGCATTATAAAGATGCGCTCAGGTGGAGCGAAACCGCGCTGCACAGCGGCGCGAGCGGCATGGTGCGTTTGCTTGCCCTTCGCACGGCGGGTATCGGCTCAACCGGTTTGGGTCAATGGGACGCGGCCCGCGAGTTCAAAGAAGCCGCGTTGGTACAGTCGCGCGAAATGCACAACCCTGAACAAATCGCCCGATCCTTGATTGGTCTTGCCAGTTTGGAGCAGCAAATGGGCCGCATCACGGACGCGATGCGTCTCTTGGAAGAAGCCACGCAAACCGGCGGCGGACTTGTCAAATTCGACGTGTGCGTTTCGCAGGCCGAATGCTTGCAAACATGGGGCCGATGGGACGAAGCCAGCGACGCTTTGCACCGGGCCGAAACCGCACCAGCGGGGCCGCTAAAAAAAACCTCCGACCGCAAAAAACAACTTTTGCTTTTGGGGCGCGCGCGTTTGGAAGCCGAGCGCGAAAACCCCGCCGAGGGCTTGCCGCTTTGCGAGGCTGCACTTGCCGCCTTTGTCAGCGACCCGAAAATCGCGCTGTGGTGTCGGGCCGAACAGGTCGCGCTTCAAGCGATGCAGGCCGAAGAAAACGCGGACGCCGCCAAAGAGAAAATCGAAAACGCGCGCATCGCCCGCGAAGAATCCGCTCTGCTCGCCGAAGCCGACGCCCGGGACGGCGACCGGAACACCCGCATGGTCGTGTACGCCGCCGTCGCCCGGTCGCGTTTTTATCGCCGCGCCTACGACGACGCCCTGCTTATGTGGAAGCGATACTTGGACGAAAAG
>CAXTBP010000193.1:0-10026 GCA_964241985.1 uncultured Armatimonadaceae bacterium | reverse complement strand
CGCCAGCCCGACGGGGGGGATCACCGCGCGCGCGGGGATCACCGGATCGGGCGTCACGACAACGGGCGTCGGTTTCACCGGCGGCGCGGGCTTGGGGTCGTTGTTGACAAAAACGGGCGGCTTAATCGGGATCGGCTTTTGCGACGCGACAACCAAAAAGTCGGTTTTGAACGTCGTGTGGTGTTTGGGAACCTGCTTGACCTGCGCCATGTCGGCGGCGACCTGTTTATCCACTTGGTCAAACAGCGGCAAAAACGCCATTTGGCTTTTCGCCAAGCCGTCGGCAAAGCGGCGGGCATACGGGCTGACGCTTTCACCGGGCAAATCGTATGCGTCTTTTCCCTGCTCGCTATCATAGGCCACAAGTGTATTGGGCGGTAGTTCTGGCAAAAGCGCGAAACTTTCCATGATGGATTCATTACGTCGAAGGGCGGGCCGTCCCCCGTTGAAAACCACGATGCGGTTTTGTGCGGACGCCATCGCGCCCACCACTTCGGTTTCGGAAACACACGAAGCAAGGAGGGCGTCGTTCGTTTGGGACGCCATGCTGTCCGGCAAAACGGGAACCGCATAGGCGACCCCTTTGCGCGACACGCTTTTACCGGAAAAGTAAAACAGCCCGACGCTGTTTTTGTCCAATTTGCCGCCCAGCCGTTTGAGGGCCGCGCGAAAATCCGCCGTGTCGGGTTCCGTCAACATTTCTACGTCCCAATTTTGGCTTTTGAGGGTGCGAGCGACAAGTGCGGCATCGTTTTGCGGCGTTTTCAATGCCTGTACACCAGAATAATTGCACCCGACCACAAGAGCCACGCGCGGCCCGTTTTGCGCCGCGACGGGAACGGACGCGCCCGCGCGAGTTTGCCCTTTCAAATTGGCGAGCGCGGGCGGCAGTTTTTGCGCCCGCGCCGCGCCGTCCGCAAATGCGACCGAAAGGTACAGGCTAAAAAGCGCATAAGCAAAAAGGCAAACTCGACGTGAAAAGTGACGCATTGTTTTTTCTACGATTTCGCGGGCACGATGCGAACGATAAGCCGATGCGCCGACCACGTTCCGTTGGGGTCGGCGGTTAGCATTTTGACCAAGCGGCTGATTTCCGGACCGTCGCCTTCGGGCAAAACGGCGTCGCCGCTTGTGCTGAGGATGCGAACGGGAACCGGCGCGTTCGGCTCGTCGGCGGCAGGGAGCGCAACGGAAGGCGCGAAGGCCGCCAAACGTAGCGCGGGGCCGGTTTGCGCTTCCGCTTGTTTGGGGGGCGCGGGCGGAACGGGTTTTGTATCGGCATGGCGCACCAAAACGAGGAAGGTTTGCTCCATCGCCTTGTCGGTTTTCGGAGCGGTCATCGTTGCCCCCGCCCCGCTGGGAAGGAGAATTGGCTTGCCGGGTTCCACGGTCGGCGCGGCGGTATCGTTTGCCTTCGGAAGCAAAACTGGAACCAAACGCCCGCCCTCGACGCGCACCACATACACGGTTCCGCCGTTCTTGGCCGCGACTTTCAAGCGGTACGTTTGCTCGGACTTCAAAACCGGCGCGGCAATCACCGGCGCGGACGCATCAGGTTTTCCGTCGGCCCCGACCGGCACGATGCTTGCAATCACGCGGCCCGTTTGCGCGGCTTTGGCAAGCGGCGCGCTCCACGCGGGCGTTGCTGGCATCGGCGCAACCGAAAGCGAAACCCGCTTGCCCAATTCGCCGAGCAGGCCTTCTTTGTCCACGTCGGGACGTTTTTCCAAATTGCCGGTCAAAAACCGGTAGTTGTCGGCAACGCCCGCCCATTGCGCGACAATCTTGCGCGGCGTGGCTGCGGTTTTTTCTTCGTATAAGCGGGCGACAACCAGAAACGGCCCGCCGTCTTCCTTGTCACTCGTGCGGCTGATTTCGCCACCCAAATGCAAAACGCGCCCGGTTTTTGGCGGCGTATCATCGGCGGTTGTATCGGTTACGAAGCGATCTTTACCCACTTCCGCTAAGTAACTTCGCAAACCGTCCGAAAACAGGGTCGCCGTATTTTTGTCCCCGCCCACCGTCGGCAAGCCCCCGGCGTCTGCAAAGGCATGAACCACGAGAGACGGGCGCGTTTCCATTGGTGGGGCGGGTTTCGGATCGGGCTGTGGCGTGGGCGGAGCCGGTTTGACGAGGACAGTGGGCGGAACCGGTTTGACCCGCGCGGGCTGCGTAGGGATGGGCGGTTGCGCCATCACGGATTGGCCTGCAATCAGAATGGCGGCTACCGCCGCTCCCGCCCAAAGTGCGGGGCTTCGGGCGGGGTGGGTTGCGGCGCGAAACGGCGTTTGCATCGTGGTTCCTTGTCGGTTGTTCACGACGGGTTTAGCCGCCCTTGACGACTTCAAAGGTTACATCGGCAGTGGCGAAGTTCGCCGTATTGCCGTCGAGGCGGCTCAAATCGCGCTTTTTGAGCGCGCTGCGAAACGCGGAACGGCTCAGTTTGTAGACTTTGCGCGTCGTGCCTGCGTCGTTGTCGCTGCCGTCGCCGCTTTTGAAGGCGTCCAAAAGCAACTGCGCGGATTCGCGGGAATGGAACAAAATCGCCCGCACGGCTTCCGAGCCGGTGTCGTTGCCTTTGTAGCCGCCCAAGTTGATGGTTTTGTTTTCGGTCACTTTGGCGTCCAAAATCGACGGTTTGCGCGGGTACAGCAAGTTGATGTTGCCGGACGTGCCTTTTTCGATGACGATTAGAAACGAACTTTCGTCGGCCTTGCCCACTTTCGCGCCCAAATCAATGCGCGCGCCCATTGGTATCGTCGTTTTGTCGGGGCTGACGCTGACCTGAATGGCGTCGGGGTCGCGCTGGTCGGCGTTGTACACGTCCCACAAATCGTCGGGCTTGTGCGGGGGCGCGGGTGTCGGGTCGGCTTTCCCGCCGCCCGCGAAGATTTTCGTCGCGGCAAATGAGGGCGACACTTCCGGCTTTTGCGTGCCTTCCAGCAAATCGTCCATTTCGGCCCGCACGTCGGTAATCACTTCCCCCCACGTTTTCATGTCCGCGCCGCTCGCGTTCAGCCGCTTGGTCAGGGTTGCCGTAAATACGCCGTGCTGTTTGCCCTCGAAAACGTCCTCGCAAGCGGGCTGGTTTTGTGCCGCCGCGACCACATAGCAGGGCGCGCCATTGACGTTCGGGGCGGGCGTCGGGTCGTCGCCGACCGGGGTCAGGTCTTTGGAATCGCCGCGTTTGCGGTTGGCGTTGAAGTTGATTTTGGCGTTGGGCCGCGCGACAAACCGGGTACGAATAGAGGCTTTCATGTCCTTAACCGAGCGGAGCATCCCGCCGGAAAAGCACGAATCCAAAATAATGGTGCGGCTCGATGCGGGCACGGCGGCTACGGCATCGCGCAAACTTTCGGCGTCGATGTCAGCGGCCCCGCCGCTCATGGTCGCGTCGGCGGGCAGAATAACGGCTTTGCGCCCGCCGTCGTTGGTTCCGTGTCCGAAAAAGCCGAACACGAACCGCTCGCCCGTTTTGTTGCCGCTGTTTTTGATGGCCTGCATCACGGCGTTGTGCGTGGCCTGTTCGTTGGTCAGCATGACGACTTTGGTGAAGCCCTGCGCTTTAAGGCTCGCCGCCATCGATTCGGCATCGTTGACGCAGCCTTCCAGTTGATTGCGGGCCGGAAGTTTGGCGTATTTGTTGACGCCCACAAGCACGGCGGTATCGGCATGGGCGACGGCGGGCACGAGCGAAACGCCCAGCGCGGCGGCGCAAAGGGAAAGGGGAATGCGGGATTTCATGGAATTTCCTTGATTAAAAGCAAAATGGTGGTGTGAGGGAGCGGGCCTCTTAACTTGCTACTTCTTCGCGGGCGGCGCAATCGAAATAGAAGCGGGAAGTTTGATGGAGCGGGCGCGCGGGCCGCCGGGCACGAAGCCCCATGCCTCAAAAGCGTTGGTGGCGATGAAGTTTTCCGACAGCCATAACTGCCCCTTGTCGCCCCAGTTCGGCCCCCATGAATTGACCATGCGGAAAGCGTGCTTTGCGTCGTCGTAGCCGATAATTGTAATCGCGTGGCGTCCGGCGAGTTGCCCCGCCGTTTGGTCGTAGACTTCGCTCGGGTTAGCCTGAAAAAAGTTTTGGAAGACGTTGATGCCGATAACGAACGGCAGGGTAGCTATGCCTGGAACAAAGCCGACTGCATATCCGCGAGGAACGTTTTCATTTTCTCGGCGGCGTCGCCCGGGCCTTGCGTAATGGACGCGACATCGACAGCCACATACCGGGCGGCCCGTTTGTTCGCCATATCGGTCGGCTGTGACAAGAAATCCGTCACGTTGTACGGCATTTCGGCGAGCGTGCAGCAGCCGCGCGCTTTGAGAATGTTCATGGCGTTCGAGATCGCCATGCCCTTGTCGTTGCCACCGTTGCCCAGATGATAAATGTAAGCCGGGCTGAACTGGAATTTGGCGTCGGCGCGATCTTGGTCGGTCAGAAGGCGTTTTTGCGCGACGGCATAGGAATAAGCGTAATAAGCCGTGCTCCAGCCGACACAACTATTCTGGTTGCCTTGATTGCCCACGGGCGGCAAAAACTGCGTGAGCAAAACGCTTGCCGGGCGGTCGCCGCCGCGCTTGGCCCTGATAACGAACCGCGACGCTTTGGTAAAGGCTTGCGGCGTGGACGGAACCGCGCCGAGCGGATATTTGGTTTGCGCAAGCGCAGAGTGCGCCCCGCCTAAAATCGGCGCAAGCCCGACGAGCGCCGCGACGGCAGCGGAAACAAAAGCGCGGCGCATCAGCGCGCGCCCGGAACGGTTGGGCAGCAAATCAGCAAGCATCAAGCATCGGCTCCTTCAGAAAGACCAAAAAGCAAAAATAAGAGCGGGGACAAAGCCGCCGAAAACGGCGAATTGCGCCACATTTAACCCGTGATGAACCCTATCCTACCGGCCTTCCGTTACACAATCGTTACAAAAAGAAAAGCGGCAGAAAGATTTTGCAGCAGTATATCGAATTGTGTAAACAACAAAAGGGCAGGTAGGCGTTAGGGGACTGGGGCTATTTTTCACCAGTTTGGCTTTTTTGTCAACAGTAGATGGCCCAGTTTAGGCAGGGACGTTCATGTCCCTGACAAACCGTCGTCTTCGATATAAGTTGACTCTTCCCAATCGGGCCAAAGGTCGCCGTCCGTGTGCCGCGTTTTTTGCTCCTCGACATAGGTAGTAACCCGGCGTAGATGAGAATTGGTGACGGAAAACACCGCATAATGGTCTTCCCAGCGAAAGTAGGCATCCGGGCCGAGAACGTTGCGGGCGAGCGACGCCCCCACGCCTTTCATTTGCTTAACCAATTCGCTGATGGACGTGGTTGTCGCTAATTTCAAAACCAGATGCACATGGTCGGGCAAACCGTTTATGGCAAGGACTTGGCAGTTACGCTGACGCGCTTCCTGAACGATGCAAGGATAAAGAGTGGCTTCCAATTCGGGCGTCAAAAAAGGCCGCCGATTTTGCGTCGTCCAAATCAGGTGCAGATAAACCTCGTTTTTGTTGCGTCGTCGCCCGCCGCCTGCCATTGGTTTTGTCAGGCGTTTCGCAGGCGGTCAGCGGCTTGTTCGGGGGTGAGGTCGCGCTGGGGCTGGGCGAGCATTTCGTAGCCAACCAAGAATTTTCGGCCGGTCGCCGAGCGCAGAAGGGGCGGATAAAAGTGCAGATGGTTTTGCCATTCGTCGTGCGCCTGATTGTCGAACGGGGCTTGATGGACGCCCATAGAATACGGAAACGACGTGTTGAACACGCGGTCGTAGCGGCGCGTGAGATTTGCAAGGGTATCGGCGAGGCCCGCGATATGGGCCGGGTCGGCGTCGGTGAGGCGCGGCAAATGGGTGGATTTGGGAAGCACGAGCGTTTCAAAGGGCCACACCGCCCAAAACGGCACGACGACCATCCACGTCTCGTTTTCCCACACCACGCGGGATTTATCGCCGGTTTGTTCGAGGGCGGCGTAGTCCAAAAGCAGGGGCTTGTTGTTTTGCTGTAAGTACGCGGCCTGCGTTTCGGTTTCTTTGGCGGGAAGGGTCGGTACATGGCGCGTCGCCCAAATTTGCCCGTGCGGGTGTGGATTGGAGCAGCCCATCGCGGCCCCTTTGTTCTCGAAGACTTGCACGTAGCCGATGTCGTCGCGCGCGCCCAGTTCCTTGCACTGGTCGATCCACGTTCGCACGATGCCTGCAATGGCATCAGTTTCCATCTGCGCCAATGTCAAATCGTGGCGCGGCGAAAAGCAAATGACGCGGCACACGCCGCTTTCGCTTTGCTTCCGAAGGAGCGGATGGGGTGCAGTTTCGTTGGGTTCGGCGGTTTCCGTGGGGGGCAAAAGGGCGGCGAAGTCATTGTCGAAAACATACGTGCCCAAATAGTCGGGGTTGTGAACGCCGCTGGTGCGCGCATTGCCCGGGCACAAATAGCACGTGGGATCATACGCGGGTCGGTTGTCCGGCGCGACGGTTTCCTGCGCGCCCTGCCACGGACGCGCGGCCCGTTGCGGCGAAACCAGCACCCATTCGTCGGTGAGCGGGTTAAACCGGCGGTGCGGGCGCAGGGCATCGGGAATAGGCGAGGGCGAAACGGGTTCGGGCATGGCCTATTTTACCGCGAGGGGGCTAAGAGGAAGCGACCGCCTCGGCGGGCATCGGGAGTTCGGGAGCGGGCGGGACGGCAAGCACGGACGCGGCTCCCATGTTCACGATAAACTGCACGACGCCGCAGGCGGTGGCAACGTCGTCGCCTTTGAGCGGGAACCGAGCCGATACGGTCGCGCCGGGAGCCACACCCCGAAACGCGGGGCGCGCGTTTTTTGCCTCGCCGCCGGTCACGCCGCTTAGAGCAAGCGAAAGGAGCGGCACGGTGCGGCTTCCCCCATTTGTCACCGACACGCGCAAACCGGGCACGCCGTTTTTGTCGTCGCGGACTTGGCGGGGAACCAAGTTCCAGCACGCGCACGAGATTTCCGATAGGGCGCGGGTCAAGTCGTCAAAGCCGTTGTCGCGCTCATCGATGGTTGCCTGCTGGGCGTTTTGCGCCATCGCTTCGGCCTGCGCGGTTGTGAGCAAGGCGCGATGGACGCGCTTGGTGATTTCGTCGCGCTTGTTTTTGGCAACCAAATCCGGCAAGGACGCGATAATATCCTCTACCCGGCCCAAAGCGTGCGGGACGCTTTCGCCGGAATACGTTCGTACGCCGACCGACGCGGTTTGTTTTTGCACGGCCTGCAAACTGCGGGCGGCTTCGCGCGTGGTTTCCGCCCAGCGCAAAAACAGGGTTTGCCCGGCCCGAAGGGACAGTTTCTTGACGGACGCGCCCGGTGTGGCCCGCAAAACGCTTTCCATGCGCCACGTCCGTGATTCGCCGATGGGTTCGACAGGGGGCTGACCTTCGGCGGGCAAAACCGTATCGCCGGTCGGGGCTTGAAAAACGGCGGCTTCGACGCGCCACAAACCGCTTCCAAGCCGCGTGTCCAGCCGCACGGCCACGGCTTGCTCGGTCAAATTGGTCAGCATCACGCCGACGCGGCGCGTTTTCGCAATCCGCACGGCCCGTGCCTCGACAACGCCCGGCAGCGAAGGTTGAAGCGTTTGTGCCGCCGATTTTTCATCCGTGTCAAACCCTGCCCATTTTCCCCACGGCGCGCGCGCAGCAGCTATCTGTTCCATCAGCGGCGCGGGTGGTAGTGCGTCCGTCGTCGGGCTGCTATCCGCCGCGCCTTCGGGCGAAAAATCCACTACGACCGAAACAGTTTGTGTTTGCGGTGCAGGCGGCGCGGCTTTCAATTGAGCGGCAAAAAGTGCGACGGGGCCAAGCACGGCTCCGTGCAAAAATAAACGACGTGGTAAATTTGGGTTTCGCATAAGCGTTTCAAACTATCTAAGCGGGCGGAGCCATTGCCTCATTGGAAACGGCAAGCACCGCGCGGGCGGCGCAGCGGCGCAAAAACTCCTCGAAGGGTAGCAAAACGCGGCGCTGACAGGTCGCGCATTCCAGTCCGATGTCGGCCCCGGCGCGCGTCACGATCCACTCACGCCCGCCGCACGGATGGGCTTTGCGAAGGCGCACCCGCTCCCCGACGGACGGCATTTCTTTGGCGCTCGTAGCGAGGGGCGCGGCTTGGCTCATTGGCCTGACTCCGTATCACGCAATGTTTGCAGCAGGCTTTGAAATTCTTCGGGCAGCGGGGCCGTGAACGTCAATCGCTCGCCCGTGGTCGGCTGATCGAACGATAAGGAAAAGGCGTGCAAGGTTTGCCCGTGCAAGCGGTCAATTTGCGTCAAAACGCGCTCGGCGTAAGGAATCTTGAAGCGGTCGCGGGCCGATTTGACGCCGCTGTGATACACGGGATCGCCGACCACGGGAAAGCCCGCGAACTGGCAATGGACGCGAATTTGATGGGTGCGCCCCGTTTGCAACTTGCATTCCAAAAACGCGAACGATGAAAGAAAGGTTTCCGCAACGCGCAACTCCGTCAAGGCGGCGCGGCTTGGCACACGCCCCCCGTCGCCGTCGCCGACCGCCATGCGCGTTCGGTCGGTCGCGTGCCGCTGAATGGGCGCATCCACGACCGCTTCCGTCCATGAGGGCACGCCCCATACCAGCGTTTGGTACAAGCGGGTCGCGGTTCGGGCCTGAATTTGGGCTTGCAGGGCGCGGTGCGCGTCGTCGGTTTTGGCGACCATGAGCAGGCCCGTCGTGTCTTTGTCCAGCCGATGCACGATGCCGGGGCGCAAAACGCCGCCCACCGACGACAGGCCGCCCGATTGCTTGGCGTGATACAGCAAGGCGTTGACGAGTGTGCCCGACGGCGTGCCGGATGCGGGATGCACAACGAATCCTTTGGGTTTGTTGACAACCAGCAAGTCCGCGTCCTCGTACACGATGTCAAGCGGGATATTTTCCGGTTCGATGTGCGATGGGCGCGGCGCGGGAACCAAAACGGTCAGCACATCGCCGGACACGATTTTTTGCGACGCTTTGGCTTGGTTTCCGTTGACCCGCGCGTGGCCTTCTTCAACAAGCCGCTGCAGCTGCGAGCGCGACTGAGACGGAAAATGCGCGGCAAGCACGACATCGAGCCGCTTGCCCACTTCTTCCGGCGCGGCAACCACGATTTGCTCGTCCGCGTTGGGCGCGTCGTTTATTTCGTCGTCGAAACGGTCGCTATCGTTTGGTTCGTTCATAGGCAAACCGGCTTTTTTCTACGCCGCCGCGACCGTTTGCGCTTGATTGCGCGAATGCTTTTGCTGCAAGGTCATGTAAACGAAAGCCGCGACAATCGCAAGGAGCAGGCTGGCTATTTGACCCTGCGTCAAGTGGGCGATGTTCGTTACTTCCGCCGTTACGCCTTCGCGGAAAAACTCGATAAAGAAGCGGTATACGGCGTACAGCGTGATATAGGCCCACAAAAGCTGGCTGCGGAACTGCCGATGCTTTTCCATGCGGGCGAGAATAAAATAGATGCCGACCGAGATAATCGCCGAGTATAGCGGGACGGGATGCGACGGAACCGACAGTGCGCCGTCCGATTCGTGGTAGCGCACCGCCCACGGCAAATCGCAGGCCCCGCCGTAGCAGCAGCCGTTGAGAAGGCATCCGATGCGGCCCAGTGCGTAACCAATAGGAAACGCGAGCGCGGCCAAATCGCCCATATCGCCGACATTGACGTTTTTGGCGCGGCACGCAAGCACGCCCGCCAAAATGCCGCCGCCCATGCCGCCGTAAAAGGTCATGCCGCCTTCCCACAAGGCGAAAATCTGCGCGGGGTGGTGCATGAAGAAGCCCGCATTAAGGCCGACGAATGCTAAACGTCCGCCCAAAACGCCGCCGATGAGGCCCCAGATGGAGATTTCCCAAATATCGTCGCGGGAAATTTGGTAACGCCACCCGTTGTTTGCCGTGCGCCATACGGCAAGCAAAAAGCCGACCATAAGAAGCAGGCCCCATGAATGCACGGGAAACGGGCCGACATGAAACAAAACGGGCAGCATAGTTCGTGTTATTCCTGCGAAGCGAGCGAGGGCGACGTTTTTTC
>CAXTBP010000192.1:0-10070 GCA_964241985.1 uncultured Armatimonadaceae bacterium | reverse complement strand
CGGTGCGCCCGTCGCCGCTAAAGAAAAGATCGCCGCCACGGAGTGATTCGGCGTCGTCCTCATCCTGCGAAAGGTCGTAGGGCGAGCCGTTTTTGTCACCTTTTATTAACTGCCCGTTTGTTAAAACGCGAAACCGTTCCACATTCGTCCACGATGAATCCAGCATAGCCGAATGATTTATACGATACGCGAACCGGCCCGACGGCGCGAAAAGAAGACCGTAGTCGTCGGCGATACCGGCTTGTGGAGCATCGTCCAAGCCGCCGCCTGCGGTTACGCCAATAGCGCGCAGGTTTCCCTCCGTCGATACGTCGTAGATTTTCAATCGGTCGGCCCGGTCGGGCACGTACAGCCGCTTGCCGTCCGGCGAAAACGCGCGGGGCGGTTGGGGCAAAACAATTTTCTGATGCTGTGTCAGTTTTCCGTTCGCGCCGACACCGAACACGCGCATCTGATAATCGACCGGCACATTTTTTTGCCCGGAGTGAAACTGCGTCGCCACAGCATACAGCACCGGCAACCGAGGATGCCGCAGCAATTTGACCTCGTCTTCCCAGTGAAACGTATTGCTCGGCGGCGACGGCTCGCTCACCGGCTCGACAAATGGCAAAGCCGAAAGGTCGCCGTTCGGAGCGACGGCGAAGGCGGCGATGCCACCATCATCGCGTACCCGGTAGGCATAGAACTTCGGTGTACTCCGCGTCGGTTTGTGCTGCGCGGGCGGGGCGGCTGGGAGCGGCCCGGCACAGCATAGCACAAACCAAATCGCCGCTACGAGAAAGCCAATTCGCATCGCCCCGTCCTCTTCGTATTTTTTGCCCTTTATAGCACGGCGGCAAGCAAGGCTTGCTGGATATGCAGACGGTTTTCGGCCTGATTCCAAACGCCGGAATGCGGGCCGTCGATGACCTCGGCGGCGATTTCCTCGCCCCGGTGCGCGGGCAAACAGTGCAAAACGAGCACGTCGTCTTTGGCTTCGCGGATCAAGTCCGGGCCGACTTGAAAGCCCGCGAAATCAGTTTGGCGCATGGCATTTTGATCTTCCTGACCCATCGATGTCCACACGTCGGTGTACAAAATGTCGGCGTCGTCCGATGCCGTCAAGGCGTCGTGCGTGATTTCAAAGCGCGTTCCGTGTGCTTGGGCCATGAGTTTGGTTTGCTCGATGATCTCGGCGTTCGGTTCATAGCCGGGCGGACAGGCGAGTGTGAAGTGCGTGCCCAAACGCGGGGCCAAGAGCATTAAGGATTGGGCGACATTGTTGCCGTCGCCGACGTACACGAATTTCATGCCGCGCGTGTCCGAGCGGGATTCCAAAATAGTATAAAAATCGGCGAGGGCTTGGCACGGGTGTTCGCGGTCGGACAAAGCGTTAATCACGGGCACGGTCGCATAAGCGGCAAGCTCGCCCACGGTTTCATCGGAAAAGGTGCGGGCGGAAATCGCGTCCACCCAGCGGCTCAAACCCCGGGCCACGTCGGCGGCGGTTTCGCGGTGTCCTAAGCCGATTTCATCGCGGCCCAGATACACATGTTCGCCGCCCAGTCGCGTCATCGCCACACCGAACGTGACGCGCGTTCGTAGACTCGGCTTCTCGAAAACGAGAGCCAGCGTTTTTTTGCGAGCCACGTCAAACTCGCGTCCGGCTTTGATGGCCCGAGTCAGTTCAAATAAGGCCAAAATTTCGTCTGTGGATAAATCGTTGACCGATAACAAATTACGCCCTTTGAGAAAGCCGGGCACCGGTTTGGGGCGCGGCGCGGATTTCGGCGTTTCGGTCGGGGTTGGATCGGCGGGTGGACGAATCGACGACTGCACGCCTTCTTCGGGCGCGAGGTTACGAATAGTTTCCGCTGCGCGTTCGTAGGTAACGCCCAAATCCGTCAGGGCGACCAGCGTCGCGCCGCTGGACACTTCCGATCCATCGGCGTGGTTTTCGCCCCCACGCAAAATGGCAAGAAGCAGATGCTCGGTTCCCACGAAATCGTCGCCGGTATCTTCGGTTTCGCGCCGGGCTTGGGCGACAATTTTCTTAGCGACGAGCGATAACTGCGAGTTTTCGATGCGATTGCCTGCCGATTCGGGCGCAAGGTTCGCCGCCGCTGCGTCGCGGACATTGGTTTCGTCGAGTCCCATGCGGTGCAAAAGGCGGAGCGCCCCGGTTTCTTCGCCGTGCAAAAGGCCGAGGAGAAGGTGCTCGCTTTCTACGTAGCCGTCGCCGCGCCGCATCGCCTCGACCTGCGCCCATAACATCGCTTTGCGCCCGTTGCGCGTAAACTGTATCGCCATTCGGTATCCTAATCGCGCCTTCCCGCTTGCGCGGCAAATGGGAAGGCGGAGTAATCTTTTCTTTTGTTATACTTCATTCGCGGCGTCGATGAGCGCCGCTTCCAACCGTTCCATGCCTTTGCTTGCTTCGGATTCGGTAAGTGTGAGCGGGGGCAAAAAGCGGAGCGTCGTGTCTCCGGTCGCGTTGCCGACAAGGCCATGCTTTAGGGCATGGGCAACGACTTTTCGCCCAATCGGTTGTTTTAGTTCCAAGCCGAGCATCAAGCCCATGCCGCGCGGCTCGCCGATTAAGTCGGGATGTTTGTCGCGCAACTGCGCCATCAAACCACGCAGATGCTCGCTGACGACGCGGGCATTTTCGAGCAGGTTTTCGTCGGCGATGATGTCCAAAACGGCGTTCGCGGCAGCCGTAGACAGCGGATTACCTGCGAAAGTGGAGCCGTGGTCGCCGGGCTTAAATACGTCGGCGGCGCGGCCTCGCGCAAGGCACGCGCCGATAGGAACGCCCCCGCCCAAACCCTTCGCGCTCGTCAAAACGTCGGGCACGATGCCGTATTGCTGATACGCCCACAGACGCCCGGTGCGCCCCATGCCCGTCTGCACTTCGTCGAAAATAAGCAGAGCATCGTATTTGTCGGCCAAGTCGCGGGCGGCTTGCAGATATTCCTGCGTCGCGGGATGGACGCCGCCCTCGCCTTGAATGGGTTCGAGCAGAATGGCGCATGTATTCTCATCGACTGACGCAGTGAGCGCGTCAATATCATTGAACGGCACATACGAAAAACCGGCTGGAAGCGGCGCGAACTCTTTGGAGTATTTGGGTTGTCCGGTTGCGGTCACGGTCGCAATTGTGCGCCCGTGGAACGAATTGAGCGCGGTCACGATGTTGGTTTTGGTTTCGCCGCCCGTCGTGCGTCCAAACTTACGTGCGAGTTTCAACGCGGCTTCGTTGGCCTCGGCCCCGCTGTTGCAAAAGAAAACGCGCTCAAAGTCCGACAGTTCGACTAAACGCCGCGCGAGCCGCGCCTGATTTTCAGTCAAGTAAAGGTTGGACACGTGCAACAGCGTCGCCGCCTGTTCTTGGATGGCCCGCGTCAAATATGGATGCGCGTGCCCGACCGAACACACGGCAATGCCCGCCAAAAAGTCGATATATTCGCGGCCTTCGGCATCGTACAAGTAAACGCCGCTGCCGCGCGTAAATTCGACAGGCTGCCGGGCGTAAGTCGTCATAACGTGGGCGGCGTCCCATTGTTTCGCGCTTCCGCCTGTCGCCGCGTCGTTTTGTGTTGTTTCTCGTTCCAAAATGGTTTGCATAATTTTTAACTTTGAACTATCCGTGGATCATTGTGCCGATGCCGGAATCGGTGAACACTTCGATGAGAAGGGCGTGGGGTCGCCTGCCGTCGATGATATGGGCACGGGCGACACCGTCTTCCACAGCCTCGACGCAGGCTTCCAGTTTAGGGATCATGCCCTTGTCAATCGCGCCGCTCGCCATCATCGAACGGGCGTCCGACGTGGAGATTTCCGATATTAGGGAGGCTTTGTCGGAAAAGTCGCGGTACAAACCTTCCACGTCCGTCATCAAAATGAGTTTAGGGGAACCGAGGGCGACAGCGAGCGCACCGGCGGCGGTGTCGGCGTTGATGTTGTAGGCCGCGCCGTCGTCGCCCGCGCCGATGGCGACCGACGAAATTACGGGAATGTAGCCCGCGTCCAAAAGCGTGTTCACGATTTCGGGATTGACTTGCCGAATGCGTCCGACAAAGCCGATGTCGCCGCGCTCGGTTTCCTTGACGGCGACCAGCAAATTGGCGTCCTTGCCGGACAAACCGACGGCCTTTCCGCCCGCGACGTTCAAATGCGCAACGATGCTTTTGTTGGTTTTGCCGGTCAGCACCATCTCCACAATTTCCATCGTTTCCGCATCGGTGACGCGCAGGCCGTCGATAAATTCGGGTTCCTTTCCCATGCGCCGCATCGCGTCGGAGACTTCCGGCCCGCCGCCGTGGACGAGGACGGGGCGAATACCGACGTAGCGCATCAGCACCAAATCGGTCATAACGGCGCGTTTCAGGTCTTCGTCAATCATAGCATTGCCGCCGTACTTGATGACGAGGGTTTTGCCGAAAAATTCGCGGATATAAGGCAGGGCTTGGATTAAGGTCTGCGCCTGCGCGTCGGGGTCGCTTAGTGTTGGCATGGGTTTAGGTATGGTATTCCGCGTTAATTTTCACGTAGTCGTAGGAAAAGTCGCAGGTGTACACGGTCGCGTATCCGGCTCCGCCCCCGCCCAAATCCACGGCGATTTCTATTTCTTTCGCCGACATGGCTTGCGACAACGCGGGCGCGTCAAATTCGGCGGGCGTTCCGTGGGCGAAAATGCAGGTTCCGGCAAGATGCGCGGTCGCGTGGTTCGGATTGAACGGCACGCCCGCGCGTCCGGCAGCGGCTAAAATGCGCCCCCAGTTCGGATCGTTGCCGAACAGGGCGGTTTTGACGAGCGGCGATTCGGCAATCGTTTTCGCTACTTTACGGGCGTCTAAGTCGTGGCTTGCGCCAGTCACATTCACGGTGACGAGTTTGGTCGCCCCTTCGCCGTCGCGGGCGACTTCGCGGGCAAGATGCACGCAAACCTGCGTCAGGGCGGCAACAAAAACGGCGTAGTCCGCACCGTTTGCTTCCATAATTGCGGTGTTTCGCGCCGCGCCGGACGCCATCAGGACGCACATATCGTTGGTGGACGTGTCGCCGTCCACGGTCAAACAGTTGAACGAAACGTCTACGGCTTTTTTGAGAGCGTCTTGCAACAAGGCGGGCACAATCGCCAAATCGGTCGTCAAAAACGCGAGCATGGTCGCCATGTTCGGCGCGATCATGCCCGACCCTTTCGCCATGCCGCCGACCCGGACGGTTTTCCCGGCGCAGACAAATTCCACGGCGAACTCTTTGGAAAAAGTGTCCGTCGTCATAATCGCTTCGGCGGCGTTCGCGGCGCTCTGGGTTCCTATAGCGAGTTCTTGCCCCGCTTCCGCGATACCCGACGCAACCAACTCCATCGGCATTTTGGTTCCGATAACGCCCGTGGAAGCCGTCAAAACCTGCGACGGCTGAAGCCCTGCGGCCTCGGCGGCGAAATGCGCCATCGCTTCGTTGTCGGCTTCGCCTTGCTTGCCGTTGCCCGCGTTGGCGTTGCCACTGTTGACGACGACCGCACGCAGAACCGCGCCGCCGTTTCGCAAGGCTTCGTTGCGGTCAACGCACGGGGCGCGCACGAAATTTTGTGTTCCGACAAGCGCGGCAGTCGCTTCCGGCCCGTCGCACACCAAAAGGGCAATGTCGCGGCGCTTGCGCTTGATGCCGCACCGAACGCCCGAGGCGCGAAATCCCGCAGGAGCCAATACGCCGCCACCTACAATTTTGGTCTCTATCGCACCGTCTACGGCCATAGCCCCGTTCCTTCCAAGCCCCGCGTTTCGGGAAAATCGTACATCAAATTCATGTTTTGTATGGCCTGCCCCGCCGCGCCCTTGACTAAGTTATCAATGACGGACGTGACGACAACCGTGCCCGTGCGACTGTCCACTTTAGCCCCGATATGGCAATAGTTCGAGCCGTACACGTCTTTGGTGGACGGGTAATCGCCCCCGTCGCGGATTACGACGAACGGGGCAGTGCGGTAAAACGCGCGCAAGGCCGCCAGAACGTCCTCGGTCGCTACCCCCTCGCCCTGCACCGGCGCATACGAAGTCGTCATTAAACCGCGCGTCATGGGAATCAAATGCGGCGCGAACGACACGACGACGTTGCCCTTGGGCGCGATTTGGGCCGACAGTTCCTGCTCGATTTCGGGCGTGTGCCGGTGCGTTCCGCCGATGTTGTAGGCTTTCACGGCCTCGTTCGCTTCGGAATATCGGAAGCCCGTGTCGGATTTCGCGCGGCCCGCGCCACTCACGCCCGATTTGCCGTCGATCATAATTCCGCGCGTCCCAATCAGCCCGGCCCGCAGCAAGGGAGCCAATCCTAAAATCGTCGCCGTCGGGTAGCAGCCGGGATTGGCAACGAGTTTTGCGCCCTTGATCAAATCGTGGTTGAGTTCGGGCAGGCCGTAGACGGCCCCGCCTTCGTGCAACAACAGCGCGGCCTCGTGCTCAATTTTGTACCAGCGTTCGTACAAGTCCACGTCGCGCAGCCGGAAATCCGCCGATAAATCAATGACGCGCTTGCCCAAGCCCAGAATTTCGCCCGCGTGCTTCATGGCGACGCCCGATTCCTGTGCCATAAAAACGACGTCGGCGGCAAGCGCGGCGGTGATTGGGTCAAAATGCTGGCACACCAACTCGCCGGTCGGCGATCCGTGCAAACCGGGAAACGCGCGGGAAAGCGGCTGGTTTTTATAGGTTTCCGAAACGACGTGCGTAATTTTAACATCGGGGTGACGGGATAAAAGGCGGGCGAGTTCACCGCCGCCGTAGCCGGAAACGCCGATAATGGCTGCTGTAATCATGGTGTTTGGTTTGTCTGCTTTAGTGTCCGAATGGTTGAGTTCGCTCTGTATGTATGGTTCCCAAAAATAAAACCGCCCCGCGCGATGGGCGCGGGGCGGTTGTTTGGTTTGCGTTCGTGTTGAACTACGCCTTGTTTCGCCGTTTCGCGCCGGTTTCGTTTGGACGCGGCATAGAACCGCGTAAACGAACTGCTTCAAGAATAACGGCAAGCCTGCTTGGTATCAAGCGCGGCGGGCTAACGTGTGGGTCAACCGCGTCGGCTTGGGGCGCACCGTCGTTTTTCAGGACTGACGGAGGCGAGGGCTGGGCTGCGGCTGCACCGGGATAAAGATGGGGTGCAAAAACATGGGTTTAGGTTCGCTTGTTAGTATAGCCGCAAAAACAGCGCCTTGTCAAACAAGCCCAAATCATGCAATGTCAATTTCTGTTTTTTTACAGCAAAACCCACCCAATTTCGATAAAATAAACCTGTCAATTTCTGCGTAAAACGTTCTATTATTTGTCAACAAGGAGCAGTTCTAAGATGGACGATCCCAACCCCCTTTTTGTCGTCGAAAGCCCCGGTAAAATCGGCGACGAATACACCGCGCCCGAACCCATTCGCGTACTTAAAGGATTGGAAGCGGTTCGAGAACGGCCCGGTATGTACATCGGCGACATAGGGGTAAACGGGCTACACCATTTGCTCAAAGAGATAGTAGACAACTCCATTGACGAAGCGATGGCCGGTCACTGTACGCAGATAACTGTCGTTTATGGGACGGATTACAGGCTATCGGTGGAAGATAACGGGCGCGGTATACCCGTGGAAATCATTGGCGACACCGGCAAAACGGGCGTGGAATTGGTTCTTACTGAACTGCACGCGGGCGGACAGTACAGTATCAAAAGCCATTTAGGTGATTATCGTGTGTACGGTGGATTACACGGCGTGGGCGCGTCGTGCGTAAACGCTTTGTCTACGTGGCTGGAATGCGAAGTCAAGCGCGACGGCACAGTGTATCGGATGCGTTTTGAGCGCGGCATTCCGACCGGCCCGCTTTCGGTTGTCGGCGACTGCGACGAAAACGAACACGGTACGAAAATCACGTGGCTCGCCGACGCTTCCATTTTTACTCAGGCATTGGCCGAAAACGGTCACCTAAACTACAACCCCGACCGAATTAGAGATCGGCTTCGTGAACTCGCCTTTTTGAACCGGGAAGTCGCTATCTCATTCGCGGACGCGCGCAACGGCAAAGCGACCGAGACCTTCCATTCTTCGTTCGGCGCAGTAGATTTCGTTGCTTACCTCAATGAGGGTAAAAAAACGCTTCACTATCCGATATTTGCCATTGGCACAGGAAGCGAAGAAAGAAATCAGATTGAGGTTGCGCTCCAGTACCATGAAGGCAACGAAGAAACCATTGTCGCTTTTGCAAATAACATTGCATTAACCGATGGAGGCACACCCGTTACCGGCTTCAAAACCGCACTAACGCGAGTTATCAATCGCACCGCGCGCAAAAATAATTTCCTCTATGCAAGCGACGCTAATTTTAAGGGCGAAATCGTGCGTCGCGGTTTGACAGCAATAATTTCGGTTCGTTTAACCAACCCACAATTTTGGGGGTCAACCAAAACACATTTGAACAACCCGGAAATAGAAGGTGCGGTTAATCGTGTCGTTGGCAGGAGCCTTGCCGAGACTTTCGCCAGAAACACAGCACTCGCCACTACGATAGTCGCCAAAATAGCCGCAGCAGCCAAAGCGCGATAAACGCCCCGCGACGCGGGCAGGGCATTTTGTGCCCCTCGCCGAATAGTGCGGCAAGGACAAAGTTGCCCATGTGTATTCGTTCGTTGCGTCCGCGCCGCATTGTTGCGCCCTTTTTTGCAGTTTCCGCTTGCGCCGCTTTGCTGCCCGCGCTGTGTTCGGGGCAAAATGCGCCCGCGCAATCGCAAGCCACGCCGATTTATATTCCCGCCGACAAGCGGCATAAGGGATTGAGCCGGTTCGATGGGCTTCCGTTTACCGACCGGAAATTGGGCGACCCCGATAGATACCGCGCCCTCAATCCCAAATGGGTGAAGCACGAAAACGGGCACTATTACTTTCTGCTGCAAGCCCAGCCGGGCACACCGGTTTTTGACGCCAAGCACAAGTTAAAGGCGTTATTAACTCAAATGAACGACGTACCCGTGGATTTAACCGACACGATACAGGGCACGGACGAAAACGGAAAGGCCACGCGCTTCGTTTTTGTGAAAGACAAGGGGTACGTGCAATTATCGCGGCTCACGTCGGTTGCGAAAATTAAAAGGGGCAAATGGTTTCAGTTCCCGATTAAGGCAGGCGCAACCGTTCCCTTTTTCGATGGCGCGGGAATTCAGCGCGGAACGCTTGCCGTCGCTTCCACACGCCTCAATTACGGGCAGCAGAAAACCATCAACGGACAAACCTGCTACTATGCGTTTTCCACGTCCATTATTCCGACGGGTGCAAAAGACAAAAGTGGCGCGTCCGGTTGGATTCCCGCGTCCGCGATTGAGCCGGGCAATGATCCCGGCTATTCTGATGAAGTCGTGCGTAGAATGCAGCCGACACCGACCGGCGCAACCGATAAATTCACGCACTACGAACTGGCTGGCGGCGATCCAATGGAGAAAAACGCGGACGGAACCTATCGCTGGGGCTATTTGAACGGCGCGAAACAATTTATTCCGTATAAAGTGTTACCCGGCGTTTCGCTTGCCAAAGACGCCAATGTCGCAAGCACGGATTATATTCAGCGCGCGGACGGCGTGATTAACTTGGGCTTCAACTGCTGCGGTGTGAGCAACGACACCTACCGGGTCAGCGGCCCGAACCGCCCGCTTGCGTTTTATCGGTCGTCGGACAAGGACGCTTTTGCGGTCGTGGATTTGTTTTACCCGGAGGACGGAACGCATACGGGCCGCGAAGTCACGGGCAAAATGGAATGGGTGTATGGCTATGTGGACGAAAAGCCGAATAAACGCTGGGGCTGGGTTCCGCTCGGCGCGCTGAAACCCGCGCCGTAAACGCCCCTAAAAGCACGTCGGCCCGAACACCGCTCCAAGCAGTGTCCGGGCCGCACGCTCAGAGGAGGCTCGCCTACGGGCAAAATTCATGACCCTAAGCCGAGCCGTGAGCTAAAACTTAGCCCGCGAGACCCCTCTGGGAACTATGACTACTCATAAGTAACCACCCCCCTGAGTTTGTATTTGACGCGGCGTTCGTCCTACATTAAACCCAAGACGAGCTTGAAA
>CAXTBP010000191.1:0-10076 GCA_964241985.1 uncultured Armatimonadaceae bacterium | reverse complement strand
GGTTTTTTCTGCTGTGAGCGGCTTCGCTATAGATGTGGAACATCGCGGCGAAACGTGGGCCACTGATGACCATCCCGACGCGCAAACACCGGGATACGATTTCGAGGTGTCGCGCTCTGGCCCGGAAACCGGCGAAGTGCTCGTAGTAGGTATTGGCATCGGCGGAAGCATCGAGGAAGAAGTGCGGCAAGCCGCAGCTACTCTGGGGTTAACGGACGTGCCGTATATTTACTTGACCGGGCACGGCCCAGTTGTTTCTCCGCAGCACGCTAACCGGGCCGCTGCGAATATAAAAACTCTTATGCGCGATGAACTATTGAGGCGCAACGCTTCATTCATCCACTTGTTTTACAAAGGCCCCTCTCACCTTGCTGTGTTCATTGGTCACCGGTCAAACGCAGTCGCAAACGCTGGCATACAGTGCTATGAATGGAGCGGTCCGGGGACATACTCGCGGGCTTGTACTATCACGGGATAATAGGAGACTGAAATGGAAATTCCCAGCTATTTTAAACGTTACCTCGCAGCGATCCAGCCCCCGAAATCGAGCCGCACCCGAGCCATGCAATTGCATACCACTCTCAGGGATCGACTCGCCGGGGACACGCACTATCAGGACGTTTACCGCAGCACGTTCCTGTACGGTTCCTATCGTCGCAATACAGCGGTTAAAAGCATCAAGGATGTGGATGTGTGTGTAGTGCTCGACAAGTCGGTGCTTAAACTCTCCCCACAAACCGTTGTCGAGCGGCTTCGTCGAGTACTGGAGCGAAACGGATACCAAGCGAAAACAGCATTTCAGCGTCGCTCCGTCCGCATCGATATGTCAGTCACCACGCTTGACGCCGTTCCCGTCGTCGACGCCACCCTGTCCGAAGGCTACTACCTGATTCCAGATCGCAAAGAGGAGCAATGGGTGCCGACCTATCCAAAGGATCACCTAACCGCAATTCAGGAACGGAATAGGGAATGTAATGGAAGATTCGTCCCGTTAGCTAAGATCGTTAAGGCGTGGTTCCGCTTTCAAACTGCGGGCATTGAGCGCCCGAAGCCAAAGGGCTTCACGCTTGAGGCGCTGGTTTTTGAGCTGCAAGATACAGACGCGCCAAGTTACGCGGAAGCATTCGTCCATTTCCTTGAGCAACTGGACAGCCGGTATGGTATGTCGCTAGCCGCAGGGAATTTTCCACGTGTCAAGGATCCGTCACGCCCCGGTGTTGAGGTTCGCGTCCGTGTTTCCCCTGAGGAGGCAAAGCGCTTCGGGAAAATCGTTCGCACCAGTCTTGTACAATCAAAGTTGGCGCTACAATCGACCGATGTGGCGGACAGCGCGGTCAAATGGAACGCTGTATTTGGCCCGGATTTCCCGACGAAACCTGCGGTTGTTGAGCGGTCGATCAATGAAACCGCTGGAGATGAGGAAACGGACGGCGCGCTTGATCAGGAAATTTCTGAAGCGGATTTCCCTGAAGGGGAGGATAGTAGCAAGACCGCCATGCAACTGGTTAAGACAGTTCAAGCGCCGATTGCTAAACTTAATATCACAGCCCGGCTGGCGCGGAGTGAAACGGATAAGCCATACGAGCATTACCCGAACAACGGACGTGCGCTTCCTAAAAAGTGGTGGGTCGTGTTTTCAATTCCGAAGGAAGCTTTAAGTCCAAGCAGCACTGTACGTTGGACCGTAGAAAATCACGGCGAAGAAGCACGGATTGCAAACAGCCTTTTTTTCAAGGTCGAGAATGTATCGCCAAGCTACCGGCGCAGCACCGCCTATAGGGGAAGCCATACCATGACTGTTGAAGTTATTCGATCAGGCCAAGTAGTCGCGCGCGGCAAGCACGTCGTCAATGTAAGGTGATATCTTAACGAGGCGCTATTGCAGCGATCCTTCTGCAAGTCGGTGATTTGCTCTCTCCCAAAGTTCTTGGCCGACAATTCTTGTATGCCTCCCTTGGATAGTCCTCATTCCGCATCGGATTAATCCCGAGTAGAACGGGTTGGACAGCATGACGTGGAAGCTCGATATAGACATATTCTTTCCTGCCACCGTCCTTAGTCCCTGCTCCGTCATGAGCGCCAGCAGCTTCCGAATTGAATACTTCCCGGTCGCCATGAGGCAGAACGCCTGATACACGTGGACAGACTGGACAGGATCCGGCTCAATCTCAAACGTTTCGCCGCGCCATACCCTACGGTAACCTATTGGAACGCGGTGCAGGTGGAACCCGGCTTCAGCGCATTTCGCCATCCCCAGCTTCACCGACTGAGAATGGCGCGAACGCATTTGTTCAAAGAACTTTCGCTTCCACTCTTCGTGGATTTTATCTTCCGCTCCGCAGGATAGTTCTGTAGTCATCTTCGTGTATTATGCTTCGTAGATAGTGTAGGGGAAGGCTTTGTCAGGACTCGGTCTCCGGTGCATGGGCGCAATAAGCAAGGGATCACCAGACGCCAAAAGCAGCCGCTCGATCTGCTCGCAGAGATCGGCGGCGAGTTGTTCTAAGGTTGCGACGGGTCTACCAAAGGAGACTGACCGAAATTCGGACAGTCTTTTTTGTTTACCAGAACCACTTTTGACCGGTTCGACTGGCCCAAACGCGCTGTTATGCGAAATAAACGGTACGAGCAGCGGATGCGGCTTCAGGAGCACGTTTTCACCGGTTCGACTGACATGGAGGCTGGGGCGAGGATGCTTGCCCTCCGGCAACGCGGAACCGGATAAATACCGCACGATTTGACGCTTCTCGTTTGGGAACGCGGACGGAAAAGCAATAGGGGCCGTGGTTACAAATCCGACCACTTCCTGCGCGGCTTGCAGCATCCGAGCGGTTTTATTCGCTTCAGATTCCCGTTCCGATAGCTGCTCATGCAGGACTTCTTCTTCATGGGACAGTCGCGCATTTTCACGCACATAATCCGCTTCACTCAGCACCTCTCGAAGCAGCAAGCCGCGTAGCTTGTCCTGCTGATCCTGTACCTTATCCAGTGCCGCTTGCCAGCGTTCACGCGCGGATTCTCCATGAGCTTTTTCGCTAACACCTAATTTCTCGATATGCTGCTCCGTTAGTGTCAGCAGCAACGCGCCTAAACTTTCCGGCAGGTACACCCTGCCCAGATGACCGTTTATTTCGCCAAACACGGCCTCTTCACGAATGCCCTTGCGCGTACACCTGCCCCGCTGATTGGTGCAGTGGTAGTAGACATGGCCCTTCGCCCGCGTTGCGGTGATCATCCCGCGCCCGCACGCAGCGCAGCGCATCAGGCCCGTGAGAGCGAAATCATGCTGAATAAAGCGGCTTTGTCCACTGGGTTCTGCCTCGCTCGCTGGCGAGGAAACCATTGGTGTATGTAATTTGGTTCGGTGCTTTTCGCGGCGCGTGAGGACGGCCTGTATCTGCTCGAACTCGGCAGGCGTGACCATCGGCGTGTGTGCGCCCAAATACAGCTCGCCGCCATGACGGCACTGTCCCATAAGAAACGGGTTTGCAAGCAGGCGATAAAATGAGGCGCGGGTCAGCGGGCCGCTTGGTCGCTTTTTTGTAGGCTTTGTCCTAAAGCCCCATTCCTTGTTCAGCCGGAGCAACGCTTGGGCCGGAACCAACGTGTCCGACAAGATAAGGTCGATGGCGTCGCGCAACAGCGTGAAGCGTTCCTGGTCAACTTCAATGCGCTTTTGTCCGGTTGCCATGATACGCACGTTTTTCCATCCCTGTGGTGCGGGGTGGGGGTACTCGCCTTTTTCCCGTTTGCTTGCCATGCCGCGCGTCACGTCCTTGATGAGCTTATCGACTTGGTACTTGGCCTGCGAGAACACCATGTTCAGCATGAACTTGCCTTCAGGTGAATTCTCGAAGTGGAAGCCGGACGTAAAGACTATCTCCTTGAGCTTGCCGCGATCCAATAAGTCCAGTACCCAGCCGCCGTCCACGGCGTTGCGGGCAAGCCTATCGGGATGCCAGCAGATGATGCCATCGGCTTTTCCACGGTTTATCCACTCGACCATTTCTTTAAAGCCTGCTCTCGTCCCCTGCGTTTTAGCGGAGCGGGCTTCGGCGATGGTATGGATGATGACAAGGTTTTTCTCCTTTGCCCATTTGCTGGCAAGGGATTTCTGGTCGTCAAGGCTTTGGATTTGGCGGTCTTCGCGCTCCTGGGACTTGCGGGCGTACAGGACAAACCGCACTGGCTTTGTCATCTCCTGACGGCTTAATGAAGTGGTGAGGGTAGGTTGCATAGCCACGGGTGTAAAAAAAGAAGTGGGCAAGAAAGGTCAGTTGTTCTTTGGCTTCGTTCGGGTCCAAGCCTACACCAAAATAATCCTGATACCAAGCAGCGAAGGCCGCAATTTCCTCCTCCGTGGGTGTCGGCGGAGGCAATAGCGGAGGATTGGAAGAAGAGGACGTTTGGCATGGCATAGACATAACCGCACCATGCCACAACCCTTGCATCGGGGCATCTACCGTTCCAAGCAAGCAATTCAAAGCAATGGCAGACAACCTACCGCTGACAAAAGAATCAGACCATTTCTACAGCCATGAGCCGATCTTATTGCACACAGGCTATCAAAGCCCGACTAAACTCCGTTTTAATAGGGAGAATTTTGGCTTTAGTTTTACAGTGCCTGCAATTCTCTCATCCACTTCTGCAAGGTGTTGTTTTCGGATGCCTCCATAAGCCGGTTGATTAAGCCATAGCAATCGGCAATTTTGCGAAGCTGAAACTCGGCAGCATATCCATCCCACTCCAGATAAGTTTTTCGTTGTCCGGCTCGGCTTAGCAAGAGTCCATGAACCCTGAAAAATTATAAGGCCACCCAAAAGCACTACGACCAAAATGACCACACACATAATGATTACCGTTTTGCTGCCGGAGTCTTAGCCCGCGTTTACCGGCTCTTATCTGCCCGATTCCATCACCGCGTCGCCAATCCGACGAGGAAGCTGAAAATCATCATAGCCGTTATGACGACGATTAGGACAATCACCATAGTTGTGTTAAATGGCTTGCTTTTTTTCATCCGTTTTTTCGCTTTCCAAAACGACCGAAGGGCCATTTGATATTTGCGCCGCTTCGCCAGCCTACCCCCTTCCCGTTTAAAACGGAATCACCAGTATGGAATCGCCAATTCTGTTTCAAAAATTCGACGTCAGATCACACCCGAGTTTCAATCACGCCGTGACGCCGCCTGTATGCCCCGACGGACGCTTCCAATATTGCGATGATCTCAGACAACGGACGCTCCAGACCGTCCGCACCAATGCTCATGAGTACATGAGGCTCATTGTTGCTGGTATCATGGGAACAGGAACCGCTTGATAATACTTCAAGCACGGCGTTAGTCTTCCTGCGCGGGGCGGGTTCGTTACGGATACGAAAGGAGCCGACCGCGCTCCACGATACGCGCTTGGTGATGCCCAAAACATGAGTGTGGGTAATGTCCTCGTTTGTGACATCAACGGCGGGCCGGTTGGTAAGGAGCAGTCGCACCGCGCCCGCCGTTAGCGCGACGCAGAACAGGACGAGCGGTAAGCCTAACCCCATGCCGATGAACGTGGAGCGCATTCGAAGTGGCTGCTGCCCGTACATCCATCCATACCAACTCGTCCAGCAAAGCCACGTCCACGAAAAGACAACTGCTCCAAGCAATGCACCCAAATAGGCATATTTTTTGAGGGCACTGGCTTTGTAGTAGATTTTGTCGGAAACTTGAGTGGCGATCTGCGAACGCCCCGTGCCGGAATTTATCACATCCATTTTTTCTCTATTCAATTTGATTCAGGCAGGAATCACCAAGCCCAGCAGATTGACCAGATCGGCCTGCACAACACAATTACCAACCATTTGTTTGTGCAACTCCTTTGTTTTCCCCGGTAGTTTTTTGCGTCCCTTCTGGCACGTCCCCGTCCCGCGTGCTGGGAAACATAATATCGGTGAAGAAAAGTCCATCAAAAACATCGCCCCATTTGGCGCTCATGGGAGTATAACCAAGCGGCTCGGCAACTTGCGAGGTTCGCAGCCAGTGCTCATTCGGGAGATGGCGAAAGTCCACAAACGCAAGGGGTATGCCCGCGTCGTGGAATAGTCCTTCGACCGAGTCGGCGGTAGCTTTAGGCAGCGCCTTCTGCCCGAAAAACGGATTTCCGCTCAGCCCCTGATAGGCGGTAAATGCGAGCGTGTAAACCGATGAACCAAAGGTTTGGTGCACGGTTTGACCCATGGGGATGGTGTCGCGGTAGTTTATCGCCGGATCGCTGGCTTGAATTGTCGGGGCATTGTGCATCAGGTGAAAGCTTGCGGCCCACACGATAATTTTTTTGCTCGGATAGCGCTCATTCGCCAAATAGATCAGGTTGTCCGCCATCGCCTTGTCGCGGGGATTGTTTGAGGCAGGATTTCCTTCTTTTTGACCAATGCGCTCCACTTGTATGGCTTCCAGAAGAAGCAGATTATGGACGACCCTCTGCCACAAAGCCATGTCCCGACGATCAGTGCCGACGGAAAGGGGCATACCGATCAGCTTCTCGATGCGCTCTAATACCGCACGGTTATCAGCACGCTCGCTTGGGTTTGGTTTGTAGGTTCCGTCGGACAAAGCCTGTATGGTTTTAGCGAGCGTAACGCGCGTTGCAGGCGAAACGGAATCCGATGGAAAGTGTGTCTCCAAAAAAAACAAAAGTTCGCTGGCGCACGCTTTGGACGCCCCCCGACCCGAAAACTGGCAGTCGAAGCCGGTCATCAGGAGCGGTTTGGGCGTCGATAATGTCGCGCGCGCATAGGTGAACACGGGGTCAAGGTGACCGCTCGCGCTCCAAATGGGAAAGATACCGGCCTCCATCGCCGTGCGCGGCGAAATGTCGCTTTGATTCAGCAGGCGCTGCATCCGCTCGCAGTCGTACAGCCCCGATTCCCAAGCAAGCACCTCGAAGCCCATCTTCTCATGAAGGAAGCGAATGAGCCGCGCTTTCGCCCAAAACGTCGCGCCGTCGCCGTGGCTTTGCTCACCCAGTTGTACGATGCGGGCGTTGCCAATCGCTTTCTTGAAGGCCACAAGATCGGCAAAGTTAGTGTCGTCGGGGTCAATCGAGCGCACGGGAGATGAAACCTGCTTGAGTGCCCCAATGCGCGGGTCGGCGGCGCGGGCTTTACGCTGGGCTTGAGCGGCGGCCTGCGCGGACGGGCTGAGGTGAATCGACAAATCCGGTATGCCTGCGGTTTGAAGTGCTGGGGAAAATCGCCTTTTGTTCTTCATCCACCATGCCTGCCACCAAGTCGCGGTGTGGGCCGAGCTTGGAGAAACGCCTGTCAGTCGCTCAAGCGTTTCGGCAAATAAAGGTGTTGCCTGCTTGCTCCGGTCTGACTGCAACACACCTAGCAAAACGGGGACGATTTTGGCGTCGGTGAACCCGTCAAGATTTTTAACAACCGCCGGTAAGTCCAAGGTGTCGTCGCCGCTTCGCATCTTGTTCTGCACCTCGCTCAGTACGGCATCGACCGACGGTTTTACAGCGGCGGGCACGGGACGTAGCACCGGGGCCACTGGGGGAAGGGTCTTTTGCGAAACTACCTTTTTCCCCGTGTGCAGTTCGGGAATTGGAGTATCGCGCACCGCTGCTGGAAACCGCTGCCGGTTTTTTTGCCACCAGTCCCGCCACCACGCGCCGTCATGGGTTTCGTCATACGCGACCCCAGTCAGCTTTGTTAGGCCAAAATAGCCGACCCCGTAGCGCGTTATTTCGGTATCCTCAGCGGTAATGACGCCGATCATGACGGGAACGGCGCGCGGGTCACCGATTTGAGCAAGCACGGAAGATGCCGACGTAAATCGTGTCTCGGTTGTCGCACTGAACCGGGCATCCGTACCGGATACACCGTCCAAATGCTGCACGTCGTAGACGAGAATCTTTAGCAGCGGATCGATCATCCATGTTTCCTTAACGTCCTGTAAACGGCCAAGAAAGGTTACCTGTGCATGGGGCGGTTTCTCCGCTGCCAAATATGGCATGTAAACCCGCTGTTTCCATGCCGTGTCGGGTTGCAGCAAATCCGCCAATGCCATCGCACCGGCAACCGTGTCATCCGAGGCGGAAGGATCTTTCAGCCACCGCTCCGCGCTATCTATCAAACCGGCTTTAATCCCTGCGGCATGTACCGCAGGCCCACTTCCCTTGATGGGAGAAAGATTATTTCTCGATAAGTAGCGCGCTATCTGCTGCTGCTGCGCGGCATCGGCCATGCGGATGCGATTTGCCAAGCCCACGGCAGCATCGGATTGTACCTCAGAAAGGGCATGACCGTGATTGACCGCGTACCAGCGAAGATAGGCGGAATAGTCTTCGGAAAAATCCTGAAAAGCGATCTCCTTTAGGTAGCTAATTGCCTGCGACTGTACAGGGAGCGACGTGTCCGTTATGGCTAAATGAAGCACGTCCAGCAGCTTTTCGTTTCCAAAGTCACGGGCGCGGAAAAAAAACGCCTTGATGATCTGTTTCTTTGGCGTATCCGTTTGCAAAAGAGGCCAGTTCGCCTTGAGAACGGCATAACTGTCGCTTGCGGGCAGGTCGGCAAGGCGCTCACCCAAATCGAATGCATCCCGCCAGTCTTTCTTGTTCAGTGCGGAAAACTGCTTTGCCCAATCCGTTTGTGTTGCCGTTGTGGTGGGTGTCGCTATTGCAGCAGGCGGCGCGGTGGAAACTTGCGCTTTAGCTGGCTTTACCGAAGCCGTGGCTAAGCCCAGCAGAAGCAGTGCGCCCTGAACGCCACAAGCAACCGTTGCCACATTCCACCGGCGACCGTCATCAAAAGAATGCATAGTATTTGTACGACCTTTCTTACAAACGAACGTCGAGTACGACGTTTAAGTAGTGATAATATCAATACGACCTAAAGTAAATCCGATTATTTATCTGTCCCTCTCATCCGCGTTCTTGTGTTCTAAGTAGCGCATCCCACGGCGTATCTGACCATACACGTCGCCCGACCATCCATAGTCACCGGGGTAGGTTACGAGCTGAACGGTGGCTCCATTACGCCGCAGCAGCGTTTCAGCCCGCCTTGCAACGGCTACCGGAACGATAGGCGTGTTTTCGGGATGCAAAAGAAAATACGTTTGCCCCTTTGCTTGTGACAACGAAGGCGATGTGTCGGTCGGAAACGTGCTCATGGCAATGAAAGAGCCTTTCACCGGCGAAGCGGGATATAGAGAGGCAGCATAGGCCGCTGGTCCGCCGCTGGCCCAAGCGAGGGTGTAAACGTGGCGACGGTCGATTGAGAAACGTGCTTCCACATCGTCCACCACATCACTGGCAAACTGCTCGGTCGAGAAGCGCATTCCCGGCCACGGATTGGTCTGCGTCGGCCACACGACGTTATCAAACTGCCGCGCGTCCCAGCGTTTGGCGACGAGTTCGGCGACGATGTAGTTCTCGCTCAAGGAATGCTTGTACAAGCGACGAACAAAGGCGCTAAATTTCGGCCCGCCATCTCCCCCCGGCAAAACGACGAGGAGGTTATAACCTTGGGGCGACGATAAACCATTGGCACGAGGCCCGATTAAAACGTATTGTTTGTCCGGGTTACCGCCTGCGTAAGTAGCAAACGCCGCAATGTCGGCGACATCTTTATCCGCCCCCGAAGGAGCGAGTGGGGTGAGTGGCGCAGGAACAAATATTGGCGCGCGTTCCTTTGTGTCAGGCGTCGGGAAGGTAGTGAAACGCCACGGGATTGCGGTTCCCAACCCGACAAAAACGAACAGAGAAAGCGCTGTTATAGGACGGGTGCGATTTGCTGAACACGCTCGAATCAGGTGAAGCCGTGAGTGAAGCGTGTGAAAGCTGGTGGTTGTCCCCAAGGCAGCAAAACTTCGGGAAAAAGGCACAGCATCGCCTCGAATGATCTTTAGCAGCAAGCGGCTGTACAAGGTCGGTGTGGCGGAGGTCGCTCCACCACACGTCGCGGCCAGCTTGCATCTGGACGGGGGCGCGCTCGAGGCCGATGCGCTCGAGGACGAGGACGTGCTCGATGGGCGGCGTGTTCGCGAGCTCGCGGTGGGCCATGTCTTGGAGCGGGACGACGCT
>CAXTBP010000190.1:0-10121 GCA_964241985.1 uncultured Armatimonadaceae bacterium | reverse complement strand
TACACGCCACGATCAGCGCGGCGGCGGCGGCCCTGCAAAATAGATCGTGGAGCCACAGGTTGCCTGATAGAAAGTCTTGAACCGTACTTGGCAATGCCGACGGGGAGACAAGGAGGAGAAAAACAATCGCAAAAATACCCGACGCAACACCCCATCGGGCGACGGAAGCGCGCGAAGCATTTGACTCGGTTTTACCGGGCTGGCTCCATAAGGCGGCCCCCATGCCCATGACGAAAAGCGTCACGAACCACGGCGCGGCCTGATCCAGATTGCGGTCTGCGGGCAACACGAAATGCGGAATGAGCGATGCGACGCCCGCGAAAAGTAGGGTTGGGAGCCAGCCCACGCGGCGGTACATCGGGAAAAGAACGAGCGCGAAAATAAAATAAATTTGCCATTCCGTCGCCAAACTCCACATCGGCGCGTCGATAGTGAACCACTGTTCGGAACTCAGGTTGTGCACGAGAAAAACGTGCTGCCAAAAACTAACCGCGCTCAAATCTCGGTGGAAATTCCCGCCGGATGTCGGCAGGTGCTGGGTTAAAAGTAAAAGGCCGGAAAAGAACAGCAGCGCGGCGTAGTACGTCGGCAGGATGCGTTTTGCGCGTCGGTGAATGAACCCCGATACCCCGCCGCGCAAAATGCCGCTCTCCGAAGAAACGAGGGGAAGCATCAGCACATAGCCGGACAGCACGATAAAAACGCAAACGGCGGCGTGTCCGTGCCCGCAAACCGTCAGTAGTGCGCGGAGCCAAGTAGGGAACGCGGTATCGGCGGCCTCGCCATACCCCACAAGCAGGTGCGTTTGCCAGTGGAACAGCACCACGTAAAGAGCGGCTAAGCCGCGCAAACCGTCCAAATACATCAAGCGGTGCGCGTGGTTGGCGGGCGCGTTTTTTTCGCCGGTTTCCGTTTGAAGCGACGGGGCGGTTACTTCGCCGGTTTGCGCGGACGGAACCCGTATAGGAGCGCGCGTCAACGCCCGCCCGAAGGAATCGGGCGTCGTTTGCGCGTCGGTTAAAATAGTTTGGGGAAGGCCGGTTTGCTGCAATCTGCCAAATTGTACCTCATAAACGCGCTAAAATGAGCAATTAATCGTTTTTCTACGACACATTCTCGAATCGTGTCTCTAAGCCAGCACTCGTTTCGCATCGTTTTAACGGAGGTCAGGCGGCTGCCACGTCTTTTGCCGGTTGAGAAAAACAGCACTTGCCAGCGCAAGCCCAGCATGAAACAAAAAATGGCATCGCTTACGAAGGCAAGGGTTGCATTGAACGATTCATTGACGCCCATATCGGCGGGGTGGGCATCGCGGAAACCGGCTATCGTTTGATGGACGAATGGCTTCAAGCGACCCAAACGCTGCTTGCCGAATGCCCCTGCGACGACGGCTGCCCGTCGTGCTGGGAACCCGAAAGTAAACGGCACGCCTGCTTTCCAAACCCGCTGCCTTGACTAAGACAAATTGGGTGGTTTGTTTAGGGTAATATTTGAAAGCAGCACAGCTTTGGCATCGCGCCGTGCCTGATGCTGCACGATGAGGACGTTGACTAAGGCAACCGCGCCTGTAACAAAAAAGCAGAACCCAAGCGCGAACGAGACAAGATTGCGTATTCCCTCGTTCGGGCTAAACTCCGCAAGCAAAATGTGCGACGCCGACCGGAGCACGAACAACCAAAAAAGGGCGCGATGCGATACGATGACGCCCCGCCCAATCGATTGTTCGTAAAGGAGCGTTTTTCCTAACACGAGTACCGCAACGGAAACAACAAGTGGGGTGATGCAACTGAGCGTTAGAAGAAACAAACTGTATGGAAATGGGTAATCAGGCGATCCTGTCCGAAGGTTGTTTATGGTGAGCGGGAAAGACAGGGCGGCGAGTAGTAAGTCGAATACTACCACCGCCCACAACTTCCAGCGGGACATGATGCGCTTTTACCCGACGCCAACCGGAACCGGGGCGTTGTTTTGCGGCGCGGCTTGCGCCCCGGTTTTATCCGTGGGCACGTTGCCGTCGTCGTCGGCGTAGCGGTGCGTTTTCAGGAGTTCGCGCCATTTTTGCGCGGACGTGAAGAGTATTACGGCGACGCAGGCTAAGAGCAAAATGGACAGGCCAACGTTGATCGCAGCGAAAACGGGGCCGTTCGCGCCGGGCAGGTTTTTGGCAAATTCGGGCGTCAAGAATCGGAAAATGTTCTGTATGCCCGCAATAGTTGTCGTCACGACCATAAAGGCCATCGGGCAGGCGGTTGTCCATACATATTTGGCGCGGCCCATTTTGAGCAAGACCGTGGTTCCTACCGCAAGCGCGATGACGGCGAGCAGTTGGTTGGCGACGCCGAACATGGGCCACAAACTCATAATCGAGCCGTTATAGACAAGCCATCCCCACGCGGTGACCACCAAAAACGAAGCCAGCATGACAGCCGGAATGTTTTGCCGGTTGCCCAGCGGCGCGTACAGTTTGCCCAAAGCGTCCTGCGCCAAATAGCGGGCGACGCGCGTTCCCGTATCAACGGCGGTTAAAATAAACAGGGCCTCAAACACAATGACGAAGTGATACCAGTAGGCTAAGAGGCCGCTCAAACCGGGCACTTTGCCGAAAATGCTCGCCATACCGACCGCGAGCGCGACGCCTCCGCCCGTGCGTCCGACCAATCGCTCGCCGACCAAGTTAGACAACTGCGTGATTTCCACGGGCGCGTAGCCGGTTTTAGCGACGACAAGCTGCGTGACCGCGTTCATGTCGATGTTTTGGCCCATCGGCTTCACGAGCGCGGCAACGGCGGCGGAGTTCATGGCGAAATAATCGCCGGGGTGCAGCGCGCAGGCGGCGATAAGGGCGGTGAGCGCGACGAAGCCCTCGGTCACCATCGCGCCATAGCCGATAAAGCGCATCGCGCCCTCGTCGGGAACCATTTTTGGTGTTGTGCCGGAGGCGATTAAACTATGGAAGCCGGACACGGCCCCGCAGGCAATCGTGATAAACAGGAACGGAAAGACCGGCCCGGGAACGACCGGCCCGCCGCCGGATACGAACTGCGTGACTAAGGGCATTCGCAAAACGGGGTGCACTAATAAAATGCCGCCCGCAAGCATTCCGATAACGCCCAATTTAACCCATGTGGACAAATAATCGCGCGGGCAAAGGAGCATCCAAACCGGAAGCGTCGCGGCGATAAAACCATACACGGGGAGCGCGATAGCGATTTGCTTGTCCGAAAACGTGAAGAAGTGCGCGAAACTTCCGAGATGCGGCCCCGCCAATGTCGCGGCAATCAAACCTACCACCCCAATAACGGACGCCTCACCGACTTTGCCGGGCCGGATTTTGTACATCC
The DNA here is from genome assembly GCA_964241985.1 of uncultured Armatimonadaceae bacterium. Lineage (GTDB taxonomy): Bacteria > Armatimonadota > Armatimonadia > Armatimonadales > Armatimonadaceae > CAXTBP01. The sequence goes on along the minus strand of CAXTBP010000190.1, from coordinate 6,780 downwards.
ACAGCCCCATAATGAGGGCGAGCGGAATGGTCGCCGCAACCGTGAACGTGCCCCACGGCGATTTCGCCAGCGCGCCGACAACGACAATCGCAAGCACGGCCATCGACAGAATAAGGATAAGGAACACGGCAAGGGCAGTCACGGCTCCGGTCAGCGGGCCAGTTTCCGCGCGGGCGATTTCCGTCAAGCTGCTGCCTTTGCGCCGCACGGACGCGAACAAAATCACCAAATCATGCACGGCCCCGCCCAAAACCGAACCGAACAAAATCCACAGCGTACCCGGCAAAACGCCGTACTGCGCGGCAAGGACGGGGCCGATCAGCGGCCCGGCGGCGGCAATCGCGGCGAAATGATGCCCAAACAGCACAAAGCGGTTGGTTTTGACGTAATCGCGCCCGTCGGCCTGCGACACGGCGGGCGTTTCGCGCTTATCGTCAAGGCGCAGTACCTTTTCCGCCAAAAACGCGCCATAAAAGCGGTACGCGAGCACAAAGATGCTTGCCGCAACAAGCACGAGAACCACAGAGTTCATAAACCGAGCCTCTTCAAACACTGAAAAATAGGTACGGCATTGTAGCCGCACTCGGCCCGGCTTGTCAAACCGTGTTTGTCAAACCCCGCCCGCGCCGTTATACTGGGTTTCGTATTATGATTGCCCTGCTTTCCCATGTGGGCGTGACCTATCCCACGGGGCAGGTGCGCGCGTTACGCGACATTACCCTGCAAATCGCGCCCGGCGAGTGGGTGTTTTTGGTCGGGCCGACCGGGGCCGGAAAGTCCACGCTTCTCAAACTTTTGTACGGCGACGTGCGCGCGACCGACGGCGACATCACGGTAGCGGGAATAAATCTACGCCAACTACGAAGCGGCGACGTGCCCAAATTGCGCCGCCAAATGGGAATTGTTTTACAGGATTACGGCCTCCTTGCCGAGCGCACGGTGTGGGAAAATATCGCGTTCGCGTGTCAAGTCTTGGGGCAAAGCAAGCGCGATATCCGTCACAAACTGCCCGGTATTTTGGAGCGCGTCGGCATGGGCCATCGGTGCGACGCCTACCCCGCGCAATTATCGGGCGGCGAGCAGCAGCGTGTCGCGCTTGCCCGTGCCCTTGTGTCCGATCCGCCGATTGTGCTTGCCGACGAACCGACCGGCAACCTCGACCCCGAAACCGGCGCGGGCATTATGCAGGTTTTACAGGACGCCAACGCGCGCGGCACGACCGTCATTATCGCAACGCACGACCGCGCCGCCGTGGACGCTTTGCGCCGCCGCGTGGTCGTCGTCCGCAACGGAACCATAGCCCGCGACGAAGAAACCGGCGGCTATGCGGAATAGGACGCCCCGTTAATGCGCTCTTTGCCCTTCCTGTTCGGCGAAGCATGGATTAATCTGCGACGGCACGGCCTGATGACGGCAGCCGCGATTTCCACGATTGCGGTCGCGCTGTCGCTCCTCGGCGGTTTTCTACTGACCTTTTACCAAGTGGATGCCGCCGCGCGAAAGGCCGCCCTCGATTTCGAGATGCGCGTGTTTTGCCGTTTGGAAATCAACAAATCCGACGTACCCGGTTTGCAAAAGCGCATGGAATCCCTACCCGGTGTGGCGAGCGTCCGCTACATTTCCAAAGAAGACGCATTCCGCGAACAAACCAAAAATCTTCCGATTGACACCGCCGGGCTGCCGAACCAGTTCAACGAAACCTTTGTGGTCAAAATGCGCGACCCAAGCAAGGCAAGCCAAGCGGCAAGCGCGATTCGGGGTTGGCACGACCAAATCGAGGAAGTGTCTCTCCCGGAAACCGAAATGCACGGCGTCCTCAAAATCGCGGGCTTTCTGCGCACCGTCGGTTTGGGCGGCGGCGTGTTGCTGCTTGGCGGGGCACTTTTGGTCGTTTCCAATACGATTCGCGTGTCCGTTTTCGCACGGCGTCGGGAAATAAAAATCATGCAGATCGTGGGCGCGAGCGCGTGGTTTATCCGCCTGCCGCTGCTTTTGGAAGGCGTCCTTCACGGGCTTGCGGGCGGACTTTTGGCGGGCCTGATGCTTGGCGGGGTGAGCGCTTATGTGGGCGGGCTGATACAAAACGAAATCCCGCTCCTTGTCGCCTACGGTAATTCGGTAGATTTAGCCCGCGTCGGCCTCGTTGCCGCGTGCGCGGGCGTTTGGGTTGGCTTGACCGGCTCGCTGTGGAGCGTCCAGCGGTATTTGAAGGTGACGTAACCTACGCGCTGTTTTGGTTGGCGGCGACGATCAAATCCGGGTCGTCGGTGGCGGGCGTGTTGACACGGCGCGATACGGCAAAGGCTTCCATTTCGTCGTCGGGGTAGGGGACGAGAAGCGGAAGCAAAGCGTCGGCGTCGTGGAGGGCGGCATCAAGCCAAATTGCTTCCGCGTCGTTCCCGTACAGCATCACGGGCATGCGCTCGTGCACTTTGCCCACGGTTTCGTTGGCGCGTGTCGTGATAATCGTGCAGGTGCGAAGGGGCGGCAACTCCTTGTTCGGGCCGCGCCATTCATCCCATAAACCGGCAAACCCGAACAGCTCGCCGTCTTTGCGCCGAAAATGGATGGGCTGGCGCGTGCCGCTGATTTTATCCCATTCGTAAAACCCGTCGGCGGGAATAATACACCGGCGGCGCACGAGCGACGTTTTGAACGATGGCTTTTCCGCGACCGTTTCGGCCCGCGCGTTGATCATTTTCGAGCCAATCGCCGGGTCTTTCGCCCACGAGGGAATAAGGCCCCATTCGTAGCCATCCAAAATGCGCCCATCGCCGCCTTTTTCATTTTGGGCAACAACAACGGCGATATTTTGCGATGGGGCGATATTGTAGCGCGGCCCATTGAGCGCCGCTTCCTCGTCCGTTACGGCGAAACGAATTTGTAATTGACCCGCGTCATGATGTTGTGTGTAGCGTCCGCACATAAACAAAGTCCTGTTTTTCTTATTCACTCCGACCTCGTATCTATACCCGGAAAATCCGTAGAAATTGGCGAAATTCGTCGGTTTCGACCGAAAAATGGTACAACAAGGGATATGTGGCGCGTGGAACTCTTAGGCAAAGTTCAAATCGTGCGCGGCGACACCGAAGCGGTTATCGCACGGTTTGAAAGCCGCAAAGTCGCCGCGCTCCTTGCGCGGCTCGCCCTGTTTCCTGCTCGCGTCCATCCCCGCGAAGAACTCGCCGCGCTGCTGTGGCCCGACGCCGACCGGCAAGGCGGACTTGCCCGTCTGCGCCATGTGTTGTCGTCACTGGGGCGGCAAACATTAGACGGTGAAGCGCGGCTCGGCCCGCTGTTTGTCGCCGACCGATTTTCCGTCCGTTTGGGCGAAAACGTTATCTGCGACGCCGTTTTATTCGAGCGCGCCGCCAACCAAAAGCGACGCGACGACGCGCGCGCCCTTTACACCGGCGATTTGCTGCCCGGCTTCTACGACGACTGGATCGTGACCGAGCAGGAACGGCTGCGGTCGCTTTTCGACGAACTGTCCGCCCCGGTTCCGGTTCTGAGTGCAAGCCGCGCCGCGCCGGTTTCCGCAGCCGCCAACGGGGCTGTTGCCGAAGAAGCGGCAGCGCCTGTGGTAAGCCCGGCGACGGCTCCCACGGCGCGGGGTTTCTTGCCTCATTATTTGACGACGTTTTGGGGCCGCGAAACCGAAAAGCAAGCACTGCGCGAATTGCTCGCCAACCGGCGATTGATAACAGTCGTCGGGCCGGTCGGCTGCGGCAAAACGCGCTTTGTCGTCGAGTTCGTGCGCGATTTATTGGAAACTGGCGACGACCCGTTCGAACACGTCGTTTTCGTGCCGCTCGGCGAATGCGCCGTGCCCGAGCATATCGTGCCGCGTTTGCGCGCCGCGCTGCAACTGCCGCCCACCGATGCCGCCCCCTTAGAACAAATCGCGCTTGCCCTCGACCATTCGCGTGTTTTGCTCGTTTTGGACGATGCCGAGCATTTGGCAGAAGGACAGGGCGGCGCGGCGGGGGAAATTATTGCCGCGCTTTTGGCCCGCTTGCCCCGCGCCCGGTGCATTGTGTCGTCGCGCCGCCTGCTTCACGTTCCCGGCGAGCAAGCGTTCACGCTCGAACCCCTACCCCTTCCCGGCACGAATGCCACAGAAGTCTACCTCGACCGTTTGCGGCAAAACCCGTGTATTGCACTTTTATCCGACCGTGCCAAAACGGTGCGTCCCGATTTCGCCATCACGCCACGCAACATGGAGGCCGCCGTCCGCTTGTGCCGCGAACTGGAAGGCGTTCCGCTCGCCATCGAGCTTGCCGCAGGCCGTATTCGTGCGTTTTCTTTGCAGCAAATGTGTGACCAATTCGCGGACGTGTCCACCAGCACGTCCGGCGAAACCGGGGCGCGGGGCGACGGGCGTTGGGCGCTGACGACCCCGCCCGCATTCGTGCGGGCCAATAAATCCGCGCGGCGTCATCATTCGCTCCATGAGGCCGTTGGCGCGAGCTGGCAACTCTTAGGCAAGCGGCAGCAGGAATTTCTTGCCGCGCTGTCGGTTCTACGTGGGCAATGGACGCTCCCGTTTGCCGCCCATATCAGCGGCGAAACCGAAGAAACGGCCCACGCGCTTTTGGAAGAGCTGACCGATCATTCGCTGCTCCAACTTTACCTCGCCTCCGACGACGCGCCCGATCAACAAATGCGCTGGGCACTCCTACAAACCGTGAGCGATTTCGCCCATCGCCAGCTTCCCGACGCCGCACAAACCGACCTGCGCCGTCGATTGAACCGGTTTGTTCTTGACGCGCTTTCCACGGGCGGAGGGGAAAACGGTTTGCTGCCCTCCGACTTGTTCGTTTGGGAAGCGGCCCTTACCTATGCGATAGCGGACGGCGAAGCGGACGAAGCCCTCGCGCTGTGCGTCGCTTTTAACGAGGTGTGGCTGCGTATCGGCAGCCCGCAGGCCGCGCTGCAAACCATTCAGGCCGCCTTACGGCTCCCAAACGGGGCGGCGCATTTGCGGGCCAGCGCGTGCGAGGTCGGCTCGTTTTTCGCCGCGCACGTTTTCGATTTCGCGCAGTGTAAAAACTTAGCGCAAACGGCGTGGGAAAACGCGGAACAGGCGACGGGCGAAAGCGCGGCGATGGCGCGCGCGTCCGCCTATCTCGCGCGGGCGCGGGCCGCGTACGTGCGACAGGAAGCTCCCGAAACCATCGTTCCTTTACTGCGCGACGCGGAAAACAGCGCCCGGCAAATCGCGCCGCTTGCCACGGCGCAAAAGGGCGGCGAAGCAGCCGTGGGCGGAAACAGCCAGCGCGCCCATCTGCTCACCAGTATTCTCAATCTGCGCGGGGCTTCCCAGTTGCGCGCCGGTAACTACGACGATGCCGAAACCGACTTGCGGGCGGCGCAAACCGTTTTGGAACAGCAGCTTCGTCCAAGCGCCGTTCGTATCAATCAGGTGCGTTTCAATCGGGTTTCGGTCGCGCATCAGCGCGGCGATTTGGAAACCGCCCTCGCCCTTCTCGATGCATGTTCGGAAACCGCGATGCAAACCGCCGACTTGAAATTGCAGGCCCAAATCGCCCAAAACCGGGGCGCGATTTATTCGCAGCAGGAACGCTGGTCGGAAAGCGTCGCCGTTTTGCGCGAAGCGGTGCAAAAATTTCAAGACTTGGGCATGAAATACGGGCTGTGCTACGCGCTGTGGAATCTGTCGCGTCCACTCGTACAAACCGGCGCGACCAAAAAAGGCGTAGTTCTTATGGCATTTTCGCGTGCGTTTTGGCAAGCGCAAACCGACGCATTCGATGCAAGCGAAGCGGCGTACTGTGCGTTAGTTTTTGCAAAAGCCGCCGAAACCGCCTTGCCGGATCAAATCGCCGCATGGCAAAACGAAGGCCAAAACGCGACGCTGGGCGCGGCGGTCGCCCTCGCGCTGGACGGCGAATAACGAAAAACGAACCATTAAAATTTATACCTGCGAATTTCCACACGTTTGCCACACGGTAGCCGCGTAGAATGAAAGCATCAAAAGCAGTGAAAGGTTTTCTATGAAATTCGCCCCGTTTTTCGCCGTTTCGGCGGCCCTTCTTGTTTCGTTCGGTTTGGAAGCCGTGGTTTGCGCGCCCGCTTACGCACAAAACTTAAAGCAAACCCCGTTCGACGATGGCACGGGCAGTATCGGGCTTGCGCCGGGCTGGCATATCAACGGCGCGTACCGAGGCGCGGTGCAGTGCGACGGGCCAAACGGGGCGGCCCTCGTTATGAAAATGCCGTGGGTCGTCATGCGGCCCGAAAGCAGCCTGCGCCAACTGCCGTCCGGCGACAGCCAGCCGATTGCGCGGGCCGGAGATTTGGCGGGCGCGCTCCGCGAAATTTTGCAGAAGAAAGTGGGCGCGACGCTGAAATCCGTGCGGGCGAGCAAAGCCAAAAGCGCGCCGGGCGGCCCGCCCGCGACGATCTTGCTGTACGAATACACGCAAAACGGGCAGCAATACACCGCGCTGGGTTATTTCGCCGTGCTTGACTACGGGCCAAGCCAGCCAATGTGGCAGTTGTATTCGTCCGCCGTTGTCGCGCCGACCAAAAACTTCGCGCAAATGGCCCCGACGATGATAAAAATGTGGCGGTCGTGGAAGCCCAACGGGGCCGCGCCTAAAGAAGGCTCGTCGTCCGCAATCTTCGACGAAATTCTCACCGACCGAAAAATGAGCTACGAAAAAATTCAGAAAGAGTTTCGCCAACAGTTGTAGTGGGCGTTTGGCCCCCCTGCCCCCCAATAATGCACGAACGTCGTGTGCGAGGGGGTTCTGA
>CAXTBP010000189.1:0-10128 GCA_964241985.1 uncultured Armatimonadaceae bacterium | reverse complement strand
CACGATGATCGGGACAGGCTATGTCGGCCTGGTGTCGGGCGCCTGCTTCGCCGACCTGGGGGTGGAGATCGCGGTGGTCGCGGTGGACTCGACCAAGCTGACAGCCCTGTCGGAGGGGCGCATCCCCATCTACGAACCGGGGCTGGAAGAGCTGATGAAGAAGGGCATGGAGAAATTTTCCCGTATGGACGACGGGGCCGTCTATGCCATCAAGGGCTGCCCCATGCACGAGGAACCCCTGCATCTTATCCCCGAAGATCTGCGGGCCGACTTCAAAAGCGAAACCGGAATTTACATCGAGGGCGATTTATGCCCCGTCTGCCGCTACCGTTTGAGTCACGAATGGGAAAACGATATTTCCCAAGTCCCCGTGCATCGCATCGCGTTCAGTGAGCGTGATCGGTGCGGCGTGGGCACGTTCAAACCCGCCGACCCCAAATCGCAGGATGTCGCCGAACTTACGGGCAGCGTCAACATTCAGGCCCTCGCCGAGTTGGGCAACGAGTCCGACCCGCGCGTTTATAATTTCGACGGCGAACTCAATATCGCAAACCGGGGCGTGATGGAGTTCATCGAAATGCTCAAAGCCGAAAAACGCTTTTTGTACGAACTCAACACGGTTGCGGGCGAGCAAACTATCAAGGCGTCGCGCTTCGCCCTCATCTACGCCGACCTCGCGGTTCTCGCCCATACCAACGAATACGAATACAACTCGTACTTCAACAATCAAGAAAACGAGGCCATGATCGACCGCATTTTCGTGGTCAAAGTGCCCTACAACTTGCGGCTGTCACAGGAAATTCGCATCTACGAAAAACTGATTGGGCAATCGCAACTCTCCGACGACCGGCTGGATTTGAACAGCATTCATATCGCGCCCTATACACTCCGCGTCGCGGCGATGTTCGCTATTTTGTCCCGCTTGAAATCGAGTAAAAAATCCGGCTTGGGTTTGATGGCGAAACTCAAACTGTACGACGGCGAAAAACAGGTTGGCGACTGGGATCAAAAGCACGTCCGCGAACTGGAAAGCGAATACACGGACGAGGGCATGAACGGAATCTCGCCGCGCTTCGTGATGAATCGCTTATCGGCGGCACTCGTGCGCGGCAATAAATCGTGCATCACACCGATTGACGTTTTGCGGTCGATGCGCGACGGGTTGGCCGAGCATACCTCTTCCGAGGAAGAACTGCGTCGCTTGATGGGATTTATCGACGAAACGCGCAAAGACTACGACGAAATCGCCAAAAAAGAAGTCCAGCGCGCCTTTGTTTACTCTTACGAGCAGTCGGCCAAAACCCTTTTGGACAACTATCTGGACAACGTGGACGCTTTTTGCAACCGCACCAAAGTCAAAGACCCGATTACAAGCGACGATGTTGAGCCGGACGAGCGATTGATGCGCTCGATTGAAGAACAGATCGGCGTGTCCGAAAACGCCAAGCGCGAATTCCGCGAAGGCATCATGCGAAGCGTCGCGTCGGTTTCGCGCCGGGGCGGCAGTTTCGGCGTCGGGAGCGACGAACGCCTCAAAGAAGCCCTCGAAAAGAAGTTGTTCAGCGACTTGAAAGACATTGTAAAAATTACGACCAGCACCAAAACGCCCGACCAAGACCAACTCAAGCGCATCAACGAGGTCGTCGAGCGCCTGTGCAGCGACCACGGCTACAACCCTGTGTCCGCCAACGAACTCCTCAAATACGTCGGCACGCTTCTGAACCGGTAGAAATATGGAGAAACGCCGCCCGTTCGGAAAACGCCTCATTAGTTTACTACCGTGGGCGGCGTTCGGATATATTCTTTGGGTAACGGTTGTGATCATTTTGTGGAACCGTGCGATAGGGTCTCCACTACCCGACCCGGATGGAACCACGTGGCGGGACGAGGAATCAAATCGTTTTTCTACATTCGTGATACTTTGCGGAACATGGGTTTATCCGCTGTCGTGCTGGCTGATTTTTTACTTTGTGCGGTATATGAAAACACAAAAGGAAACTTCAAAGAAAATTATTAGCTTTATCATGGCTTTACTTTGCTTTGCAGTTCTTAGCGTGTCCTGTTATCTTGGCGTCGGTTGAGATGGTCTTATCAAATAGAAAGACAGCAAAAATGGAAACAGGATTTGGAAACGATCCCATTGGCTTGCGGGCACGCGCCTTATACGAAGCAAGTATCAAGCAAAAGGTAGAGCCGGAGCATTTCGGCAAATACTTGGTGATTGATGTAACCACGGGCGACTACGATTTAGACACCGACAATTACACAGTTGCGATACGGGCCTACGAAAAGAATCCGCAGGGATACCGGGTTTGTGTTCGCATTGGACACCGAGCGGCGGGAAATTGGCCGTCGCTACGCGCCGTCCGTGAGTAAGATGACAACGCAATGGAAGATAAGACCGTGAACGAAGGGGAGGCAACCTTCGCCGATTTAGGCATACCCTTTCCGCTTTGGGAAGCGCCGGTAAAAAGCGCGTCGTCGTATGTCGGCGTGCAAACGTGCTTGCTGTGCCAAAACACCGTTCAGCATTGCTTTCGCTTGGGTGTCGGCGATGATATTGTCGTCACGTGCCCGGCTTGCCAAACCGAAAACGGGTTGAGTGCGGACGATAAAACGAGCGAGCCGTGCCGGAATTGCGGGCAAAGCGTTGCGTGTCCGGTGGCGTTGACGGACGAAAAAGAGTTGCGAGTTTGCTATGCGTGCTTGCGGGCTGGGCGCGCGGCGATTACCAAAGACACGGTTTTCGGCATGATTCGCTGGGAAGACGCGATTAAGGGCCAAACGCACGGCGTACCCGGCCTTGACCGAACCGATGTGGAAACGGTGGACATAGACGAAGGTTGGAAAGCCGCACGACTTGCGCCCGAAACGATGTTTGAACTGCTGCGAACGCCGAACTACATAACGTGGCAAGGCGAGCGGTGGCAGTTCGACGAGGGCCGTCCGATGATTTATGTGGGCGAATGGAATCAGGAAGATTTTAACCGGCACGCTCCCGATGGCGACGGAAAGCGGCTTTTCTACGAACTCGTGGAAGAACCGCTCGACGAGCACTGGGAATTTATAGCCGACGTGCTGCCCGCTGTGTACGTCTTTCGGAGCGCGACCCGGCAAAAATGGGCCGCGCATTGGGATATGGATTAATTTTAATGGAACCTAACCAAGAGGCGACCCGCTCTTTTTAGCATGAATCCACAGTTTTTCTTTTCTGGTCATTACTGGCCCAAAGTGCTGTTCCCCGGCTTGCCGTGGGCCGAGATGATCGTGCGCCCGTTTTTGGTGTACTTGTTCCTTTTGGGAGCGTTTCGGTTGTCGGGCAAGCGTGAACTCGGACAGGCGACGCTGTTTGACTTCTTGATTATTTTGCTGATCTCGAACGTCGTGCAAAACGCGATGGTCGGCGGCGACAATTCGGTTCTGGGGTCGTTCGCGGGGGTGGCGACGCTTTTGGTGTTGTCGTTTGTTCTGAACCGGGCAACGGCGAATTCGCGCAAAACGCGCCAACTTTTGGAAGGTATGCCAACCCTTCTCATTTATCATGGCGAAGTGTTGGATTCGCAAATGAAGCGGGAGTCCGTATCGAAAAACGACTTGTTTATGTCGTTGCGAAAACAAGGCATCGCGTCCGTGTCCGACGTGCGCTACGCCATTTTAGAACTCGACGGCTCAATCAGCGTGATACAAAACAGCGCGGGTCATCCCGAATCCCGCGAAGACTGCGTAACGGCGGGGATTTTGGAAGCCTCGCCCGTCGATATGCGGGAAAAACATTTGGCGGCGGCGGGCGTTTGCGCCGCCACGTTTTGACGTAAACGAAGGAATTACGACCCACTATGCCCGACCGATTTTCCTTATCCACCGACGCTTGGGACTTGCACCGACGAGCCGACCGCGACCGCGCCCGGCACAACGAAAAAGTCAAGGAAATAATCCGCAAAAACTTGGGGGATGTGGTCGCAAACGAAAACATTATTACGGCCCCCAAAAACAAGGTCGTCAAAGTGCCGGTGCGGGGCTTGGAATTGCCGCACATTCGCTTTGACCCCAACGACCGTGAGCGCGTCGGTCAGGGGCAAGGCGGCACGCAGCAGGGCGACGTGATTGCGCGCTCGCAAAAAAAAGATAACGGCGAGGGGCAGGGCGCGGGCAAGGAAGCCGGGCAGGAACCGGGCGTGGATTTCTACGAAGCCGAATTTACGCTCGATGAACTGGCGGAAATGGTGTTCGCCGATTTGCATCTGCCCAACTTGCAGGACAAGGGCGAAAAACAAATCCCATCCGACGTAATGGACTTTAACTCGATTGCCAAGCGCGGGCTGGCCGGAAACTTAGACCGCAAGCGCACAATAATGGAGGCCATGAAGCGCAACGCCCGCGAAGGCAACAAAGGTCCGCTCAAAATCGGCGAACAGGACAAGCGGTTCAAAACGTGGGAAATGGTTCCCGAACCGCAGCGCAACGCCGTGATTTTCGCCATGCGCGACGTGTCCGGGTCGATGGGCGAGTTCGAGGCGTATATCTGCCGCTCGTTCTATTTTTGGATGCTCCGCTTTCTGCGCACCAAGTATAACAGTTGCGAGATCGTGTTTATCACGTGCCACACCGAAGCCAAAGAAGTGGACGAAAACGCTTTCTTTTCGCTCGGCGATTCGGGCGGCACGCGCATGAGCAGCGCGTATTCGCTGGCGCTCAACATAATCAACAAGCGGTACAACCCGCGCGAATGGAACATTTACCCCTTCCTGTTTTCCGACGGCTACAACTGGGGCGATCAGGAATGCGTCGAACTCGTCAAGCGACTGCTCGGCATCGTGAATCTCATTGGCTACGGTGAAATCGGCGGCGATGGCTGGCAGTCGTCGTTCGGCTTCGCGCCGCTGGGGCAAGCCTACGAGGAAGCCTTTGACCGCGACAAGCGCGTCGTTCTGGTCAAGATCAACGACAAAAACGATGTATGGCCCGCCCTGCAAAAGTTCTTTTCGCGCGGCCCGGTTCCCGTGTGAGGCGGTACGCCTTCGTAATTCCGTGGCGCGAACCGGAACGCTGGCTGTGGAAGTTTTTACCCGAGGGCGCAGACGGCGATTTGATTTTCGCCGCGCCGGAACCCGGCACGTTTTTGGATAAGCGCCCGCTGCCACCGTATTTGGGCGAAATGTGGCAGTTGGGGCGCAAAAAACCGAACCTAAACGGGTATGACGCCGTGTTCGCGTGGGAGCTGCGATGCGCGGTCGCGGTTTCGCTGTGGCGAAAGGTGACGAAGCAAAAGCGGGGCGTTTTCGTTGCCGTTGGGCCGATCTTGAAAGGCCCGGTTTTGCGCGTTTTACCCCTTGTGCGCTGGCTTCTCAAAGATGCCGACCGTATCGTGTGCTTTTCGCGGATCGAGTGCGACGAGTACGCCCGTCTATTGCGCCTGCCGCGCGAACGGTTCGTGTTTTTGCCGTCGCCTTGGACACCGCCCAAAATCACGCCCCCGACCGGCGACGACGGCTACATTTTGGCACTGGGACGTTCGGGCCGCGACTATCCGACGCTATTGCGAGCGGTGGAAGGAACCGGCTTGCCCGTCGTTTTGGTTGCCGATAATCCGTCGGCATTGGGCGGAATGAAACCGACGCCGAACGTGTGCGTCAAATACAACACGGGTATCGAAGAAACGCACCGGCTTATCGCCAACGCGACGCTCCACTGTATTCCGCTTCAAAGCGGAGGCTATTCGGCGGGGCAGTCGGTTCTTTTGCGCGCGATGTCGCACGGAAAAGCCGTCGTCGTTTCGGATACACCCGCAATCCGCCATTACATCCGCCCAAACGAAACCGCCGTCACGGTTCCGTCCGGTGATTCGGACGCACTGCGGGCCGCGCTTGTGCGTTTGTGGAACGACAAAAGCGAGCGCGACCGTATCGGAAACCAAGCCGCGCAAGCGGCCCGCGACGAATTCGGCTTCGACCGATTTACCGCGCGGATTTTAGAAATCGCTTGTAGTGTTGATACAATATAAGGGGAGTTAAACAAAAAAATGGACGCTATCATTAGAAACACGCGGCAAGCAAGGCCGCGCGCGACAAGAACCGGTTTGGCGTCGCCGCGCCGAGTATTGTCATCCAAAGCGATGCGCGCCAAGCGAGACGAGGCCAGGGTTCGGAATGAAGCGCGCGCCGTTTTGGGTATACAAAGCCGCTGGCTCGACGTTCCAAACGGAATGTATGGCGGGTTACGTCCAATAGACATGGTTCGCAAAGGGCACACGCAGTTGGTTATGGACGTGCTTGCCCGCGTGAAGTACGGAATGTTCTCGTGAAGGTTGCGGGCTGTTCGCGTTTGGCGTTGTCTGCTGAGACCGGCGACTGGTTCCGAGCGGTTGACTTGAAGTTTTGGAACATTAAAGATCCGCTTTACACAGCCCACACGAAACCGATACCGACACGGTATAATCCCGGCAGCCTGCTTACTCCCTCCGAGCAGTTTGAAGTTTTATACCTTGCCGAAAATCCGCAAGTGGCGCTTTTTGAAGTCGGAGCACTTTTGAGTTCGCCTACCGCGCCAGTAGCAACCAGCAAAACATCTTGGATTCACGCGGTAGTTCACGTCAATTTGCAAAAAGTTGCCGATCTAACAACGGTAGCGGAAATAAAAAAGATAGGGACGACGTTTCAGGAGCTAACGGGCGATTGGGAAGGGTACGCAGATCGGGCGGCCCTTTCCTCAATGAAAAAGCCTGTTGAAGCGGCTCCGACGCAGCAACTTGGCGCAACATTGTTCCGCGCTACGGATGCGGAAGCATTTTTTGCCTACTCTGCGCGCGTTCCAACACACCGCATTTTGGTGATTTTCCCGGAAAAACTAAAAATCAATAGTTATCTGCGTTTTCAAGACCCAAAAACGGGCAAGTTTAGTCAGCTTAACGGTAATGTGCCGTAACGGCAGCGTATCGTAAAGGGGCAGGTATGATTAGCGACCGCGAAAAAGTGGAACTGGAACGCTCCATCGACGAAATTTCGGAAATCGCCCTCGATATGGGCTACGACCCGTACCCCATCAATTTTGAGGTCGCGCCCGTTCATGTCGTGTACGAACTGGGGGCGTATGCGCTGCCCGCGCGGTTTTCCCATTGGACGTTCGGGCGGGACTACCATCGGCAAAAAACGTCGTATGAGTACGGCATGAGCAAGATTTACGAAATCGTGTTCAATACCGACCCGTGCCAAGCGTTTTTGATGGACAGTAACTCTATGCTGTCGCACAAGCTGACCATCGCGCACGTCATCGGGCACTGCCATTTTTTCAAGCACAATGATTATTTTGCGCACACCGACCGGCAAATGATCGAAAAGGTGCGCCTCCATCGTGACCGTATCGCCGAATACGAGACCGAGTACGGCTGGCGCGAAGTGGAAAATTTTCTGGACGCCGTGATGTGCGTGGAGGAGCATTTCGACCCGACCTCGCCGCTGGTTCGCAAGTCGTCCGCGCCGCCGCTTGCGAACGGCAAAAAGGAGCAAATAGCGCGGCCCAAAGGTGGCGAGTACGACGATTTGTTAAATTTGGTGGGCGAGGCTCCCAAAGCCGCGCCGTCCGTTCGCAAGTTCCCGGCCCAGCCGGAAAAAGATTTGCTGTTGTTTTTAGCGAACTACGGGCGTGAACTCGCGGATTGGCAGCGCGATATTATCGCTATGATTCGGGAGGAGATGCTGTATTTTTTGCCGCAGATGCGGACGAAAATTATGAACGAAGGTTTTGCGTCGCTGGCCCACGAGCGGATTTTGGAGCGGTATTTGACAAAATCCGAAGACATTTGGGAGTTTCGCAAACTGCACAGCGGGGTTTTGTCGCCGTCGCCGATGCCGGGGCAAATTAACCCATATTATGTTGGCTTTCAAATGCTCAAGGACATCGAGCGGCGTTGGAACGGCGGCCCACAGCACGAAGACGACGAACCGGAAACCGACTGGCTGGGCCGGGCGAAAGCGCGCCCCGAAGGCGAAGGCTGGGCCAAAATCTTTGAGGTGTGTTCGGAAGAAAACGACGTGTCGTTTTTGCGGAAATATCTGACCGAACCGCTGGTCAAACGGCTTGATTTGTACACCTACAAAAAAGAAGAGGTCGGCGGCGAGGAACGCTGGGTCGTGCAAACGACCGACTGGGAAAAAGTGCGCGATTCGATGCTGGACGGCATGACCAATTTTGGCGTGCCCGTTATCAATGTCGAGGACGGCGACTACAAACGGCGCGGCGAACTGTACCTAAAGCACGCCTACGACGGCAAACCCATTGACTCCGACTACACCGAAAAAACGCTCCACGCCATTTACCAACTGTGGGGCCGCCCTGTGCATCTGGAAACCGTCCGCGACGAAAACCTGATCATTTATTCGTATGACGGCGAAACCGACACGCAATCGACGGCGACATAGAAGCGGTGCGACTTTTAGGTATACTGCGTTCAGCAAACATAAGTATGGGAGTATTCTTCGATGCGCTTTGAACCGGGTACGAAAACTGAGGACGGGTATTTGGCGCTGCCGGAAACGGGCCTGCGCGGTGCAAGCACCGACGGCAGCGCGGGGCCGGGCGTGCTTGTCCTCCATGCGTGGTGGGGTCTGAACGACTTTTTCACCGGTTTGTGCGACCGATTGGCCTGCGAAGGGTTTGTCGCGCTCGCGCCCGATTTGTACGGGGGCGTGGTCGCGTCCACGATTGAAGAAGCGCAGGAAATCCAAAAACGCGCCGAGGGCCAAGCCGATAGAGAAGCGGCGACGCAGGAAAAAGTGCTCGCGGCTGTGGACGCTCTGAAAATCCATTCCGCCGTGACGGGCGAAACGGTCGGCCTCGTCGGCTGCTCGATGGGCGTTTGGTGGGGCCTCAAAGCGTGTGAGTTGCGCCCGGACGCCGTTTCCGCCGCCGTGATGTTTTACGGCGCAGGCGAGGCGGATTTTTCGATTGCCCGCGCCGCGTATCAAATCCATTTCGCCGAAAACGATACGTGGGAAGATTTGGACTACACGCGCCAAGTCGTTTCGGAAATGCAGACGGCGGGGCGCAGCGTGGATTTGTTTGTGTATCCGAATACCGGCCATTGGTTCTTCGAGGCTGACCGCCCCGATGCCTACGATGCAGACGCCGCTGCTTTGGCGTGGGAGCGCACGGTTTCGTTCTTGAACGCGGCACTGAAAACGGCCTAAGCCTACGATGCCGCAAACGAACCCTTGGGCGAAAATCGCCGCATATAGCGATAAGCCCGAACGCCTGCTCATTGGCCTGATGTCCGGCACGTCGGTGGACGGCGTGGACGCCGCCCTTGTGCGCGTGTCGGGAACGGGGCGCGAAACGAAAGCCGACACGCTGGCGTTCGTGCCCTACCCCTTTCCGTCCGATTTGCGCGAGCGCGTTCTTGCCGTCAGCCACGGCGAAGGAAACGCGGAAACGGTGTCGCGTCTTAGTGTGGACTTGGGCCATTTGTTCGCTGAGGCTGCGCGGGCCGTTTTGGAAACCGTTGATGTTTCGCCCGCCAACGTGGACGCTATCGCAAGCCACGGGCAAACCGTTTCGCACACGGTTCCGTCTTCTGAAGCGCAGACCAAAAGTGCAAATGCTACGCGGGGTGCGTCCCTGCAAATAGGCGACGCTTCGGTTCTCGCGCAGGCGCTGGGCGTTCCGGTCGTGTCGGATTTTCGCACCGCCGATGTCGCGCTGGGCGGACAGGGAGCACCCCTTGTCCCCTACGCCGACTGGTGCTTGCTCACGCACGCCACCAAAACAAGGTGCGTACAAAACATCGGCGGCATCGGCAACGTCACCTACCTTCCCGCCGACGCTCGCCCCGAACAGGTCATCGGCTTCGATACCGGGCCGGGAAATATGCTCATCGACCGCGCCGCCCAGCACGTCACGAACGGACAGAGTTTGTTTGATGAGGGCGGCAGACTTGCCGACCGAGGCTACGGTTGGCCCATCGACAAACGGCAGCCGATTTGGGAGTTTTTGCTGAACCATCCCTTTCTAATGCAAACGCCCCCTAAATCAGCGGGGCGGGAAGAATTTGGCGAGGCGTTTTTCCAAAAAGTGCTCAAATACGACGATACGATGGTCGCACTTGTGAACACGATGACGTCGTACACGGCCTACACC
>CAXTBP010000188.1:0-10145 GCA_964241985.1 uncultured Armatimonadaceae bacterium | reverse complement strand
AAGTATAGAGACGCGCAAGAAGGCGCAAAACGGTGGCGGCGTCGCTGCTGCCGCCGCCCAAACCCGCTTGATGGGGAAGACGCTTCACCAAGTCAACATGGATTGCCAAGCCGTGCGCGGGCAGAAAGGCATGGGCGAAATCGCGGGCGGCGCGAAAGGCGAGGTTTTTTTCGTCGGTCGGAAGGGTCGGGTCGTCGCAGGTGAGCGTGATTTGCGTCGGGGCGTCGGGCGAGCCGTGCTTGACGCTAACCGTCACGGTATCGGCGGGATACGCCATCGGGACGACGAGCGACGACAAATCGTGAAAGCCGTCGGGGCGCGGCGCGAACACGTCGAGCGTCAGGTTGATTTTGCATGGGGCCGAACCCGTCGCGGTAAACGGAGCGATGTTGGACGAATGGTTCATGGTTTAGACTACCATTTTACGATTTACCGACCCGCGAAAGCGTTGCCGCACCGGTTCCCGGAAACCACCGCCACATCGGCTGCGGAATCGAAATGGTTTTCCGCTCGCCCGCGCCCGTTGTGAATCGGTACGCGCCTTTCGGGAGCGGAACCCACGCGGGCAATTTGAGCGGTACGCCGTCCTTGCGCTCCAGTTCCGTTGACCACACTGCCCGGCACGAAAGGAAAAAGTCCTGCGGCTTGGTTCCCAAAATCCCGAACACGGCCCGTCCCGTGGTTTGCGAACCCCATGCGGTATCGCTGGCGCACACGGCCCCGATATATCCGTCCATCGCCGCCGTGTTTTTTTCCAATAAAACCATCGCGCCCGGCCCGCCGTCGGGCGCGGGACGGTTAAACCGGGCCATGAGCGGCGCGACCTGCCGGTCGTAATACAGTTTCAAATCAGCGGGCGTCGTACCGTCGCCGTTGGACGAAACCGCAGCTTGCGCGTCATCGTGGAGCCATTTCAAATACAGTCGCTCGCCCAAATAGCCGGAGGCGTCGTTTTCCGGGTCGGTGAAGCCTCGCGCGGAGGGGAGCGTTAAGTGGCCCCATTCGTGAACGACGGTGCGCGTCCATTCCAGTTGTGAGCGGCG
Organism: uncultured Armatimonadaceae bacterium; assembly: GCA_964241985.1. Classification (GTDB taxonomy): domain Bacteria; phylum Armatimonadota; class Armatimonadia; order Armatimonadales; family Armatimonadaceae; genus CAXTBP01. The sequence continues at coordinate 9,102 of CAXTBP010000188.1, read as the reverse complement.
GGCATCGTGGATGGCAAAAACATACAATTGGTTTTGGCGCGTTTCGCCGCCGTCGTTTTTAGTCACGGGCCGCTGGGCGGCAAGCCATACATCGGCGCTGTCGGCGTCTTGAAAAAAGCGCGTTTCGACCCCAAAGTGCCGCTTGTGCAAATCCATCACGCGCGTGAGCAGCCGGGCGGTTTGCTCGGCGAGCGGGCCATCGCCGGTGGTTTGGTAATGGATGGTTACGCGCGGCTCCCCCGACGGTTTGGGAATTACGACCGCATACGCGAACTCCCAGCCGAAGCGGGCATCACGCACCGCAAGCGGAGCCGGGTCAAAATGGGTGGGGGCCGGAACGCCCTCGCCCTTCGGGCCAGCGTGACAAATGCGTGGAGCCGTGGTCAAACCAAGCAGTGTGATACTCGCCGCCGTAAAAGCGATGGTGCGCAAAACCGAATGCGCGCCCGAAAACAAACGAAAATCCATGATTAAAAAAATTATAACACGGCGCGCGGGGCGTTTTTGTGCGGTTTTGTGAGGATTTTTACACCGGCGGCCAAACCACGTCCACACCGAGACCGGGCGTTTGCGGATCGAAGGTCAGCACATCCCCCTCTTGCGTGAAGCCACCCGAAACCATGCCGTCCGCTTTGGTGAGCAAATGCCCGTCTAAATCCAGCAAAGGCTGAACGCCAGTTTGTTTGCCAATCGCCCCCGATAATTGAAGCGCGGCGGAAATGGCAAGGCGCGTTTCCATCATGCAGCCGAACATCAGTTGACCGCCCGCTTTTACGGTGGCATTGGCAATTTCATCGGTTTGTTTTATACCGGATTTAGCCAATTTAAGAACGACGCCTTTGCAAGCGTTCATCGTGACAAGACGGGTGGCATCGGTGGGACTATGCACCGCTTCATCTGCGAAAACGGGAACCGGTACACGCTGCTGCACCCACAAAAGGGCGTCGTCGTCGCCTGCTTTGGTGGGTTGTTCTAAGAGTTCGATGCGCGGCAAAAGGTCACTCAAGCGTTCCATGAACCGCACGGCGTTTTCCGATGTGAATCCCTGATTTCCATCAAGTCGCAGTTTAGCCTGTGGCGCGTTTTGGGCGATAGCACGAACCCGCGCTTCGTCTTCGTTAATGTCAGGGCCGCCGATTTTAATTTTTATGGCGCGGTATCCATCGCTGGTGGCTTGCGCGGCGCGTAGTTCGGCTTCGTTAGGCGGCAAAAGTGGTAATGAAAGATCGGTTTGCTGGCCTTTTGGCGCGTTCGTACCATCCGTCAACAAAGTGAAAAGCGACATCCCTCTGGCCCGCGCGAGCGCGTCTCGCAATGCCATTTCAAGCGCTCCGCGCGCGCCCGGTTCGTTTATTTTAGCCATTGTTTGAAAGGCGTCAAAAAAATTCCCGCCCGCCAATTCCGGCGCGACACTCTGCAAACGCGCCATAACCGACTCCTGCGTTTCGCCCGTGACGTAGGCTGCGGGCGCGGCTTCGCCAAAACCCTTCGTACCATCTTCCAAAACAACGCGAACCAGAACGTTGCGGGCGGTTGTGGTAATGCGCTGCGCAGAACGATAAGGCGACTGCATAGGTACATTCCACGCGCAGACTTCCATAGAAATTTTTTGAGACACTGGCTCCGAGGCGGGCAGATTAGTTGCAGGCATACTCAGCCTTTCGGCGCGTGCGTCCGCTTTCCCTTTTTGCGCCCTTTGCCCCGAACGTGCTACAATTTGCCAAACTTCCCCCGTGCTCTTTAACAGGAGAAACCCGTGCCCGAACTTGCCCCGACTCCCATAATGACGAATGCCAAATCCATTTTAGCCACCGACTGCGGCTCCACGACGACCAAAGCCATCTTGATCGAGCAACAGGCCAGCGGCGAGTACCGCTTGGTGTCGCGTGGCGAAGCCCCGACGACGGTTGAGGCCCCATTTGACGACGTGACGGTGGGCGTGACGAACGCCGTCCGTGAATTGGAAGAGTTGACGGGCAAAACCCTCATCGGGCCGGACGGGAAAGTGCTGACGCCCGCGCAAAACGACAAAGTGGGCGTGGATTTATATTTGTCCACGAGTTCGGCGGGGGGCGGCTTGCAAATGACGGTCGCGGGCGTTGTCAAGGAAATGTCGGCGGAATCGGCGGAGCGGGCCGCTCTCGGCGCGGGCGCGATTATTATGGATGTCGTCGCCATCAACGATGGACGCAAAGACTATGAAAAAGTCGAGCGCATCCGCGCGCTACGCCCCGACATGATTTTGATGAGTGGCGGAACCGACGACGGCAACATGGTTCCCCAAGTCGGCGAAATCGCGGAACTTTTGCGCTCCGCCGACCCGAAGCCCCGTTTGGGAATCGGCCTCAAACTCCCGGTCATTTTCGCCGGAAGCCTTAAAATGCGCCCGACCGTCGAAACGACGCTGGGCGATACGGTTGATGTGCGCTTAGTGCCCAATCTTCGGCCCACGCTATCGCAGGAAAACCTGCATCCGGCCCGCGAAGCCATCCACGAACTGTTTCTGGAACACGTGATGCAGCAGGCTCCGGGCTACAACAAACTGACGACGTGGACAAGTTCGGGCATTATGTCCACGCCGAACGCCGTCGGCAAAATCATGGAAACGATTGCCCGCGAGCGCAACATCAGCGTTTTGGGCGTGGACATCGGCGGCGCGACCACCGACGTATTTTCCGTCTTCAAGGGCGTCTACAACCGCACGGTGTCGGCGAACTTGGGCATGAGCTACAGCATCTGCAATGTGCTGACCGAAGCGGGATTGCCGAACATCAAGCGGTGGCTGCCGTTCGAGGAAAGCGACGCTTATATCCGCAACCAGTTACGCAACAAAATGATTCGCCCGACGACCATTCCGCAAGATTTGCGCGATTTGCAGATCGAGCAGGCCGCATCCCGCGAAGCGTTGCGCCTTGCGTTCATCCACCACAAATCGTTGGCCCGCGAAATGGTGGGCGTGCAGCAGCAGCGCGACATCGGCGATTTGTTCGAGCAAAAGGGCGCGGGTAAAACATTGGTCGATTTGTACGCGCTGGATATGATCGTCGGGTCGGGCGGCGTTTTGGCGCACGCGCCCCAAATGGCGCAAACGGCCCTTATGATGATGGACGCCTATGCGCCCGAAGGCAAAACGACGCTTGCCAAAGACTCCATTTTCATGATGCCGCAGTTGGGCATTTTATCCACCCTTTTGCCCGAAGCCGCGACGCAGGTTTTCGAGCGCGACTGCTTGATTCGCTTGGGCGACTGCATCGCGCCGGTCGGAACCGCAAAACCCGGCGAAGAATGCGTAACCGTCGCGTTTGCGGGCGGGCAAACCGTTTCGGTAAAGTTTGGAGAAATCAAGGTCGTGCCGCTCGGCGTCGGCGAAACGGCCCAAGCGGACGTGCGCCCGGCAAAAAACTTCGACATCGGGGCAGGCAAAGGAAAATCCAAAACCTTCACGCTCGACGGCGGCACGGTCGGAACCATTATCGACGCGCGGGGCCGCCCGATTGCCATTCCCGACCAAGACGGCCCTCGCGCCGGTAAAATGCGCGAATGGCTCGAGGCGATGGGTCTGAGCGCGGAATAGTCGCGGCGGGTATGGCGGGTATATCGAACAAGGGAAGCAAATTTATGGAAGAAAACGAAACACCAACGCATCCTTTAAGCCAATTCGTTCCGACAAGCGAACCTACCGACGAAGAAAAAGCGCAATGGGAGGAATTTGACGCTATTTTGAAAGACAATCGGGTCGGTTCGTCGCTCCGCGAAAGCGCTCATGCACACCATTCCGTGCATTTTCCGTACAGCGGAGATGGTGACCCGTGGGCGGCAGGGTGGGGAATGTTTGCGGACGATCCTCAAGACGATCCTCAATTCGACGAGTGGGCGAGCGCTATTCAGGAATACCGCACCGAACGCGAAGCGCAGGATATATCGGTCTTTGCTGTGTCCGATAGGGCGGGAAAAGAATACGAAGTTTTGGGAGCGTCCGTTGGATGATTTTTACCTGCTCGATACGGATACGCTGACGCTATGGCAAAACGGTAACGAAAACCTCAAAGCAAAGCGGGCCGAACACGAATTCGACTTGGTTGCGGTCAGCATTATTACGTTCGAAGAAGCGCTGGGTGGCTGGTACAATCTTCTGCGCCGCCCTTCACAGGATCCTGAAAGTCCTCGCATGAATTTACCTTCGCATGACGCGCACGGTTTCTTTTCTGGGAACATTACCGGTTGTCACATTCGACACGGCGGTGATTGCTCGATTTGACCAACTTCGTGCGATGAAACTCAATGTCGGGCACGACGATTTACGAATTGCGGCAATCGCGCTCGAAAATAACGCCGTCGTCGTGACGCGCAACACGCGCGATTTTGCGCGGGTTCCCGAACTGAAAGTAGAAAACTGGGCCGAATGAAACAGCCCTTACGCCGATTGAAAAATACAGCTTTACTTTTTTGTGCTTCCTTGTATTTGATTCCGGTAATTGCGGCGGCGCGGGTACAGGAAAGCAAACCGGACACAAAAGCGACCGCCGCCGTTTCACCTTCCGAAAACGTGCCGCTTACAGTTTTGCCATTTACGCTGGAATACAGCCATATCGTTTTGTCCGTGCCAATTTTGCAAACGGGGAAGGGCGAGGCGTTCCGAGTCCCCAAAGATACGCGCCCGTTTCGCATGGTGCTGGATACCGGCGCGGATTTTACCCTCATCGCGCAGGAAGCGATTGCTGCCCGAAAACTCGCGCTTCCTCCCGCCGAAGATGGCGACGATACCGCGCGGCTCAATGGAACCGGCAACAGCGGGTCAGTTACCGCGCGCTTTGTTCCCGGAATGGTTTTCAGCACGGGCGGCGTAACCTTTGAAGGTGCGCCGCTGGTCGCGCCGCTGGTCGCGCCGCTCGGTCTGGTGTATCAAGCGGGCGTGGACGGTATTTTGGGCGCGGAAGTGTTCAAAAGTCGAACGGTGGAAGTGGATTACGCCAAGCGCGTTGTGCGGATGTTCGATCCGAAAACGTTCGTTCCTCCCGCTTCGGATAGCGGTTTTGTCAAACTTCCCATTCGGTTTGTCGGAAAAACAGGACGACCTGTTGTCGCCGTGGACGTAACGCCTTTCGGGTTTCGTGCGGCGACCGCGCAACTAACGCTCGATACGGGCGCGGCGGGAACGGTCACCTTTTCGACGCCGTTTGTCAAGCGTAGCGGGTGGGAAGCGTTCGCACCGAAAACCGTGCCGGGAACCGGTTTCGGAATCGGCGGGCGCTCGGACGAGCGACGGGGCCGCCTTAAAGAAATTCGTTTGGGCGGCGTTGTCCTTTCCGCGCCCTATGCAGATTTTTCCTTCAACACAAGAGGCGCAATGACCGAAACGGACAGCGACGGCTTGCTCGGCGGCGACATACTCCAGCGATTCACCGCAATTTTCGACTACGAGCGCTCGGCCCTGTATTTGAAACCGAATGGCGAAATCGCCGCGCCGTTTCCGTATCGCTATTTCGGTTTGACGATTGGCCTTACGCGCAGCGCGGGCGGAGGCTGGCCGATCCTGCGCGTGGACGACAACAGCCCCGCCGCCCGCGCCGGTCTAAAAACGGGCGATGTGGTGTACGCCCTCGACGGCGAACCGCTTGCAACGTTAAGCCGCGATGCCTTCGGTCAGCGGTTGTCCGGCGGCAAAACCGGCGAGCGTATTTTTTCAGCCGGCGACGGCAAGGGTGAAAAAAAGCGCGACGTGCGAATTACGCCCATCACGCTTTAATTTGTGTGGATAGTCGCGGTATGTTTACCGGCGGTGCGTAACGGAATTATTGGTTCCGCTGCGCACGATGCCGGGGCTGGCGTTTTTGGTTGAGCCGTACCGCCACACAATCTGATTGTTACTTCCGTCGGCTTCAATCACGCCGACGCGCTCGGCAAGCACGAAATTGTTGCTGCCTGAAACGACGACGCGCTCCGCCACCCCCGTCACCGTGACATGGTTGCGACTGCCGCTGACATTCACCACTCCGCTGCGCCCATTGAGGGTTAGGCGCTTGTTGCTGCCCGTGACCGAAACGCTGCCGCTTTGTCCGATGCGAAGCGCGGGGCGGCGCGGGCTTTGGCGGCGCGCATGGCCCGTCGTGACCACACCGTTATTGTTTACCCGTGTCGTCGTTCCATTGGCATTGTGAACCGTCACGCCGCCGTTCGTAATCACGGTTTGCTGGGCGTGCGCTCCGCCCATTCCTAAACAAAGAACGGCGGCGCAGGCCGCGCTTGCTATCGCAAATTTGGGTTTCATGGTTAAAAATTTTCCTGCTGCGGCAATAAAAAAACGCGCCGCTGTGTTTGAAAAACGTACCCTAAAACCATACGGGGAAAACGAAATGGAGCAAGCGAACGGATAAACCGCGCGATTTCTGATACAACAAGATTATGGCTTTTTCTTCCACAACCTCACCGGAAACCACCGCTGCGCCTGATATTCGGGACGCGCTCAAAGATCGCATTCTTGTAATTGACGGCGCGATGGGAACCATGATCCAGCAGTACGGTTTGGTGGAAGGCGACTACCGGGGCGAGCGGTTCCACGACCATATCACCGACCTCAAAAACAACAACGAGGCTTTGATGCTCGTGCGGCCCGATATTATCGAGGCCGTCCATACTTCGTATCTGGAAGCGGGCGCGGATATTGTCGAAACCAATACGTTTAATGCAACGCGGATTTCGCTCGCCGACTTTGGCATGGAAGATTTGGCGCACGAGATGAACGTGACGGCGGCGCACATCGCCCGCCGCGCGGTTGAGAAAGTCGTCGCAAACGACCCGTCGCATAAGCCGCGCTGGGTCGCGGGCGCGCTCGGCCCGCAAACACGGTCGGCGTCCGTCATTGTGGATTCGGACAATCCCGCCGTGCGCGGCGTGAATTTCGATCAGCTGCGCGAGGCGTACCGCGAGCAGGCGCTTGCCCTTTTGGAAGGCGGCGTGGATTTGCTGTTGTGCGAAACCACGTTCGACACCCTGAACTTGAAGGCCGCGCTGTTTGCCATCGAGGAACTGTTCGCCGAAGGGGCGCGCGTCGTACCCGTGATGGCAAGTTTGACGATTACCGACCTTGCGGGCGGCAACTTGTCCGGGCAAAACTTGGAAGCGATGTGGAACTCGATTTCGCACGTGCCGCTTTTGTCTGTCGGTTTGAACTGCGCGCTCGGGCCGCAGGAAATGCGTCCTTTTATCGCGGAACTGTCCGGGCTGGCCCCTGTTTTTGTGTCCGCGTACCCGAATGCCGGACTGCCCGATCCGCTCTCGCCGACCGGCTTTCCCGAAAGCCCCGAATCGCTGGCCCCACAGCTTGGCGAATGGGCTAAAAGCGGCTGGCTCAACATCGTCGGGGGCTGCTGCGGCACGACGCCCGCCCATATCCGCGCCATCGCCGATGCGGTTGACGGCGTCGCGCCGCGCCCAATTCCAACCGTGGAGCCGTATCTGCGGCTGTCGGGAACAGAAGCGTTTAGTTTGCGGCCCGGCACGAATTTTGTCAATGTCGGCGAGCGCACCAACGTCACTGGCTCACCCAAGTTTTCCAAGCTCATTCAGGCGGGCGATTACGAAGCCGCCGTTTCCGTTGCCGCTCAGCAGGTCGAAAACGGGGCGCAGATTATCGACCTCAACTTCGACGAGGGAATGCTCGACTCGCACGCGGCGATGACGACGTTTTGTAATTTACTGCAAGGCGAACCCGGCATTAACCGCGTGCCGCTTATGATCGATTCGTCCAAGTGGGATGTTATCGAGGCGGGCCTTAAATGCAGCGTGGGCAAAAGCATCGTCAACTCCTTGTCGCTCAAAGAAGGCGAGGAAAAGTTTGTCGCGCTCGCCCATCTGGTGCGCCGCTACGGGGCCGCCGCCGTTGTGATGGCGTTCGACGAGAGGGGGCAGGCCGATTCCTACGAGCGGCGTATCGAGATTTGCGAGCGGGCCTATAAAATTCTCGTCGAGAAAGTGGGCTTTCCGCCACAGGATATTATATTCGACCCCAACATTTTGACGGTCGCTACGGGCATCGACGAGCACAATAATTACGCCGTCGATTTTATCCGGGCGACAAAGTGGATTAAAGACAATTTGCCCGGCGCAAAAGTGTCGGGCGGCGTGAGTAATATCTCGTTTTCGTTTCGGGGCAATAACGTTGTCCGCGAAGCCATGCACTCGGCGTTTTTGTATCATGCCGTTCAAGCCGGGCTTGACATGGGCATCGTGAATGCCGGAATGCTCGCCGTGTACGAGGAAATCCCGACTGAGTTGCGCGATTTGGTCGAGGACGTTTTGCTGAACCGTCGGCCCGATTCGACCGAACGCCTGCTTGTTTTCGCCGACACGGTCAAGGCGTCGGGCAAAAAGGGGAGTTCGGCTCCCGCCGCCGAGGCCGAAGCGTGGCGGCAGGGCACGGTCGAGGAACGCTTGGCCCATGCTTTGCTCAAAGGCAACACGGACTATATCGAGGCCGACACGGAAGAGGCGCGGCAAAAACTGGGTCGTCCGCTTCTCGTTATCGAAGGGCCGCTGATGGATGGCATGAACACGGTCGGGGATTTGTTCGGCGCGGGCAAATTGTTTTTGCCGCAGGTCGTCAAATCCGCCCGCGTAATGAAACGGGCCGTCGCCGTTTTGCTGCCGTACATGGAGGCCGAAAAGGAAGCGTCGGGCACGGTGGGGCAGTCGCAGGGCAAAATTCTACTTGCGACCGTCAAGGGCGACGTCCACGACATCGGCAAGAATATCGTCGGCGTGGTTTTGGGCTGCAACAACTACGACGTATTGGATTTGGGCGTCATGGTGTCGGCGGAAAAAATTCTGGACACGGCCCGGCGCGAAAACGTCGATGTCATTGGTTTGTCCGGCTTGATTACGCCGTCGCTCGATGAAATGATTCATGTCGCCCGCGAAATGGAGCGGCAGGATTTCCATGTTCCGCTTTTGATTGGCGGGGCAACGACTTCGCGCGTCCATACCGCCGTCAAGATCGCGCCCTCGTACCAGAACGGCGTTTTGCACGTGTTGGACGCTTCGCGGGCGGTCGGCGTCGTCAACAGTTTGCTCTCGCCCGACCATAAAGCCGACTATTTGCAAACC
>CAXTBP010000187.1:0-10489 GCA_964241985.1 uncultured Armatimonadaceae bacterium | reverse complement strand
GATGTTCACGCAGGGCTTGAACCGGTGCATTTTCCACCGCTACGCGCATCAGCCGTGGACGAACCTTGCGCCGGGCATGACGATGGGGCCGTGGGGCACGCATTTGGAGCGCACGATTACTTGGTGGGAGCAAAGTAAGGCGTGGATGACGTACCTTTCGCGCTGCCAAAGCCTGCTGCAAAGCGGACGGTTCGTCGCCGACGCGCTGACGTTTTCCGGCGATGACGCGCCCGGCGGTTTGCTGCGCCCCAATCTTCCCCCGGGCTTCGATTACGATGGCTGTGACCGTAGCGTTCTCTTAACCGCGCGGGTAGAGGACGGGCAAATCGCGTTGCCGGGCGGCGCGCGTTACAAAGTGTTGATTTTGCCGAACTCGACGTATATGCGGCCCGAAACGCTGAACAAGTTAATCGAACTGTCGCACGACGGCGCAACGATTGTCGGAATCGCGCCGCAAAAATCGCCGAGTCTGGTAAACTATCCGGCCTGCGATTCGGTTGTCGCGCAAAATGCGGGCAAACTGAAGTTGACGCCCCCCGCCGAGTTGGCGCGTGTTTTGGGCGCGCCCGACGTGGTTGTGCCGCGCGGCGCACCGCTCTTGATACTGCACCGGCGAATGGACGACGGGGCGGATTTGTATTTCGTGAGCAATCAGCGGCTTGCGAACGTATCCGCGAGCGTTCAGTTTCGCGTCGGGGGCAAACTGCCCGAACTTTGGTATCCCGAAACGGGCAAAATGCAGGCCGCGCCGATTTGGAATAGCGCGAAGGGCGGCACATCCGTGACGCTGCCGCTCGGCCCTGCGGAATCCGTTTTCGTGGTTTTCCGCAAACCGATTGGGGCAAGCGGGTCGCATTTAACGCGCGTAACGCGGACGGGCGGACGCACTACCGCCGCGCCGGTTATCGTGATTGACAGCGCCCGCTATGAGGCAACCGATGGCGCGGGCGGGTCTGATGTCACGGCCCTCGTTCGCGGCATGGTCAATTCGGGAATGGACGAAATCGCCGCGACGAACGGCGCGCTCGGCGGGGATCCGGCCCTCAATCACGTCAAGCGGCTTAAAATTGTGTTCCGCGTGAACAACAAACCGAACGAACTTACACTTAACGAAAACCAGACCGGGAGCCTGCTACGCGGCGTGGATTCCGACCGCAAATTGCCCGAATACGGCTGGAAAAACAACGCGCTTGTCGCCTACGAGCCGGGAACCTATGAGTTCACAACAAGCGCGGGAACAACGCGCCGTGTAACGTCGGTGGCCCCGCAGGTTCAGGCCGTGAACGGGCCGTGGAAAGTGACGTTTCCGCCGAACTTGGGCGCGCCACCATCGGTCACTTTGCCAACGCTAATGTCGTGGACGAAAAGCGACGACGCGGGCGTCAAGTATTTTTCCGGCTCGGCGACCTACAAGACGACATTCAGTGCAAGCCCGCAACAAGGTCGCGCGCTCATTTTAGATTTGGGCAGCGTGAAAAACTTCGCCGAAATTCGCCTCAATGGAATTGCTTTGCCGACATTATGGAAAGCGCCGTGGCGGGCCGACGTAACGGGTTTAATCAAGCGCGGCGAAAACGTGCTGACGGTTCGCGTGACGAACTTGTGGGTCAACCGGCTTATCGGCGATGAGCAGTTACCGCCGGAAGTGGATTGGGCCGGTGCGACCGGGCCGATGAAAGCGTGGCCGCAGTGGCTCGTGGACGGTGCGCCGCGTCCCAGAACGGATCGCGTCGCATTCACGACGTGGCGGTTTTGGACGAAAAACGACACGCCACTCGAATCGGGCCTGCTCGGCCCGGTGCGCCTGCTTCAAGTTCCTGTCATCGCCCCGCCAACCGCACCGTAACCAAAAACGAAAACGCCCGGCAGAAAAAATCTGCCGGGCGTTTTCGCGTTATTTGCGTTTAGCCGCCTGCGGGGGCGATGGGTTTTGGCGTGGTGGTCGGGCCAGTCGGCGCAGTGCTTTCGGCTGCGCCAGATGGGGCGGGCGACGGCAACGGGTCGCTCTTCTCGGCCCCGACAATCGGCTTGGTCGTTTGGGGGGCGTCCATAGCGCCCGTGATGGTTGTGCTTCCAGTTGGACGCCCGCCCGGGACGGCATCGGCGGCTGAAATAATCCCTTTGCTTCCGCCCGGGCCGCCGAACGGCGAATACATATTGGCTAATTTGCCCATAGACTTAATCTTGGCCAAATTTGCTTCGCTGGATTCGCCTTTGGGGAACGACACAACCTCGGGGTCGCCGTCGGACACGTACTTGCGGTACATTCCCGTGCCCTCCGAAAACTGCTTGACCCAGTAGCGGACGCCGTTCGTGCCGTCGATGGAGTCGATGCGATCCAAGCGCAACGGATTGAACTCTTTGGACGCGAACGACGGCATCGGACGCCACGCCGCATCCATCACACCAACGAAGTTATAGTCCTTGCCGTTGAACGATCCTTTGGCAAGGTATTTGAAATCGGCTTTGTTGCGCGGGAATTGCCCCATCGGAACTGCCATGACGCGCACTTTGGCGTCGGGGCACGCTTCGGCGATGTCGTTGTAGGCCCCGCCGACCTCGGCCTGAATTTGCGCGGGCGTCATGCGGCGCAGGCTTTTGTGCGAGATTGTGTGGTCGCCGATTTCCATGCCGTTTTGTATCAGATACGCCATTTTGTCGCCGCCCATGTTCAACTGCCCGAACGGCTCCATCGTGGTTTTCGATTTGGGCAAAACGAAGAACGTGGCGTGAAGCGGGAAATCGGGATGGGACTTGCTAAACGCCTGCATAATTCCGACCGCGCAGTCCGGGGCGACCTGCATGGACGATGCGGTTTCAATCAACTGGAACTGTGACGGGCGGGCGTCGTCGAACGTCAGCACAATCGGCGATTTACCAGCGGGAACACTGATGTTTCCGGTAATCGCGTCCGACAAATTCACGGGCACGAAACCCGCCGCTTCCATGAGTTCCAAATCCTTGCGGAAAGCATCCGGCGTGCGCGTGAGCGACCGCTTGGCATTCGATACTTCGTGATACATTATCACGGGGATTCGGCCCAGTTCGTTCGGTCGGATTTGGGCGTAGTCGATTTTCGGCGGCGTCGGCCCGGTTTTGACGGGAATGACCGGCGCAGGCGTCGGCTTTGCGCCCCCGATGCCGAGCGCTTTGAGTTTGGCGCATCCCGAAGATGCGATAGTTACGGCAGTAACGCCCACAAGGGCGGAAGTGGAAAATACGGCGCGGAAGCGACGGGAAAGCATGAACACGTTCCTTCGGGGTATCCCGCACAAACAAACGGGAGATATTTTCATTATACCGGCAACTACACCGGGCGAAAGGGAGAAATGGCGCGAAAATTTGTAATCAGTCCGACGAAATTACGCACGTTTTACCAGTGCCCCGCGCAATACCGCTTGGAATACATCGACAAGCTGGGTCGGTTTTACCATAAATCGCGGGCCGGATTCTCGTTCGGGCACTCGCTCCATCGCGCCCTCGACCAGTTCCACCACGCGGGCGGGGCCGAAACCGTGACGGCGGAAGAACTGGGCGCGTCCCTCGATACGCTGTGGGTCAAGCAGGGCTACGAAGGGGCCGAACAGGAAACCGCGTTTAAGGAAGAAGCAGCCCGCATCCTCACGACCTATCACGCCGCGAGCGAAACAGCCCGGCAGGAGCGCGAAGCGACCCCGAACGCCCCGCCCCCACCCCATCTGCTGTGGACGGAAAAAACGCTACGCCTCGATTTGTCGCCGGATGTCGCGCTGTCGGGGCGCATCGACCGCGTGGATGAACACCACGACGGGACGCTCGAAATCGTGGACTACAAATCGGGCCGCCAAACCGTAACCGAAGACGATGTCGCCGGGTCGCTTGCCATGAATGTGTACCAAGTCTTGGTCAAGCACAAAATGCCCGACCGGCGCGTGTTTTCCACGATTGTCGCGCTTCGCTCCGGCGATTCCGCGTCCTACGAATTAGACGATGCGGGCCGCGAAGAACTAACGGCTGCGTCTTTGGAAACCGGCGAGGCTTTGCGAACCCGCGATTGGACGAATGTGCTGCCCGTCGTGTGCAACCACTGCCCCTACTGCGACTTTTTGCCCTACTGCTCCCGCTACTGGAAACAGGAAGCCCGCCGCAACGGCACTCCCGTTCCTGAAATCGCCGTATGAGCACGCCGGAACCAAATGCGCTTGACATTCCCTTTTCCGAATGGGTTGTTTACCCGGCGCATCAAGCCGCTTTGCAGGTCGTTTGGGAGAACGCTATCGCCGACGGCGAAATAATTGGCCTGCTGGTTTGCGGATCGGTTGCGCGCGGCGACGCTTTGCCCGGCTCGGACTTAGACGTGCGCTTATTGCTTGCGCCCGGCGCAAACGCGCGGCCCTTCGACGCACGAACCCTTTCCGGCGTTTGGGTCGAGCGCACGTATTTAACCGAAACCGCCGCCCGCGACCGTATGGAAACTCGCCCGATGGAATGCTTCCCGTATTGTGAGGGGCGCATTCTCCACGACAGCACGGGAGCAGTGGCGCGTTTGTCTGCCCTCGCGCAGCAACAGTGGGAAAATTACACCGCGCCCGCCGAAGAAAAACGCGAATGGCACAACTGGCTTCGTGCAACCCAGCGCAAGATTACGGCGGCGCAAAACGCGGGGCTAACGGATAAAGCGGCGTATTTGGTAACGACGGGCGCGTGGCCGATTTTAACCGGATTGTTTTTGGCCGCAGATCGACCATTGCCGCCGTCCGGCTTGGTACGGCTTCATTTGGAAGACGCCGCGCAACGAATTGACTTACCGTTAGAAACGGTGTACGAACTATGGGCGGCGCAAACAAACGAGGGCCGCGTGAACGCGGCCCTCGACGTTTTAGCGTTGGTTTTGCCCCGTCTTGCCGATTAGCCTTTTTCCAAACCCATTTCGCGGTTCAGGTGGGCCGTGTCGTAGTAGCCTTGAAAGAACGTGATTTTGCCGCTGTCGTCAAACTCCAAAAGGGTCGCGCCGTCGTAGGAAACCGCGTCGGCTTCCCCGCTCGGCGAGGTCGCTGTGGTTATCCAAAACAGACCGGCGGCATTTTCGCTGACCGTGCTGTGGTGAAATTCGGAATGCGCTTTGCCCATCGTTTTTTTATAGTCGGCCCAAAATTCGCGCGCCGCCTCGGTTCCGGTTCGTTCTTCGCCCGCCAGTATTGAGGCTGAGTTTACCAAGCGCGCATCCGTGGCGTACAGTGCGGTAATTGCGTCCACTTCGCCGCTCGCTTCGCCGTCGGCGTGCTCCAAAGCGTGGAGAGCGGCGATGAACGTTTGCGTGTAGCCTTCTGCGCCTGATTTGGTTTCTTGTGGTTCGGTTTGTTCCATAGGTTTGTGTTTGCGGATTATCCGCCTTTCCGTTTCGGTTTTCCGCGAAACGAGCAGGCTCAAACCTTTTCCCCGCCATCACTGCCGCCCGTCACGCTTCGCGTGCGGCGTGCAAGCAGTGCGCGGGATCAGCGCGTAACCGTGACTTTGGTCAAGCCTTTGGGATTGTCGGGGTCGTAGCCGCGCGCGACCGTCAAATGGTACGCGAGCAGTTGGGCAGGCAAAATATCCACAATCGGCGACAACAGTTCGCTGCCCGCGTCGGTGAGCGGCACGGTATCGGCGGCGCAGTCCACGCCGGAAAAGCGCAAAACCCGCGCCCCTCTGTCCGACAGTTTTTGCCCGACTTCGTTCATCGAGGCCTCGGTTTTGCCTTTGGGAATAAACAGCAGGCACGGCGTTTGCACGGCGACGGACGCAATCGGGCCGTGCAGCAAGTCCGCCGACGAAAACGCCTGCGTTGTCGTGTAGGATGTTTCCGCGATTTTGAGGGCCGCTTCAATCGCGGTCGGCAAGTGCAAACCCCGCGCTATTGTTAAAACACGCTCGGCATGAATGAGCGTTTGGGCGAGCGATTTAACGCACTTTTCGGGCACAAGGGCGCGTTCGGCTTTTTCATCGACGGTTTGCAAATGTTCCAACAAATCGTTGTTTTCGCCCCACAGGGCGGCGAATAGGGCGAAAATCGCAAGCGTCGTCGTGTAGGTTTTGGTCGCGGCGACCGCTTTTTCTTCGCCCGCCAAACACGGTAGAACGTGCTCGGCGATTTGCGCGAGGTGGGAGTTCGGCGTGTTGGTAATCGCCGCTGTCAAGGCTCCGTTTTTGCGGGCGTGCTCGACGACCTCGTTGATGTCGTCGCCCGCGCCGGACTGCGACACGCCGATAACGAGCGTATTTTTGTAGTTAATGTCGGCGTCCCACAGCGTCCGCACCGACGGAGCCGCAAGCCCAACAGGCACGCCGCACGTAATTTGCAGCAGGTATTTGGCGTAGGTTGCCGCGTTGTCCGACGTTCCCCGCGCGGCAAGCACGACGAATCGAATGTCGTCTTTTTTACACGCGGCAACCAAACCGCGCACGGCCTCGCCGTTTTCGGCAACCGCGCGGCGCAAAGCGGTGGGCTGTTCAAAAATTTCGCGGTGCATTATCGAGTTCATACGAAAGTTCCTTTTTCGCGTCGCGCCGACGTTGGCGCGGGCGAGTTGTTTTTTATAATTTATTATGGGGCCGCAAAACAAGCCGCCACCCGCTCGGCGAGCGGTTCATTAGGCGCAACGCCGGACAATGTTGCAAGCGCTTCTTTAACGCCCCCATCGCTTTTCACGACGGATTGAACCATGTGCGCCGACGGGTCGCCTGCGCTTGCGGGCGGATCGAATTGAAGCGCGGCAGCAAGCGCGCGAGCGACGTGAACCGGTGCGATACCCTGCGCCTCGCACAAGCGAGCCGCGCCAATTAAGCGGTCGTCCACGCGCAGTTTACGGGCGGGGTCGCGGGCGACGCGCAAGACGGTATCGCCCAACTCTTTATTACCGAACCGATGCAGCAGATCGTTTTCATGGGCGGTTTGTTCGCTCGGATCAAAAGCGTAGGCCGCACACAGCACCGCGCCCGTTTCGGCCCAAAAGCCGCGTAAATCGGCGATGAGTTCCGCATCTTCCACGCACTGCCAAATAAATTCGTAGCCACGCAAAAAGCCCTCGTAGGCAAGGAGCGCGTGCCCGCCATTGTGCGTGAAGAGTTTTCGGGCGACGTACCCGTCGAAGTTCTGTTTGGGCAGCAAATCATCAATCGGCGGCACGGTTCCCTTCCACGCAAGGGTGTCAATCGGCAGTTCGCAGTACGGCTCGGCAAGCACAAACAGCGGGTCTTGCGCCAAAAGTTCGGGTGGGGTCGGCGGAACCATGCGCCCGACGCTCGCATCCACAAAGCCGACGTGGTTGTCGAAATACTCGCGCACCCGCGCGTCGTTTGGCAAATGCGCTTCGGACGCGTCACGCAAAATCTGCCCTGCGTTTTTCTGGTTTTCGCAGCAGATGATGTTAAGCGGATGATGTTCCCAGTGCCACAAAAGATCGTCCTGCGTCAGCCCCGGATTCGCCTCAATGACGCCCAGTGTGCGTCGTTCAATACCCTGCGCGATAAGCGGCGCAAGCGACGAAAAAACGCCGACACCTACCGCTGTACAGGCGAACTCACACGCCGACAAGCCATAAACGACGGTGCGTGTGTTGCTTACTAAACAAGCGTCCACGCGCGGAACCCAGCGGCGCGGCGAACTGTCGCCCGTAATTCGGATTGGGTACGACCCGCGTGTATTCAAAGCAGTAACAAGCGGTTCGTTCACGTCCACAAACAAAACGCCGCACCCGCTTTTTGTCCACAGAGGCCCCATGAAGCCCCGCCCGATGGCCCCGGCTCCAAACTGGACGACAAGGGGCGCGCTTCGGTTTCGTTTCACGCCTTTAGTTTACCTAATGCGCGGTAAAATAGCGGCATGGCGTATTCCGATTTCACTCTGCGACAAGTCACGAAGCAGTTCAACCTTACATTTGACGAAAGCCGGGATTTGTTTGACCATATTGCGCCGGTTCCAACGAGCGCGTTATTGCAAATGCTGCTCGCCGACAGCGAACCGCTCGCTCTCGCGCTGCAAACCGAGAAAGCCCGGTCGGAATTCTTAATCGCGCCAATTTTGCTGGAGATAAAGCGGGCTAAAAACGGTCAAGTCAGCTTGTTTTCCGGGCAGGAATTTTCCGTTGAACCATCGCAAGGATTGGCGGGAATTTGCGATTTTTTATTGTCGCGCTCCCCGGAACAATGGTTGCTTTCCGCGCCGATTATAACCGTTGTCGAAGCCAAAAACGAAAACATCAAAGCCGGTGTCGGGCAATGTGTCGCCGAAATGGTGGCGGTTCAAAAGTTCAATGAACGCGAACAAAAAGTTACCCCCATTGTTTATGGTGCAGTAACCACGGGCGATATTTGGAAGTTTTTGCAGTTGGAGGGAGCGGCGGTTTCTCTCGACAAAGCGCAGTATTACACCGACCGACTTGACGCTATTTTGGGAATTTTGCTGTATATGGTTTCGTAAACAAATCGGCAAACTAATCCGCGCGGAGCGTGAAGGCGCGGGGCAGCAGTTCGGTGAGCGTTGCGTCCCACGTAACTTGCCCGTTTTTGTCAACGAGCAGGACGCGCATCGGGGCGTCGCCTATGGGCATGAATTCGGCGAGGACTTGGCGACAGGCTCCGCAAGGGGATCCGCCGTCGTCGGTTGCAACGGCGCAGGCGTGGACGCGCACGTGCGGCCCTTCCTGCGCGACGGAGCGGAAAATGGCGGTACGCTCGGCGCAGTTGCATAAGCCATACGAGGCGTTTTCCACGTTGCAACCCGTTACGATATTTCCGCAGCTCGTTAAAATCGCCGCGCCGACCTGATAGTTGGAATAGGGCGCGTAAGCGTTTTGGCGGGCGAGAAGGGCGGCCTGTATAAGTTCGTTCGTTTTGTCGTCGGACATTTTTGTGTTAGGTTCGGGCGATTTCTTATTCCGACGGCAGCGATTGAAAAAAGGCGCGAATATCTTCGGCGAGCAGTTCGGGTTCTTCCAACGCGGCGAAGTGCCCGCCGCGCGGCATTTCCGTCCACCGCTGCATATTGAAAAACCGTTCGGCGAACGCGCGCGGGGCGGGAACCAAATCTTTGGGAAATACCGCTGCGCCGGTCGGCACGTCAATTTTCTTTTCGGCGTTTTCCGATGGCATGGCGAGCATCGTTTCGTAGTACAGCCGACACGCGGAACCAATCGTTTCTGTCGCCCAGTAAATCGTGATGTTCGATAAGAGTTCGTCTTTGGTAAAACTTTTTTCGACGTTCCCGTCGCAGTCGCTCCAGCTGCGGAACAAATCCACAATCCACGACGCAAGCCCCGCCGGTGAGTCGTTCAAACCATAGGCCAGCGTTTGCGGGCGTGTGCCTTGAATGGCGGTGTAGCCCCCGTCGGTTTGCTGCCATTTTTTGCCCGCTTCCAAGTAGGCTTTTTCTTCGTCCGTTAAATCACCCGGCGGAACCGTGAACAAATGATGAAACGGAATATCCGTCAAATGAATGCCCAGCATACGCGACGGATTAGTTGCGGCAATTTTTTCGGTAATCGTGCTGCCCCAATCGCCGCCATGCACGGCGTACTTTTCGTAGCCCAAGGTGTCCGTCATCAGTTTGGCGAACAATGCGGCGATACGCTCGACGCCCATCCCCTTTTCGTTCGGCTTTTCGGAAAAACCGTAGCCGGGAAGCGACGGCGCGATCACGTCAAACGAAACGCCGTCTATTTCCGCCGTGAGCAGCGGAAGTATTTTCTTGAACCGATAAAACGAGTCGGGGAAGCCATGAATGAGCAGCAGTGGAATAATGTTTTCGCCCGCGCCTTTTTCGTGGATAAAGTGAATTTTTTGCCTGTCGATTTCCGTTTGAAACTGGCTAAACGTGTTTAACTCGGCTTCCTGTTTGCGCCAATCGAACGTGTTTTGCCAGTACGCGCACAATTCCTGCAAATACGCGCGGTTTGTGCCGTAGTCCCAGTTTGCACCGCTTGGTTCATCGGGCCAGCGCGTTCGCGCGAGCCGCGCTTTCAGGTCGTCGAGAACGGCATCGGGAATGGCAATTTTGAATGGTTCCATTGCCAACAGGATACCCGACAAAACCGCAAAATCAATCGGCGCACTGCCCTATTGGCGGAACGTGAGAACGGTCGCGCCCGCGCCGCCGTCGTCGGGGTGCGCCATTTGGAACGAGCTGACGCGGGCATCGGTTTTGAGGAAATCCCACACGGCTTTGCGGAGCTGCCCGCTGCCTTTGCCGTGGATAACGCGGGCCGATTCCAACCCGGCGGCGTAGGCATCGTCCAGATATTTGTCCAGTTTGGGCAGCGCGGCGTCTACACGGTTGGCGATAAGCGTGATTTCCGAACTGATGGACAAGGCTTTTTGCTGGGCCAGCGCGCGGGCGTTCGTGGTTGGTTTCTTCACCACGGGAGTTTCGGCGTCGCCGTCTTTCGATTCGGTTTGGCTTGGCGGAGACGAAACGTTCCGCGTCGCCGTTCCCGCCGCGCGGACGGTGGATAACGGAACCGTGACACGCATC
>CAXTBP010000186.1:0-10600 GCA_964241985.1 uncultured Armatimonadaceae bacterium | reverse complement strand
CTACAATCCCGCCTCCCGCCGCCGGTTTGCTGCTCCCCCACTCGATCAATCCGCAGGCCGTGCATACGCGCCGAAGCGGCCCTTCCCCGTCGGGAATCTGTTTGGCTAAAAGTTCGGTGCGGCAATAGGGGCAAAATCGAAATGGGCCACTGCTCATAAAAAATTCCATGCGATTATATCGCACGAAGGCAATAGTTTTTATGGCTTGGGTTTGGCCGCACGGGGTGGAATAGCGAAGCCAATGTCGCCGCCGTAACGGATTTGGGCCTGCATGTCGTGCGCGTGTTTCCACGAAATTTTGCGTGGCGGATTGAGGAAACTACGATATGCGGACGCCATTTGCCGTGCGGCTTCCTCGAACGGAACCTGCCCCGCGCCCGTACCCAAGCCCGAGCACATAACGATTTTTATAACGCTTTCGGATTGGTCTTCGTGTGCTTCATTGTGATGTTGAATTGCAAGCAAAACGGCACGGAAGGCGCGGTACACGTTGTCGGTGCGAGCAATCGTCATGGGTACGCGCATTGTAGGCGCGTGCGCGACAAACGGATGACGTTGGTTCCCGGTTTCTACCAATTCGCAGGTTCCCACGGGTTGCTCGCCGCGATAGCGATCCAAAATGATCCGCTGAACCCGCGCTTCTAACGCCTGTCCGAAAAACTGCACGAGCGCCAAATCCACGCCGCCGTCCATCAAGCCGAAACTATTGCCCGCGCTCACAACGCAATCAAAATCGGGCACGTTCTCAAACGGGCCGTCCACCACGCTTACCAAAGAAAAACCGGCAAACTGCCGACGGAGCGCGTCGCACAATGCTGGTTTCGGGTCACACAAAACGAGCGCGAACGATAGCCCGTCGGGGTCGTTCGCGCTCGTTGGTTCCACGAATTAACTAATTACCAGCCGCGACCGGCCAATTTATCCGCTTCGTCCAACTGGCGGATGTCGATACCGACCATCGGGACGCCCAAGTTTTCCGAAATTTCCGCCAGTTTGTCGTAATCGTTGTAATACGTCACGGCGTCCACGATGCGCTTGGCGCGCTCGGCGGGGTCGCCGGATTTGAAGATGCCCGACCCGACGAAAACCGCTTCAGCCCCTAAGTGCATCATGAGCGCGGCGTCGGCAGGGGTTGCCACACCACCGGCGGAAAAGTTCGGCACGGGCAGTTTGCCGGTTTCGGCGATTTGTTTAACGAGTTCATACGGGGCCTGCAAGTTTTTGGCTTCCGTCATCAGTTCGGCTTCGTCCATCGAGCGAATTTTGCGAATGCCGCCCATCAAAGCCCGCATGTGGCGCACGGCCTCAACGACGTTTCCGGTTCCGGCTTCGCCCTTGGTGCGAATCATCGCCGCACCCTCGCCGATACGCCGCAGGGCCTCGCCTAAATCGCGGCAGCCGCATACGAACGGGGCTTTGAAATCGTGCTTGTAGATGTGGAACTGTTCGTCGGCGGGCGTCAGCACTTCGGACTCGTCGATAAAATCTACGCCCAGCGATTCCAAAATGCGGGCCTCAATGATGTGCCCAATGCGCGCTTTCGCCATCACGGGAATCGTGACGGCGGCCATGATTTCTTTAATCATGCGCGGGTCGCTCATGCGGGCCACGCCGCCATCTTTGCGAATGTCGGCAGGTACGCGCTCCAATGCCATGACGGCGGATGCGCCCGCCTCTTCGGCGATTTTGGCCTGCTCGGCATTGACGACATCCATGATGACGCCGCCTTTGAGCATTTCCGCCAAGCCCACTTTGCTGCGCCACGTCGATTTTTCCGGCGTTCCGTTACTGCCGTTCGTGTTTCCGGGCGCGGTCAAGGTTGCCGTTCCGCTACCGTTTTGGGTTCCGTTTATTCCGTTATCTGCTGCCATTTCAAAAATCCTACCAAGTGTAATGCGGCTTTTATTGTATCGCTTCACATCATCGAACGCATTTGAAAACAAAAATGATAAACTAATAAATTATCTTACAAGGGCGTTTCGGTTCCGCGTGCGAACCGGCCTCTTGCTTCGACTTTTCCCGCATGACTATTTCAGACACCTCCCCCGCCCCGCTTACCCCCTCGTTAATCGATCCTGAATTTCCGTACATCAACCGCGAACTGTCGTGGCTGGATTTTAATCAGCGCGTCCTCGAAGAGGCGTGGGACGAGCGCCATCCGCTTTTGGAGCGCGTCAAATTTTTGGCGATTTTCCATTCCAATCTCGACGAGTTTTTCATGATCCGCGTGTCCGCCTTGCAGGTGCAGCGAGCCGCCGGTGTTTCGGAGCGGGCCGTCGATGGGCTGACGCCGACCGAAGCATTAGAAAAAATCGCCGTGCGCGTAGATGCTCTAATGCACGACGCCCACCAGTGCGCGCGGCATTTGCTGTCCGCCCTGCACCGCGAAAAAATCGAGATTCGCTCGTTCGCCGATGTTTCCGATAAAGACCGGGAATATTTGCACAAGTATTTTGAGGACGAAATTTTCCCGATTTTAACGCCGCTTGCCGTGGATTCCGGGCATCCGTTTCCGCATATTTCTAATTTGTCGCTTAATCTGGCCGTCGTGGTGCGCGATCCGCTGGTCGGCGAGCGGTTCGCGCGTATGAAAATTCCGGGCAGTTTACCGCGTCTTGTGGCTTGCCCGTTTCCCGACACGCCCGGCGTTCGCGTTTTTACCTATATCGACGAACTCATCGCCCATTATGTCGGGGCTTTGTTTCCCGGTTTGGATGCGGTTGCCGCGTACCCGTTCCGCATCACGCGCAATGCCGACATCGAAATTCAGGAAGACGAGGCCGAAGACTTGCTGCGAACCGTGCAGGAAGGCATCCGCGAGCGGCATTTCGGCTTCATCACGCGGCTTGAAATCACGCCCTCTATGCCTGCCGCCATGCGCGCCCGCTTGGTCGAAGATTTGGAAATGGACGCCCGAAACGTTTTGGTATCCGACGGCCCGATGGGGCAATCGTCGCTTATGGAACTGCTTCGGGTAGACCGGCCCGATTTAAAGTTCCCGCCGCTCGTGCCCAATGTTCCGCCGGTTTTGGCCCACAACGCCGATTTTTTCGATGTTTTGTCAAAACAGGACGTATTGCTGCATCACCCCTTCGATTCGTTCGCGCCGGTTATTTCGTTCGTGGAAGCCGCCGCCCACGACAACCATGTCCGCGCCATCAAGCAAACCCTGTACCGATTGGGGCCGCAGTCGCCGCTCGTGCCCGCGCTTATTTTGGCCCGTGACGCCGACACGCAGGTCGCCGTTTTGGTGGAACTCAAAGCGCGCTTCGATGAAGAAAATAACATCGAATGGGCGAGGGCGCTGGATCAAGCAGGCGTTCACGTCGTGTACGGCTTGGTCGGCCTCAAAACCCACTGCAAAGTGCTTCTTGTCGTGCGGCGCGAGCCGGGCGGGGGCATCAAACGGTATTTGCATTTGGGAACCGGCAACTACAACGCGACAACCGCCCGCATCTACACCGACTTTTCCCTAATGACGTCGGACGAGGATTTGGGGGCCGACGCCACCGATTTGTTCAATTATTTGACCGGGTATTCGCGGCAAACCACGTTCCGCAAAATGCTGGTCGCGCCGATTAATTTGCGGCAGCAAATCGCCAAAAAAATCAACCGTGAAATCGACCACGCGCTTGCCGGTCGGCCCGCGTATTTGTTGTTCAAAATGAACGCGCTCGTTGACCCGCAAATGATTGAGTTGTTGTACAAAGCGTCGCGGGCGGGCGTAAAAATTGATTTGATCATCCGGGGCATTTGCTCGCTGCTTCCGGGCGTGCCGGGCGTATCCGAAAATATCCGCGTCGTGTCGGTCGTGGGCCGCTTTTTGGAGCATTCCCGCGTCTATTATTTTGAAAACGGCGGCGAAAACGAGTTGTATTTGGGCAGCGCCGATTTGATGCCCCGCAACTTGGATCGGCGCGTCGAAGTCATGTTCCCCGTCGAGAACGCCGATTTGCGAACCCATATCGTGCAGGACGTTTTGCACGTCCTTTTAGCGGATACCGTGCAAGCCCGCCAGTTATCGCCGCAGGGAACGTGGGAGCGCGTCCGACCCGAAGGCCGCAAGCGCGGTATCGACGCGCAGGCCCGCATTCTCGCCGGAAGCGTGCGTATCGGCAACGGTCGTCGTAAGCGCAAACCGCGCACCGGCCTTCCGGTTATCGTCGCGCCGTAAACGGGATTAAAAAATCGAAAAGGTGTCTCAATGAAGAAGGCGTACTTTATCCCTGCCCTGCTCCCCGCCTTGCTGTTTCTGTTTATCGCCGGGGCGCAGTCGCTTGTCGGTGGAGACAACCGTTTTCCGCCGTCTTCCCGACCGTATTGGCATCCTACCGACGACGCTTGGCAAAAATCGGAATGGGCCAAGAACGAGCCGCAGATAAATGACGTCAAACGCTACATCGATGCCGCGATACAGCGTGGCGAAGTAACCAAGCAAACTATTGCCGATTACGAAGCGGCGTATTTGCAAGCGCCGAACGATCCGTCTGCCTTATTTCAGTGGGCTTACGCCGCGTATCAAGGGGGACGCAAAACACTGAACCCCGGCGAGCAATATAGTCTAAACCGAAAAGTCGATGAGGCGCTTGCACAGATGCCGCAGCCGTATCCTTTCGCCGTGACGCAGCTTCGTTTTTTGATTGAGGTCAGTACGTTTCCCAATCCTAAATCGGCCCCTCTTGGCGAAAGACTGCTCGCGGCGGATCCGACAAATCGATCCGTAAAGGGCGCGACCGCGTTTCTGCTCGGTTTGTCACACAATGGCGCGGATAAAAACAAAGGCTTGAAATACGCCAAAGAATTGCAGCAGTTTTTCCCTTCGGAACCGGCGTATCACTGGCTTGTCGGACACTGTTACGACGCTTTTTGCTGGAAAACTCCCAATCCCGCTTACGCCGCGAAAGCTATCGCCGAGTACAAATTGTATTTGCAATCGTTGAAACCGGGCGATCCCGAAGGCAGAATAAGCGAATTGGCGATACAGCGTCTACAAAATGAAGGCAAAATACCAAACGCTTCGCTGTCGTCTTCCGTCGCCACTTCAAAACCGTAACCGAATTAAGCGTTTTCCAACGCGGGCCAGTGCGGGGTTACATCGTCTACGTCGGCACATTGCGCCCGAAGCGCATCGGTTAATCGGTTTGCGACCTCGGCTATGCCATCCAAACGCGCAATCGGCGCAGCGATGTGCGCTAACCGCGAAACGGCGGCAAAAACGGCGAGGCGGGCCGTCCAATCGCCTACCCATTCGTGGTCGCCGTTTTGTACGCTTTCCGGCGTAATCCACGTCAAAAGGGCGAGTGCACGAAACGCGCATAGCATTGCCCATGCTTCGGCGAATTGGGCTTCGTCGCGGGCGATTGGTAGCGTTTTTGTAAGTTCTTCCTGAAAGGCGCAGCGCATTTCGGAAACCGCGTCAATGGGAAGCGGGCATAAAATTTGCCACGCCGTGATGTCGTAGAGGGCGTGGCGGAACGCGCCGTATTCAAAATCCAGCAGGCGCGCTTTTCCACCCGCGAAATGATTGTTCGTCGGCGCGGGGTCGCCGTGCGAAAAAAGGAGCCATTCACTCGGCTCCCGATACACGTTGGCGATGTCGTCTAACTCTGCCGCGAAACGCGGTGGCAAGGCGACATTCATCGCATCGCACCAGTGCCGAATTTTGTCTTCCCCAGCCCGCCAACGTTCGGCCTCGATGAACCGCTGCGGGCCTTCGTCTTCAGGAAGGGCGGCGCGTAGGTCGTCGAAATCCGTTTGCTTTCCGTGCGTGGCGGCGTGAAGCCGCGCCATTTGCCGTGCCAAATCGCCGAGCGCGGCCCGTGCCGCACTTTTATCGTTTCCCATAAACAAGTCGTCCAGCGTTTGTCCCGCGCCGAAATCTTCTATAACAAAAAGGCGGCTCACTTCATCGCCGCCATAGAAGTGTGGAACAATATTTTGGGCGTTTGGCAAACCCGACAAAAACGTGAGACTTGCCCATTCGTCAAAGCCGCGTTCCGGTTGCCCTTTGATCTGCTTGACGATAACCGAAGCAACGCCGCTTGGCACATTCGCTATGGCGCAACGCATCACGCGGCAACGCGCCCCGTCCTTCAAAACGACGGGATTTTCTATAGCAATGTCCGCGCCCCAAGCGCCGTGCAGAACGCGGCTCGTATCGCGCAGGAAGTCCTCGGTTATAGCGTCGTCCATTTAGCGAACCGGCGTAATGAGCGCGGCAGCGTCCTGTGCGATAGCCGGAGTTTGCAAAACCAGCGTTTTGTTTGCGCCGACCGCAGCCGTTCGTGCCGGTTCCATCGGTTTGCCTCCGCGCGTGTCCCACCATTGCACATGGTATTTTCCGGGCGTGAACGCGGGCAGCGTAATCGTTCCAGCGATTTTCTCTCCGCTTGGCGCGGGGCGGTAGGCCCATAAAACGGCGTGCGTCGCGCTGCCCTTCGCCAAAACGCGCAAGCCCGGCCCGTAGGACGAAAGCGTCAGTTTTTGCAAAACAAGCCAGTCCGCGCCTGTGTTTTCGAGCCGAATAGTGTGCTTGCCTGCGGGAATGGGAACCGCCAAGCCCGGCCCCGATAGGTTTTGGTCGGCGGACGCGGCGGGGAAGTCCCGCTCGCCCACCTTTGCGCCGTCCACAGTAATGACCAGATGCGCCCCGGCTTTTGATGACTGCCGCACAGCGACGGTAAATGTGCCCGCTTTCGGGAAGTTGACCGCAAAATTCGCCCGTGTGAACAAATCGCGGTGCGCGGCTCCCTGCAAAAACGACGGCATTTTCCCGACTCCGGGAACGTCGCCGCTCGCATCAACCGTGAAATCGGTCTGCTCACCTTTGCCCCAATCGCCGCCCGGCCCAAACGAAACCGCCGATAGGGCAGAAGTTTTCACCGAAACGGCGCGGCGGGCGGTCAAGTTTCGCACGGCGTACAAAGCCCACGGCTGCGCCAAAAATTCGGTCACGGATTTGTACTGATGCCACAAATCGTTCTTTTCCAGATCGTCCCACGCCCAGTACTGGGCCGCTCCGCTTTGGTCGCTGACCAAACTCGCCCACAAAATTCCGTGCAAAAAAGTGCCGTCTTTGGTATCGTTGACGCCAGTCGGGCCTATTTCGCCGTAAAACAGCGGCTTGCTCCATTCGCCGGGCCGTGCACTCAAAACCGTTGCTATACCGTCCACGGGGTACGAATGCGGCTGGACGTAATCCACGGCGTCATAGAGATGTGGAATGGAAGTGTCCGAACTCGTCGTGATGAGATGATGGTTTGCGTCAACCGACCGCAAAAATTGGGCCATTTCTTTGTGCCAAGCCGCAACGTTGCCCGCTTGTTTGTCGTAGATGGCATCCGTGAACTGCACTTCGTTAAACAATTCCCACGCCAAAACGTTTGGGCTGTAGCCATAGCGAGCGACGATATAACGGTACTTGGCGCGGGTTAGTTCGCGGGCCGTTTCGCTCTTGAAAAACTCGTCGGGCGTTTGTAAAAAGCCACCCAGCGCCGCATTTGCCTTGTTCCACGGATTTTCGCCCCAGTTGGAATTGACGCGCGTGGAGTATTGCCCGTGATGCTGCAAAGTCATCTGAAAATAAATACCGTTTTTCTCGGCGGCGCTCACAATCGTGTCCCAACGACGGGCCGACTGCAAATTCAGCGTACCTAAGGGTGTGTTTTTGGGCCGGGGCCAGTCCAGATTTTTGCCGTCCCAATGGTTCATCCAAATCCGCGACCAGTTTTCGCCCGCCGCGCCCATGCGGTTCAAGAGTTCGGGAACGTCGGGCCGTCCGCCGCTTTGCCACGCGACATTATTTCCCACGGGATAATACGGTAGGCCGCCGTCGAAAACGAACCGCGTTTTGCTTTTCGGATCGACGCGCACAAACGCGGGCGCGGGCTTCGTCCACGGCGGCAAGGTTTGCTTTGCGTTGACGATGTTTTGCGGTTTGACAATCGCCCCGTTTCGCGTTACGCTTTCCAGTTTGTACGTGCCCGGCGTGCGCAGATTATATCGGACGCGCCACGCATCGCCGCCGTCGAAAAAGGCGAGGGTGGTTGCGGTTTGCCCGTTCGGCAGACGAAGCACCGCTCGCACGTCGTTTTCTTTGTAATCGAACGGGTTTCCCGTAAGGCCCGGCAAAGAAAAAGAGACTTCCCAATGCACGGGCCGCGCCATGACAGCCGAAGCCTGCGCAGGCGGCACGGCGTTTGCGTGTTCGCCGAGCAGTGCGGCGAAAGCGAGACATATAAATAAAGCGGCGACTATCGCCATGTTTCGGTTCATCGTTAAACTTCCTTTGTTTGGAGGCCGTCGCCCAGTGCCGTTTGCACGAAAATTGGGGCGGCGATTTCCGCCGACGAGAGCAAGGTGTAGGCATCCGAGCGGGCGTTGATGCGCTGGGCCAAATCGGCGTCGAAACAGCGGAGCACGATTCGCAGCGAGCGCGACGGACGAAATTCTTCCACCAAGGATTGGGCGATTAGGCCGATTTCCAAATTCACGGCGTCGCTCGACACGGCGGCAATCACGGCGCGGGCGCGGCCAATTCCGGCCCGGCGCAAAACATCCGGCTGCGTGGCGTCGCCGACGATGAGCGGAATGCGGGCCGATAAGTTGCGGGCGTGGGCGTCGTCGGGGGTCGCGTCTACAACAACCAATTTGACCTTTTCGTCCAACAAATCTTCAGCGACCTCGAAGCCGACGCTGCCCAAGCCGCACAAAATTACATGATCGCGCATTCGGGATGCGTATTGCTCGGCTTGCATTTGTGTCGCCGCGCCCGACAAAAAGAAGTTGGTGAGCAGCGATGACAAGGCGGCAATAAGCGTTACGCCGCCGAACATCATCACGACGCCAAACAGCTTTACCCACGCGGGCTGGTCGCGCAAATTGAAGTCGCCGAAGCCAACGGTCGAAACAATCGTTGCCGTAAAATAGGTCGCATCTACCCAGCCCAATTTGAGTGCGTGCTCGAAAACGGACACGCCAAGCCCGAACAAGGCGAATAAAAGCAAAATCAGCGCGCCGGGAAAGACACGCGGCAGTAGATTCCCCCGCGTTGCTACGCGCGTCACCAGTCGGCGCGGCAAACGCGACCGGGCGGCAGGCACGGCCTGTCCCGCTGCGCGGTGAATGGGGCCGGGCGGGGCGGGATGGAGCGCGGCAATTGTAAAAGCGTGCGCGGCAAGCACGGGCGGCGACAACACGGCGGCAATCCCGAAATCGGCGGCAAGGCGTCCGGCAACCGCGTCGGCGTCCAAGCGCATGACGACGCGCACATCGGGGTAATCGCGGCCCACGTCAAGGGCGCATTCTAAATTCGCGCTGTCCGACGCGGACGCCAAAATCAAGGCGCGGGCCTCATAAATGCGAGCGGCAAGCAGCACGTCGGGGAAGCGAAAATCTCCCTCCACCAAATACGCGCCCTCCTGCAACGCCCGCGCCTTGCGGTCGGCTCGCGTTTCCTTATCGGTAATCACGACAACCGGCACGGCTTGTTTGCGAAGCGTGGAAACGATCCGCAGCCCAAACCGGCCCAAACCGCACACGATGACGTGCTTGTCGTTTGAGGCGCTGGGTTCAGGACGAAGGGATTGTAGGTTTGGCAGGGTTGGTAGAGGTTCCACGCGGCTCATGCGGATGTCGTGTTATTCCCAAAAGCCCCTTCTCTTAAAGCAGGAACCAAGCAGGCGGCGCGGCGAACTCTATATTCAAAGAACGCACATGGAACAAACCGCCCCCGAGACGCGCCAAACGCGCACCTGCCGCAACTGCGGGCACGATGCCATCGAGAAATTTTGCGCGCGGTGCGGGCAGGAGAATACGCACCACGTTTTACCGCTCGGCGATGTGCTGCGCGACCTCCTCGACGAGTTCGCCAAGTTCGATTCACGCCTGCTTGTCACCCTCAAACCCCTTTTGACCCGGCCCGGCTTCTTGACGAACGAGTTTTTGGCGGGCAGGCGGGCGGGTTATATCGCGCCCCTTCGGCTGTATTTTATGATCAGCACGGTGTACTTTTTGGCGTTTTCGTACCGCGCGGCGGGGCAGATACAGCACGCTTTTGAAAACCCCAAACCAATTTCCCTATCCGCGCCCGCCACACTGCCGTTTGCTTCGCCTGTCCGTCCGACGCCAAAACCGGCGGCTTCGCCTGCGGCAGTTGACCCCTCAGCGCAGGAAAAAGCCCGCGCCAAACGCGAGCGGCGGGAACGGCTGACCAAAAAACTGACCACCGGTTCAGCGGAAGGCGGTAAGTGGTTCGTAGAGCACATGACGACGCTCACGATTTTTCTAATTCCCGTCTACGCCTTGCTTTTACGGATTTTATACGCTCGGTCGCGGCGGCTTTATATGGAGCATTTGGTTTTCATGCTCCATTTACAGGCGTTTTCGTTTCTGGTTTCCCTACCAATACTTTTACTCACGAACGACTTCATGAGTTGGAGTATGCTGCTCAACGTAACGGTGGATGCCGTTTATATGTTTTTTGCCCTGCGCCGGGTATACCGTCAAGGGCCGTGGAAAACCATCGTGAAGGTCGCGCTTCTGCTGATGGGTGAGTTTCTCGCGGCGGCTATTGCGGGCATGATTATTGTGCTCGTCTTTA
>CAXTBP010000185.1:0-10610 GCA_964241985.1 uncultured Armatimonadaceae bacterium | reverse complement strand
GCATTATCGCGTCACGTTTTTTCACAAAGGGCGCGAAACCCTTTCGTCCGAAGTGTGGATGCGCGGCGACGACCGCTGGCGTTTGGAAATCAATGACAAATTGGGGCGTCACATCCAAACGTTCGCCGATGGGAAATTTTGGATGCTCGATCCCACCGAGGGCGTCGCCACCTACCAAAAAGACACCGGGCCGTCGCTTTCTTCGCAAAGCGCCCAAATGCGGGCGATTCGTTTGCAAATCCAGCAGGCATTAAATAGTTCGCAAGCCAGCGACTTGGGAACCGTTTCGCGCGGCGGGCGGATGTTGCAGCAAATCGCGGTTCCGTCACCCGTGCAGCCGACCCCGTTTTCCACCCCCACACCGGGCAGGACGCTCTTTTTAATTGACCGCGCCCGAATGCTTCCCACCTTTACGTATCAGCAAATCAAAGCAGGCGAACGCTGGGAAACCGTAACGCAAACGGTGCTGGACTTGGAGCAGGGTGCTCCCGCAAGCGTTTTCACCATCGACGCCAAAACCGTTCGAGTATACGACCTTGACGCCTACGGACAAGAGGCAGGCCAAAAATTCGCCCAGCCCCTTGCGAGCAAAAAGTTCGCCATGCGCACGATTACCCTGCGCGACGTGCAAATCAACCGCGACGGAGACGTTTTCGTCTTATACACCGACGGCTCAACCCCCAAACGAGATCGGGAAACAGGGCTTGAAACTCTGCAAGACGACTGGAAAACCGTGTATGCGGGCACGGCGGGGGCGACTGAACCCTATATGTATATTGATACCAAAGGCGTTTTAAGCGGGCGGGGCATGGTCGTAGACGGGCAGATAATGAAGGGCGTGTGCTGGACGCCCGTTCGCCCGTCGTCCAGCGCCGTCGCGTCGCGCCGCGTCACCATTGCGTTTACGTTTCAAGAGCAGACCGGGAAGAAATGGTTCGGGGGAAGGGCAGAATGGACGGTCTTAGCACGGCAAACGGGCCGTCTGCTCCCCACCTACGCCGACGATTTAGCCCTCTTTTCGCTCGCGGGCGGCTTTCCCGACGAATTCCGAATCAACCGCGAGTCGGCACGGCGGGCGTATTATTTCAACCGGCAGGACTGGCGCGGCCTCATCGCATCCACCGACCGGGCCATCGCGCAAAACGTCAAAGACGTGAACACGTATCTGGATCGCGCCAACGCTTTTCGACAACTGAACCAGCCGGGCGCGGCGCGCGCCGCATTCGCAAACGCCCGTGATTTGGACGACAGCGGCTTTTACGACCAGCGAATTACCGACCAAGAAAACCAACGGCAAAAAAGTCACTGATGGCACGGCTGCGCGCGTTGAACTTTTGCAGGGTTTCGCGTGTTAAACGGGTATGGTATCGGTAATGACCCCGTCCAATCCTTTAACCGCATCTTCCGCCGCGCCGGATGCCGCGAGCGGCGAAACCTCGTCCCGCCTGCGCGATGGCGCGGCGTCGCTCCGCGACCGCTTCGCCCAACTTGCCCGGCAGTCCGAGGCCGCGCTCATGCGAAACGCCCTTCGGCTTTGCCGGGGCGGGCAGGACTGCGCCCAAGAACTCGTGCAGGACGCCTTGGTGCGCGCCTACGACGCTTTCCGCAAGGGCCAGTTCGACAGCGCGAAAAGCACGACCCCTGCGAGCGTCGCCGCATGGTTCGTGCGGATCATGACGAACAATTTCATCAACAGTTACCGGCGGGCCAAAAAATGGGATGCGGGCGTCACGGTTGACACACTGACGTCTGGCGGCAATGCTGGCCCGACGCAAACCCGCGCCGAACCCCGCGACATTCCCGGCGAAGCCTTGTTATCCGCAACCTTCGACGAACCCATCGAGTACGCGCTCGCCAAATTGTCGGACAGCTTGCGCATGGCCGTCCTTCTCGTGGACGTGCAGGGCCATTCCTACGAGGAAGCCGCGCAGATTTTGAACGTTCCCGTGGGCACGGTGCGCTCGCGCTTGTCCCGCGCCCGGTTTCAGTTGCACGATTTGCTCCAAGACTACGCCAAACAAAAGAGAATCATACAATGAGCCACGAGACACACAATCACTTATCCGGGGGCGGGTCGCTTACGCCCTGCACCCCGATGCGAACGCTCCTGTCGCGCCTCGCCGACGGCACGCTGTCCAGCGGCCCCGCGCACTGGGTTGTGACGCGCCATATCGAAAACTGTCCCGGCTGCGCCGAAGCCCTCGCCGCGTTGCAGATGTTGAGCCATCGCCTGCGCGCGTTAGGCCAAGCCGATTTTACCGAAGGGGCCACCGTGTTTTCCGTCGTTTCCGCGTCCAGCCACAGCAAAGGTGCACCCGATGCCCTCACCTTGTCGCCCGACCGCTGGGACGCCGTACTCATCGCATGGGAAACCGCCGACGCGCACGACGCGCACTAACGCACAAAATAGGTAGGGCGAACCAATGAACTTTTTGGGCGGGGCCACCTGTATAACAAACGGGCGACGTTTTTGCTGCCCGTTCACTCGCACTGAGTAAGGAAGTTCGTTCATGACACCGGCAGTCAATAAACCGTTTCGCGCCGCAAAAAGCAAAGAGGCCGTCCCGTCCGCACCCGTTCGCGCCCGGATTGTGAAGAAGCACCCGCTGGCGATTCGCTGGTTGCATTGGATCAACTTCCCCGTGCTGATGGCGATGATGTGGAGCGGCCTGCTTATTTTGTGGGCCTACGATTACTACCCGCTCCCCGAACCCGTCAAAATCGGCGGACGCACCATCAGTTTGCGCTTTCACGTGCCCGAGCGCGTCAGCCTGTACAAGTGGGGCGTCAAGCCCGTATATTTCGATACGCCCAACGCCGAAACCGTCCCGCGCCCGGAAAAAGAGCGCTACGATATCACGATTGGCGGACGCTTAGCGGAAGGCATGGCGTGGCACTTTGCGCTCGCGTGGCTGTTTACCTTAAACGGCGTCGCGTACACCGTTTTTCTGATTGCGTCCGGCGAGTGGCGGCACTTAATCCCGCGTAAAAACTCACTCATCGAAGCCTTCAAGGTCGTTTTGCACGATCTGCGCCTTTACAAAAAGCCGCTCCCGCCCGGCAAGTTCAACCACGCCCAGCGCATCGCGTATTCCGTCGTTTTGCTGATGGGAATTGCTATGGTCGTGACGGGCCTCGCCATTTACAAGCCCGCGCAGCTCTCATGGCTGGCAAACCTATTAGGCGGGTATCAAGCCGCGCGCACCGAACATTTCATCATCACCGCATTGCTTTTGGCCTTTTTCTTCGTTCACGTGTGGCAAGTGATGCTTGCGGGCTGGAACAATTTTCGCTCGATGATTACGGGCCGCGAAGTCGTGACGACAACGGTTGTTCCCAGCGAAGGAAGAGCACACTAAAAATGGACACGAATAACACCGAAGCGGTGCAACAAGACCCGAAAAACAAAACCGTCGGCAAGGAAGACCACCCTCTTCCCGAGGACATGGTGGACGACGCGCCCGAACTATCGGTTGAGGAAGCCGAAAAGCGGATCCGCCGCATGTCGCGCCGCTCGTTTGTGTGGGCGGGCATGGCTATTGCGGGCGGGTTCGTCGGGCTGCGCACCTTCAACCGCGTCGGCTTATCCGAGAGCGGACTGGACGAAGGCGTACACAAAACCCTGCGCGGCGTCCTTCGCTTCAACGACAAAGTGGCGCAAGGCGTGTTCTACGCCCCGACGCATTTGTCACCCACGTTTCCCCGCAGTCAAGCCGAAGAGCCGCGCAACAACTACAAGGGCGAAACCCCAATTGTCGATTTGGAAGCGTGGCGGCTCAAAGTTTTGAACACGCAAACCGGCAAACCGCTCAAAATAGCGCTCGCCGATCTGAAAGACTTGCCGTTCGTTGAACAAACGACGGAACTGCACTGTGTCGAGGGCTGGAGCAAAATCGTCAACTGGGGCGGCTATCGGTTCGTCGATTTCGCCAAAAAGTACCCGTTCGCGCCGGGCACTAAGTTCGTGTCCATGCTTTCCGAACCCGCCGATTATCCCGACGAGCGGTACTATGTCGGCCTCGATATCGCGTCCTGCCTGCACCCGCAAACGCTCCTCGCCACGCACATGAACGGTCAGGAACTAACCGCCGAGCACGGCGCGCCGTTGCGTCTCATCATGCCGCACAAATACGGCATCAAAAACATTAAACTCATCACGACGATAGCCTATACTAACAAAGCCCCAGCCGACTATTGGGCCGAGCAGGGCTACGATTATTACGCCGGATTATAAAAGAGAAAAACCATGAATAAAAATTTATCCATTTTCGCCGGAACCGTCGCGGCAACCGTCGCTGCGGGCGGGCTGTTTATTTTGCCGCGCCTTGTCGCCGGGCCGCCAGCCACAAATGAAAAAGCCCCCACCCTCAAAGTCGTGAAAACCGACGCGCAGTGGAAACAGTTGTTGTCGCCCGCCTCGTACGACGTGCTGCGCCACGAAGGAACCGAAGCACCGGGCACGGGCAAATACGCCCACCCCATCGCGCAAAAGGGCGTGTATGTGTGCGAAGGCTGTGGCAATCCGCTCTTCGACGCCGCCACGCAGTTCGACAGTGGCACGGGTTGGCCGTCGTTTTATCAGCCGCTCGGTCAAGGGCGTGTCTACCAGAAAACGGACAATAGTTTTGGTGCGACGCGCACCGCTGTCGAGTGCCCGTGGTGCGGCGGACACTTGGGCCACGTGTTCGACGACGGCCCCAAACCCACGGGTCTGCGCTACTGCATGAACTCGGTCGCGCTCAAATTTATCCCGGCAGGGACGCCCGCCTACAAAGCGACGATGGCAAAGATAGCCCCTGCCGCCACGGCAAAAAGCGCAGCCACCAAATAGCCAAGTAAACGAAAAGCCCCGTGGCCTGAAATAAATCAGATCACGGGGCTTTTTTGACCGTATTGAACCAGTGCCGTGCGGCATCGTCGGCACGGCACTGCAAATCCAGCACGAACTGCGTGTCGCGGCGCGTCCATAAACCGCTTCGGTATGACTGCACCGACACGACACCGCGCAAAATCGAAGCATCCCGCTCGCTTGCCGCCGCGCTCCAGTACCGGAGCGGAAGATGTATGGCGGAAAGCGAGGGCCTGCCGGTTTGCCCGAATCGGTTTCCACTCGCTTGGTACAGTCGGGTTTGCGGCGTCAGCACATACGGCTGCCCCGTTCGCACGACAAGCGACGTCGGCCCGCTTCCCAGCGGCTTGCGCGACGATTCCGAGCGGTAGCCCTCGTCTATCCCCCAAACAAAATGCAGCGGCGCAGTTTCGTCCACCTCCGGTTCGTACAAACACACGTAAAACGAATGGACATAGGGCGAAAGTTGCTGCGCGGCTTGGTACAGATGGGCGCACCACACTTCGAGTAAATCCGCTTCCGTCGCGGCGGTCTCGCCCGAACCGCCGATTTGATATAATCGGGTTCTCCAGCGCTCCAACTGTTGCCACTTATCCACATTTTCCGCATTGTCCATACAAGCCGCAGGCGACTCCTCAATTTGCCAACTGCATCACTGCAGTAATTGGCAAATGATGTAGTGAAATAAACCCTCTTAAAACGACTTCGTTAAAAAAGCGTCCTTCTTACACCTAAAATAAAAACCCGCCACAAAAAAGGGCGGGCTTTTAGTTCAACGCTGGGAGGGCGTTTTTACTTGGTGGCGTTATGAATGGCTTCTTTGACGTTACCGAAGGTTTCTTGGATTTTGCCTTCGGCCTGCTTGAGCTTGCCGCTGGCATCGTCGTTCGCATCGTTGGTCACGTCGCCTTTGGCGTCCTCGGCTTTGCCTTCGGCTTGTTTCAGTTTGCCTTCAACTTGGTCTTTGTTAGGGAGTATGCTCATAGTTAGGAAACCTCCTCTGGTGGTTCATAAAGGGATTACCCTGACAAGCAAGGGTATTAAACACGCCTTTATTCGTTGCTCGAATCGGACATGATAAGCACCAGCCGATTTCGCGTGCCGGTAAAAACGATAGGGGCCGTTTCCCAGTATATGCGATCCCCCTTATGGCTGTTGCGATTGACGATTTTACCGTTCAGGCTGCCGCGCTCCGCGATTTTGCCGTTCAAACGCGCCTCATTTAGCGCTCCTCCCCCATATCCTTCATAGGGGAAAGCCAAATAAATGGGGAGCGAGGCGGGGGCGCGAAAAACGAAAACGCTTTCTTCCAGCGGAAACGTGATTTCCGAGTTGGCCGCAGGAAAACCTTTTTCTTTTCGCGGCGGATTTGCTACGGAATGCGGAATACTGCACATCACCGTTACCATGCCACGCGGCGTTTTGAGGCGGAAGGTTTGCGCGCGCTTAAAGTTTCGGAGCGGTGGCACGAAAACCACGTGCGCCTTAGTGCCCTTTTGGGCGGCAACATACGCCAAAACCCGCGACTGGGGAAACTCCGGGTGGGCCGGGCCGCTTTGCGCCCACCCAACTGCAAAAGTCGCGCACCACAAAACAATCAACAGAAAAAGCCGACCGAACCGCCGACGTGCAACCGAAACGGGAGCAGATTTGTCTATAAAACGGTCGCGCATGGAAAATTATACCCGCTGGTGAGGGCAAAACCGGCACGCAGTAGGATAAAATCGGTTTGAATCACCCGCCCGATTGCAAAAGGAAAACAAATGCGGATTGTCGTCAACTGGATTATCGGCGCGGTCGCCCTGTACGCCACCGTTTACTTGGGGCAGGCCTTGCATATCAGCGGCTTGGGCCTGCGGCCCGGTGCGAACGGTTTGGTGTCCGCCCTCGGCGCAGTTCTGCTATTGACGCTCGTGAACGCCATCGTGCGCCCCATCGTTTTGTTTTTCTTCGCGGGCCTGAACTGCTTAACGCTTGGTTTGTTCTCGTTCGTCGTCAATGCCTTGATGTTCCTTTTGACCAGCTACTTGGCCCAGCAGCTAAACCTCGGTTTCCGCGTGGACGGTTTTTTGCCCGCGCTGTTCGGATCCGTGGTTTTAAGCGTTTTAACCGGCCTTGCCGATACGCTCGTGCCGTCGGATAAGAAAAAGTAAATCGTGCTAACCGTTGTTTTAACCGGCATGAGCGGGGCGGGAAAGCAGCAAGCGGCCCGTTATTTCGAGGATATGCGCTGGCGCGTCGTGGACAATTTGCCCCCGCGCCTGCTTCCGGCCCTCCTTGCGCCCCCGCTGCCCGAAACCGAAGAAGATGCGCCCCTCTGCTTGGTGTGCGACGTGCGCGGCGGGCACATCGGCGATTTGCTGCCGGTTTTGGACACCCTTCGGGAAAAGCCGATTCTTCTCTTTTTAGACGCGACCGACGAAGCCTTGATCCAGCGGTTCAAGGAAACGCGCCGCACCCATCCGTTGTTCGACAGCGAAAGCGGCATTTTGCCCGCCATTGCCCGCGAGCGCGAACTGCTCGCTCCCCTCAAAGAACGCGCCGATTTCGTCATCGACACGACGGGTTTACCGCTCATCGACCTGCGCGCCCGGCTACTGGACGTATTCACGGATGAGCACGCCCCGCGCCAGCATCCCCTAACCGTGACGGTGGCCTCCTTCGGGTTCAAGCACGGCACGCCGCTCGACGCCGACTTGCTTTTTGATGTGCGCTTTTTGCGCAATCCGCATTACGTGGACGCTTTGCGCCCCCTCACCGGGCAAAACCCCGAAGTCGAACGCTACGTCATGGACGACGAGCGAACCGGCGCGTTCTTAGACCGGCTTTATGATATGGTCGGATGGTCGCTGCCGCATTACGTTTCCGAGGGCAAAGCGTATTTAACCATCGCTATCGGGTGCACGGGCGGGCGGCATCGCTCGGTTGTCGTGTCGGAAAAACTGGGTCAATTCTTGCGCGACCGAGGTTACCGCGTCTTGGTTCAGCACCGCGACAGCGGGCGCAACGCCGGGTATGTCGCCGCGCCAGGCGACGCGGAAGGCGGCGCGTAGTCATGGCAACGCCGCGCCCCGTGCCCGATAAAGCGCCCGCCCCGCTTGCGCCCCGAACCCCGCAGGCGCAAGTGCGCGGGCGCGTCGTCAGCGGCATCAAATGGCTGTATCCCGGAATGCGCGTCAAACGATGGCTCGCGCTCATTCCCATCGGCCTTGTGCCCGTTTTGCTGGGCCTCATTTTGCTCGTCAGTTTGCGCTGGCGCGAGTTCTTGGACGACGCCGACAATTCGCTGCGCGCCCTTTTGGAACGTTTTTTGCACGGCGCGCTCGGCGATTCCAACCAGCGGGCCGTGTATGCCGTACTTGCCGTCGTGCTGATTTTGCTCGGCCTCCTGATCGTGCTTGCGGCTGCGATTGGCGTCGTCCGCAACATCGTCGGCGTGGTCGCGCCCGAAGATTTGACCGAGCTGTCGGATGTCGTGTACCGCAAACGCGCCCTCGGCCAAGGCCCGAAAATCGTCGTCATCGGCGGCGGAACCGGTTTGTCCACCCTTTTGCGCGGCCTCAAAAAATACACGTCCAACCTCACCGCCGTCGTCACGATGACCGACGACGGCGGCTCCTCCGGTTTGCTGCAAAAACAAATGGGCGGCATACTGCCGCCGGGCGATATTCGCAACTGCTTGGTCGCCCTCGCCGACGCCGAACCTTTGATGCAGCAGTTGTTCCAGTACCGCTTCGATACTGGAAAAACCGACGACGGCCTTTCCGGCCATTCGTTCGGCAACTTGCTCATCGCCGCGATGGCCGACATCACCGGCGATTTTGAAAAAGCGGTCGAGGAAACGTCGAGTATTTTAGCCATCCGGGGGCGCGTGCTGCCGTCCACGGTCGAATCCGTGACGCTTGTCGGCGAAATGGCGGACGGTTCGGAAATCAAGGGCGAAACCGCGATTGCCCACGACACAACCGCGATTGAAAAAATCAAACTGTGCCCCCAAGAGCCGCGCGCGCTTCCCGAAGGCCTCGCCGCAATCCGCGACGCCGACATCATCGTGATGGGGCCGGGCAGCGTGTTCACGTCGGTCGTGCCCAACTTACTCGTCAAGGAAATCGCCCAAGCCGTGCATCAGTCGCGGGCGATTAAAGCCTACGTCTGCAACGTCATGACGCAGCCCGGCGAATCCGACGGCTTTTCCGCCTTGGATCACGTTTTGGCGATTGAAAAGCACGTCGTTCCGGTTTTGGGCGAAGGCAAGCGCGTGTTCGACTATGTTTTGGTCAACACGGCCCGACCGACCGGCGAAATGATGGCCCGCTACACGAACACCGGCGCAGAACTCGTCAACGCCGACTTGGACGCCATTACCG
Source organism: uncultured Armatimonadaceae bacterium (assembly GCA_964241985.1). Classification (GTDB taxonomy): domain Bacteria; phylum Armatimonadota; class Armatimonadia; order Armatimonadales; family Armatimonadaceae; genus CAXTBP01. The sequence goes on along the minus strand of CAXTBP010000185.1, from coordinate 1,394 downwards.
CGCGGGGCTACAAAGCCGTCAAAGGCTCGTTCATTTCGGAATCCGCCGTCGTCCGCCACGACCCCGACAAACTGGCGAAAAGCATACTCCGCCTGTGGTCGGAACGCGCGCGCTGGAATAAATAATTTACTTGGCCTTCGGGTAAAATGAACCATGCCCACGCTTTTAACCGTTGAGGAAATTTACGCCCGCGAGGTTGCGGATTTGCCCGTTTCCGAGCGGCTTCGTTTGGCGTCGCTCATCCTACGCGAAGCGACCCAGTTTCCTCCGCTCGCGCCCGTCATTGATGAAAGCGCGGAATGGAGCGACGAGGATATGCGGGAACTAAGCGCGCACAGTTTACGCCGCTTCGACGAAATAGCATAAGCAGACTTGAGGAAAAGGCACGTCGCTTTATTTGTTCTTCTCGCCGCGTGCTTTTTCGCGGGCCTTTTTTACGGGCACGAAACCCAAACCAACAACGATGTATGGCAAGTCAGCAATGCGGTTAGCGAAGGCGACAGCCTTGCAAAATGCCGGGCGCAGTGGGCAAAACGCACAAATTTACGGGTTGACGCGGACGGCCCGTCACCGCTTCCGAACCGCAAAAATGAACACGTTGTTGTGCTGCGCCTAAACAACAACCGCATTTTGAGTTCGGACAGTTATCTCACCCTCGTTTTTGAAAACGGCGCACTGAAACACAAATCCTATTGGGACACATGGAAGTGGTTTGACTGAGGCGTTCCCCGCCGTTTGAATGAAGGAAACGCGCCCCCGGCGGTCTATCAAAGAAGCGGAGGATAAACGGTTGTTTTGGCGTTTCGTGAAAAATCTCCTATTTGCCGGGCTTCTTTTCGGACAACTGCTGCCAGCAAGCGCGCAAAAGCCCGCTGAAGCCCAAACGATTCTCACACAAAATCAGGCCGTCGAACGTGCGGCACGGTTTAGCCAAGCGGTGGGGCAATCCGGTTCCGTGTCCGATGCGGAGGCGCATCTATCCCCGGAGGGCGAGTGTAAATATTGGGGCGTTTTGTTCAAAAACGGCGTTTTCGTAAGAGTTGATGCTGCAAACGGGTCAATTCTCCAATACAACGGGCCGTTGCCCGACCGTGTTTTTCGGAACCGGGCGGATATTCCACGAACAGCCGCCATAGCCAAAGCGAACGTGATACTGCGGCTTTCCGGTATCAACGATGTATCGCCGATTCCGTATGTTGGCCCGCCCATGCCGCTTGTGCGTCTTAACCCGGATGGCAGCCTGACCGACGATTGGCCCCAAACCCCGCATGAATGGACATTTATTTACCAACGCGAGTTTAAGCACACGCCGTATCTTGACCAAAGCGTTGAAATCTCGCTGCAAGCCGAAACCGGCGAATTGAACCACGTTTTGGCACGGTTTACCTCGCTGC
>CAXTBP010000184.1:949-10759 GCA_964241985.1 uncultured Armatimonadaceae bacterium | reverse complement strand
ATCAAATGCTGGGAACCAGCGGCGTATCGCGTCTTTTCGAGCAGGCATTGGAACAGGCCAAAACCGGCGCGCTTATCGGCGAAAACGAGGCGGACGCCATCGCGCGAACAGTTTTTGCCGAAGCCGAAACGTTCGCGCACGGCGTTTTGCGCGACGACGTGTGCCTCCTTGTCGCCCGCGCCCAATAGAGGGAGAAGTCAACTTCTCCTTGTTAGGTGTCTATTTCCGTATTGTAAATGCGGATAGTTAATGCGCTTCCTTTTGTCGAAACCACGCTGCCCATAACAAATGTCAAGCACATTTCGCTCTGGCCGTCGATGTCTGCCGGAACGAGAATATGGCTTTGTTTTGCCCCGCCATCGACGCAAATCCAGCCGGTCGAAAGCGTAGCGTCTTCGTTCAAATCCGGCAGTTCGCCGTTCATGGTTCCCGTTTCAAAGTGGATTTCGGCGGGGTAATAACGGCCCGAATCAAGATCAACGTTGCTGGCATTCCATGACGAATAGGCGAACGCACGGGCAAATCGCACCGTGACGCCTTCGGCGTCCCATTGGATACGCTCGACGGTTGCGTCGTGAAATTCCAGCAGTTTTGGCATGATTTCTTATCGGAGCCAGTGCAGAAGCGCGGCGGCGAGGCTCAAAAAGATGGAAATGCCGACCACGTCTTGAAACGCGGTTTCAAACGGCCCGGACGTGAGCGCGGGATCAAACCCGGCCCGCTTGGACAACAGCGGAACAATCGTACCGACGATGCCCGCGATATTGACGCTCATGAACATTCCCAAAAATACGACCAAGCCGAATGCCCAGTGCCCGTCCCACAGGCCACCGATAAGGCCCAACGCCCCGGCGCACACGCCGCCCAAAATCACCGTCGTTGCGACCTGCCGAACCACGGCGGATTTCCATTGCGACAACTGCACCTGCCCCGTGGACAAACCACGAATGATAATGGCCGCCGACTGCAAGCCCGTGTTGCCGGAAATCGCGGAAATGACGGGCATAAACGACACGAGCAAAACATATTTAACGGTTGTTTTGTGAAAAGCGTCAATAACGAGGCTTGCCAAAAGCTCGATGCAAAGCGTCGCCATGATCCACGGCAGACGGAGTTTTGCGACCTGGGCGGGGGATTTCTTTTCCAGTTCTTCAGCGTCCGAGCCGGACAGGCGCAGATAGTCCTCGTTAAACTCTTCGACCAAAACGTCGATGATGTCGTCAATCGTCACGATGCCCGCCAAATAGCCGTTTTTGTCCAGAACCGGCATGGCTAAGAAGTCGTACTTTGCTATAAGGCGAGCCACGTCCTGCTGGTCGGTGTCCACCGATACGGTCAAGGGTTCACGGATCATCACGTCGCCGATTTTATCCTGCGGACGCGCGCGGGCAAGCTGCCGAATCGACAGAAGACCGAGCAGTTTCTCCTCGGTGTGACTGCCGACGCGCACCTTTTCCGTGACGTACAAATCGTTGAGGGTTTCTACGTCGTGCGTGGGATTGCGAATGGTTGCGAACGCATCGTCCACGGTCATCGCGGGCGTCAGGCGCAGATATTTGTCAGTCATCAAGCGACCGGCGGTTTGCGGCGGGTAGGACAGCAGTTCGCGGACTTCGGCGGCGTCTTCGGGCGCGCGGGCCGTCAGTTCGTCGAGAAGCGCTTCCTGCTGAGCGGGCGACGCTTCGGCGACGATTTCAGCCGCATCGTCCATCGGGAGCCGGTCGAGCAAATCGGCGATGCGCCCCGGCACATTGTTATCCAGAAGGTAGCGCGCGGTTTCGTCGTCGAGTTCGTCCAATACTTCGGCGGCGCGGGCGTTGTCGAGGACGCCGAAGACCCGAAGCGCGTCGTTCGGACTGATGGCGTTCATCGCTTCGGCAATATCGGCGGGGTGGCTGTCCGAAAGAATAGGGGCGAGCGCGTCCCGGTCGGCGGTCGATACTACGCCGGTTTCGGGTTTGTCGTCGGTGTCCGATTCAAAGGCGGCGCGAAGGCGGGCCACGAGGTCTTCTCGTGCTTCAATGGACAGATTCGTTTTCCTTCTTCGCGTCGGGGCGGCCAAACGCCGCTCCGTGCGCCAAGCGCAAAAGCGGGGGCTGCGAGTGTCGGTCGCGGCAAAGGAGAACGAGCAAACGAGAGGCGGCGGTTTTAGCCGAACCGGCAGAGGAAAAACGGTGCAAAACAAAGCGGGCAGGTCGCTTCGTCCAAGTTGCACCAATGAAGGGGCGCGTAAACTATGAAGCGGAAACCGGCGTTGCGAGCGCGTTTTTGCCCGTGCCGCTTCGGAAAATGCCGCGCGGCGTGTTGCGCGTAGTTCCGTTGCGACGACCGCCCGTACTGTTACCGGGGTCTGTGGACATGATTTGAATTTATCTCGCGGTTCTTTGAACAAAAGCGCCCTATTGCGCCAAGCAAACAGCAAATCAAAGGAAACACAAGAACACGCCGACTATATCACAAGCGGGTCTGGTGCGCCAATTTTAGCGAGGGTCAGGAATTTTCCAACTGACCCAATAAAATTAAACTTTCCAAATCGTCGCGGTCGCTTTGATTACAAAAAAGTGCGAAAATGTGCCGTACTTTTTGCAGGTCGTTTGGCGCGGCCTGACCCAGCATTCGGGTTAAATCGCCGATGTCTTGGCTGCGGCTTGCGTTGAACTTCATCAGAACGAGGTACGGGAGCGGCAATACGGGCAACCCTTGCGCGTCGCGGTTGCTTTGCGCTTCGGCAATCGCGGCTTTGCACCACGCCTCGCTCCCTTCCAGCACATCCAGCGGAAATTGGTTTTCGGGCGCGAGCCACGAACTGCCGCCAATCGTCAAGTCGCCGGTGTAAACAAATCCTGTCTTTTGCAGTTGTTCTCGCGCCGCTTGCGCGTCGGTTTCTTCAACCAAAATGTCAAAATCCTGCGTCATGCGCTCTGGCATGTAAAGCCGCGTCGCCGCCGCGCCGACCGTCGCCCACGGAACCGAAAGAATGTGCGTTAAATCAGGAAAGATCAAGCGGGCCGTCCTTTCGCGCAAAAACACCGCGCTGCTGCCCGTACCCGGTTTTTGCCGCCTCTGCGCCAGCCGAATGAAAAGTCGGCGGGTTTGTTGTGCGCGGGAAGTGTCGGAAGTCGTGGTGAGCGGCATGATGTTCGCTTTTTAGTATACCCAAGCAAAATCGCCCGTTGTGCTACAATGAAGCGTGCCCAATGCCTCGCCTGCTTCCGCCCTTTCCGTTTGCATCGTGAACTGGAATACCGTGGAGGATTTGCGGGCGTGTTTGCGGTCGCTTGCGGCGAATCCGTACACGCGCGGGCCGATGGAAATCGTGGTTGTGGATAACGGGTCGCGGGACGGGTCGGCGGATATGGTGCGGGGCGAGTTTCCGCAAACGGTTTTGGTAGCGAATGCGACCAACGAAAACTTCGCCAAAGGTACGAACCAATCGGTTGCGGCGGCGAGCGGCGATTTGATTCTGCTGCTCAATCCCGATACCGAAGTGCAAGCGGGTGCGCTCGAAGCCCTCGCGGATTTTTTGCAAACGACGCCCAAAGCGGGCGCGGTGGCGGCGAAATTGGTCTACCCCAATGGGCAAACGCAGCCGTCGGTGCGCGGCTTTCCAACGCCGTCGGTGGTTTTGTGGGATGTTTTGAAACTTGCGCGCTTGTTTCCCAAGTCGCAAAAGTTTGGGGCGTACCGGCAAACGTTTTTCGATTACGAAGCGGATAAAGCTCCTGCACCGCAGCCGATGGCGTCGTGCTTTTTGATTTCGCGGGAATGCTGGCAGTCTGTCGGGCCGATGGACGAACGCTTTCCCTTGTTTTTCAATGACGTGGACTGGTGCTTGCGTTGCAAAGACGCGGGCTGGGATATTTGGTACACGGCCCGCGCGGTCGTCGTTCACAAAGGCGGCGGCACAACGAGCAAAGTCAAAAAGGCGGCGACGTGGGAATCGCACCGAGCGATGCTTCGTTTGTATAATAAGCAGTACAAAAAAAATACACCCGCCCCACTGTACGGCTTGCTCGTTTTGCTAATCACTTTGGGGGCATGGGCGCGCACGGGGCGCTGGGGGCAATCACTTGGCGGAGGCGGCGATAACAACGGCAGCGGTAACCGAAGCGACGGAGGCGAAACCACGCCTGAGAGTTTGCATCGTGAGCTGGAACACCAGTGACGATTTGCGCGCCTGCTTGCTGTCCCTGCCCGCGTCCGTCCGCAATCGCGCCGATTTGGAAGTCGTGGTCGTGGACAACAATTCCGCAGACGATTCACCGGATATAGTCGCCCGCGAGTTCCCCGACGTGCGGCTTGTTCGCTTGAACGAAAACACCGGCTTTTCGGGCGGCAACAATGTGGCCCTCGCGGATTTAACCGCGCCTTATGCCCTCCTTCTCAACTCGGACGCGACCGCGTCGCCCGGCAGTTTGGACGCCCTGCTTGAATTCGCCGACGCAAACCCGGACATGGGAATTATCGGGCCGAAAGTTTTGAACCCGGACGGAAGTTTGCAGTACTCGTGCCGACGCTTCCCGACGTTTGCCGCCGGATTATTCCGCAACGTGTATCTGGGCAAACTGTTCCCCAATAACAAACCCGCCGCCGATTATTTGATGCAGGATTTCGACCACGCCCACACGCTCGACGTGGACTGGGTTTCCGGCTGCGCGCTTCTCATCCGCAAAACCTGTTTGGACGCCATCGGGCTTTTGGACGCCAAAACCTTTTTTATGTATTGCGAAGATATGGACTGGTGCTTGTCGGCCCGGCAGAAAAACTGGCGCGTCGTGTATTTTCCGGGCGCGGTTGTCACGCACGCCATCGGGTCGTCGTCGAACAACGCCGCCGAGAGAATGATCATCGAACACCACAAATCCATGTGGAAGTTTTACAAAAAGCACCGGGCGTTTTTCGCGGGTCAAATTCCCCTGCTTTTGCGCCCGCTCGTGCCGGTCGGGATTTTTCTGCGCGTCGTCGTGCGTATTGCCCGCCGCCGCTTTGTCAATCCGCTGTTGCGCATGGTAACCGGAAAGGCCGTGGTGGAAAAGCGTGGCTAAACCGACCGCAACGCCAATATCCGTGTTCGCGGAATGGAGTTTGATCGGGCGCGTCGGGTTCGGCTGCTTTTTGCTCGCCTTCTTCCTTGCCCCGCTGATTGGCGGCTTTCCGCCCGGCGCGCAGTACGGCAGCGATGTCGCCTTGAACGCCCTCCGCGCTCTGGTTATCGTCTCCGCTGGCTGCCTGCTTGTATCGCCCCCGCCCATTGTAAAAGAGGCCGATGCGCCGCAATCCTCTTTTCGCTCCGTCGCCGTGGCTGCGATATGGGCGGCGTTTGCTTGGACGCTTTTATCACTGCTCGTGCATTCGCGTTTTTTCACAAGCCCCGTCCTGCTGTTCGCCATGCTTCCGGCGACGATTGATTGGCTCGTGTACGCGCTCGCTTTTTGGGCTGGCGCGCGGATTTTGTCGCAGCGCGCCTTTTTACCGTATGTTGCCGTCGCCGTTACTGCAAGCGCGGGTGTCGCGGCTTTGATGCTTGTCCGTGAATACGGGCAGTTCGCGCAGATGGGCATGAAAGCGCAGCGGGCACAATCGCCGTTCTTTTCGCCGAACTTCGCCGCCGGTTTCTTCGCTTTGACGTTGCCCGTTGTCGTCGCCTTTTTTATCGCGCAAAAGGAGCGGCGTGCGGGTTTGGGTACGGGCGTGGTCGCCGCTTTGATGCTGGGCGCGCTCGCCGCGACTGGTTCGCGGGCGGGCGTCGCGCTCGCCGTGTTGGGAACCGGTGTCGCGTTTCTGCTTGCGCTTATCGCGCAAAAAAACGGGCTTCGCAAATTCCCGTGGGGCCGCGCCGCCCTGCTCGTTCTCGTTTTCGGCGTGATGGCGTTCGGATTTCGTGGCCCGCTGACTGCCCGTGTCGAAGGTGGGGCCGCAAGCAGTCAAGAGCATTCCGGCGATTTTCGCAAGGAAACGGCCCGAAGCGCGGTTGGCATGGCGCAGGCCAATCCCGTTTTTGGAACCGGGCCGGGCACGTTCCCGTACCGTTACGCGCCGTATGCCCGCGCCGCCCGCACGGATTTGGCCCATCAATCGTATATTCAGTTGGCCTCAGAACAGGGCTTTTCCGCCCTTGCCGCCGTTTGCGTTGCCCTTCTCCTGCTGCCTGTTGCGTCCCTACCGCTTGCCCGGCTGCGCCAAAGCGATGAGGAATCCGACGGTTTGCCGCGCCTGCTTTTATGCGGTCTGACCGGCGGCGTTTTGGCGGGCGCGGCGCGTTCGCTCTTTGACTCCGAATGGTCGCTTTTAGGAAACGGCATACCTTTTTGGACACTCACGGGCCTGCTTATTGGCTGTGACATGATGCCGTCTGCGGTAAAATCCGCCGATTTACTTAACCCGCAAAAGAAACCCACGCTTCGTTACGCAGCGGCAATCGCGCTTGTCGTACCGCTCGTTTTTTGCGTTATGCTCCTTCAAACGGCTTCGACCCGCGACATGCTGACGGCGAACCGACAAGCCATCAGTCCCGCCGATGTGCCGTCGTCGTGGCCGCCCGATCCGCAACTGCTTTACCTTGCTGGGAAAACGGAAGAAGCGGCGCAGGTTGAGCCGTCGGGGCGGCGTTGGTATCAAGTGGGGATTGCGCTGGGTCGGCAAGCCGGACAAGAAGCGCAGGCGGCGCAAGCCTTCCAAAAATCCGTCGAGGCCGATCCGACGAACTTGCAGGCATGGCGACGCCTTGCCGAAGCGCGGGAAAAAGCGGGCGACGCAACTGGCGCACTCCAAGCGTGGCAGGACTTGGCAAGCCGCTTTGAAGGGCCAATCGGGCAAATTCGCGCCATCCCGGAACTGACGGAACTGTATCCCGCCTTCGCCTACACGGCCCTTGCGCGGCAGGCGAAAATGGACGGTAAAAATAGCGAGGCACTCAGCCTGTACGGAAAAGCCGCAAATGTGATAGAACGATATTCGCAAACGACGCCGACCTACCAGCAAGTCGAAGTGCAGGCCGCCCAAAACAGCGGCGTGGATTTAGCTGGACGGCGGCAAGAAGCCCGCGATTTGTACAACGAAGTCATGGAAAGCCTGTCAGGTTTAACCGAAGGTGCGGCGGATAAAACAAAACTGATGGAGCGCAAAACGGACACGCTCGCCCGTTTCGACGCTTTGCTGAAACCGGTCGGTAACGACGCCCCGAATTCAAGCCCGTAGCGAGTTTGAAAAATAAAACACTAAAAGGATTTGATTGTTTTAATGGCACAGATGAAGATTCGGTTGGGTTACCATATCGCTACCTCGCAGCCCGCGCCGACCCCGATGGTTTTGATGCTGTATGTGCGCCCCGAAATCGTTCCGGGCTTGACAGAACCGGACACCCTTCGCGTGTCGCCCGATGTTCCCGTGCATGAATATACCGACGTGTACGGCAACCGGTGCGCCCGTATCGTGGCTCCGCCCGGCGACATCACGTTTTCCACCGACGCGATTTTAACCACCGACGACGCGCCCGATCCCGTCGTAACCGACGCCATCCAGCATCGCATCGAGGATTTGCCCGACGATTGTATGCAGTATTTGCTGGGCAGTCGCTACTGCGAAGTGGATAAACTTTCCAAGTTCGCGTGGGACACGTTCGGCGGCGCACCGCTCGGTTGGGGCCGCGTGCAGGCCGTCAACGATTGGGTGCATAATCACGTCACGTTCGGCTATCAATTTGCAAGTTCCACCAAAACGGCGGAAGACGTGCTCGAAGAGGGCCGGGGCGTGTGCCGCGACTTCCAGCATCTTGCCGTAACGTTGTGCCGCGCTTTGGGCATTCCGGCCCGCTATGCGACCGGGTATTTGGGCGATTTGCGCATTCCGCCGGTTGCCGGGCCGATGGACTTTTCCGCGTGGTACGAGGTGTATTTGGGCGGACAGTGGCACGCTTTCGATGCCCGCTACAATACACCGCGCGTGGGCCGTACCCTCATGGCCGTGGGCCGCGACGCCGCCGATGTCGCCCTGATTACCACGTTCGGCGCGCACGCCCTGAACAAATTTGAGGTCATCTGCTCGGAAATCCAAGAGTAGTTTTTTCGTTCCGAATACCAAAAAGCCGCCGCGTTATCGAAACGCGGCGGCTTTTTGTTTTAACAGGCTCTTTCCAACAGGGAAAATCCCCACAGCGCCATAGCGTTCCAACGCAACGGGACTGGGTATAAGAAAGCGGAATCGGTTCAGCGGCTTATTTGGCGAAATCCCTTCGCGCAAATACGTCCCGTCCGATGCCTTGTTTTTTTGATGGGCGATGCGCGCCCGATGTGCTGTGTTTGTGGAGGATTTTTCATGCCGCTTTCCCCGCTGTGCCCCCGTCTTTGGGCGCTGTATGCTGCCCCTGCCGTGTTTGCCGCCGTTCTGCTTACCTGTGTCAGCCCTGTTTTAGGCACGGCAAAAAAGGCGCAAACCGCCGACGAAAGCGGCCCTGCCGCCAAACCGCCCCCACCCATTCCGCAGGGCGACGCCGAAGCGGGCCGCATAGTGTACGATTTGGAAACGTTTGGAACCGAAGGGTTTTGGACAAACGCCGTGCGAATGCCGCAGGGTATGGCGCAGGCCAAAGTGACGCCGCTCGACGCGCTCAAAGTCGGTTTGAGCGTCAATTCCGAACGGATCCCCGCCGCGCTTTTGCCTAAACTCGCCGCCGAACTCAAAACGGATTTGTCGCCCAAAAATGCGCCGCTTCTCAACAACCCGGCAACGACAACGAAATTGGTCAATGCAAACGCCATTATCGGAATTGTCGCGCGCAATGGCAACGTCGGCGTATCGTGCGCGCTGTGCCACGCGGTTTCGGATACGTCCGTGTATTCGCTTCCGAATGGCGGTGGCATTGGCAAGGAAGTGGACGGGCCAACCCAGCATAATCTTAACGTCGGCAAATTGCTCTCCATCGGCGCGAACTCGCGGGCGCTGTATACCACGCTCCAACTCGCGCAGCCCGACGGTTCGACGATTGGACGCGCACCCAAAGGTTTGACGGCGAAATCTACCGAGGCAGAAGTGGATGCTTATTTGAGCAATCCGAAATACTATCCCATCGGAATGTTCGACGATTCACCCGACGGCAACGGGAACCCCATCCATATCACGCCGTTTTTCCGGCAGGACTTGGCGGCCCCGTACGGCAGTTCGGGCCAAAACGCCAAATTGGAAGACTTCAACAATACGGTTTACACCGCGCTTTTTGATCAAACGAACCTCACAACGCCGGGCGGACACGCCTTCATCAAAGCGCAGGCGGGCGCGGCGGGGCTTCGTATGCTCGCCGATTACCAAAAAGTTTTGAAGGCGACCGGCGTCAAGGGCTACCCCTATGTGCAGGCCGCCAAAGCCGGAATGCCGGGCAAGGAACCGACCCCGGTTGGCGAGCGCGTCAATAACAAAAAACTGTTGGACTTGAACGCTTATCTGGTTTCGCTGCAAGCTCCCAAAGGCGTCGTCACCGATGCTGAAGCGGTCAATCGCGGGCGAACCGCATTTGAGCAAGCGCAATGTACGGCGTGCCACAACACGGACTCGTCTAAGCCCGTGTCCAACGTGCTCATTCCCATGACGCGCATCTGGCCCGGCTACAAACCGACGGTCATCGCCAAGCGTCCGCCGCTCGACCCGGTGCAAAACGCGCCCGGCACGTTCGACGACAAAATGATCGTGATTGACGCCAGCGGTCGCGGCGGAATCCGTGGAAACGCCTTGCCGCTTCTGCTGGATTTGGCCCGCAAGCCCGTTTTCCTCCACGACGACAGCATCAAATCGCTGGACTCATTGCTCAGTCCGACACGC
>CAXTBP010000184.1:0-939 GCA_964241985.1 uncultured Armatimonadaceae bacterium | reverse complement strand
GGCGCAACGGCTCCGCATCCCTACTATGTGCCAAACGCCAGTCAGCGCGGCGATGTGATTGCGTTTTTGAAAAGTTTAGACACGCAAACGCCGCCACAAACCGCGTCCCGTTAACGGGCACTCTAACACATACGTTCGCGCATTTTACGCCGCGTGTTGGACGGGCGCGGACGTTTGGCGGTACAATTAAACAAAGGCCGTAGCCCGCCGCAGTTTTGCGGGGGGCTTTCGGTATGTTTTACGCAATGTCGATACACAGTGCCGCAAGCGGTTGGGCGGCACGCCAAAGCGCGTTTTCCGGCGAAGACCCCTCGTTTTCGCGGGCGTTTTGTCGCATAAACGCGCTTTATGGATGCAGGGTAGAAGCCCATTATGACCATTAGCAGCATGGATTTTTTCGGCCCGAACGCCGGGTATCTGGCCGAATTGTACGAACGGTATCAAACCGACCCCGGCTCCGTTGAACTGGCCGCAAAGCAAGCCTTTGACAGCGGTTTGCGCCCACCGTCCGCAACCACGAACGCGCCGGTTTCGAGTGCCGAGGCGGTTGGCAGCGGCATTCCGTCCGCCGATACGATTGCGAAAATTGTTGGCGCGGCCCGAATCGCACGCTTCGTGCGCGAACTGGGCCATTTGGACGCGCACCTTGATCCGCTGGGCAGCGAGCCGCCGTCCGACCCGGCTTTGCAGCTTTCCACCAGCGGTTTGACGGACGCCGATTTGGCGGCCTTACCCGCATCGGTTATCGGCGGGCAACTGGCACAGAACGAGCCAAACGCCAAAACCGCGCTTGCCAAACTGCGGCGCGCCTATTCCGGCTTCGTCGGCTACGAGGACGACCATATCCAAATCGCCGAGGAACGGAACTGGCTGCGCGAGGCCGTCGAAAGCGGGCGGTTGTTTCCAAACTGCGGGCCGGACGATAAACGCGCGGCGTTG
>CAXTBP010000183.1:0-10863 GCA_964241985.1 uncultured Armatimonadaceae bacterium | reverse complement strand
TTTTGTTAGCGCAAATCTTTTTGGCGCAGTAAATCGTTGGCCCACTCGGCATCTACGCGGCGCAAAGGGGGATTTGGTTCCGTCTGATAGTCGATAAGTGCATCGTGCGCGCCCGACTGATAGCAGCGATTGAGCAGAGTTTGTAGATCTACAGGCACGTCGGGCAAATCATCGGTGAGCGGAACGGCAAAGCGCGGCAGCGGTTCGCGTACCGTCCGCGTCCACGCTTCAAATTGTTCGCCCGCCCCCGCCCGGTGCAAACACACGGCGTAATCATACGGCCCGCCTGCAAGCTCGAACAAAAACGCAGGCGACGGTGCAAGCGTCGGTTCGCCGCCGCGCAAAAGGTCGATTTCAATGAAATGCACGTCGCTGTGAAAAAGTTGATTTTGTTTGGCAAGGTACGCTTGTCGGTCGGGGCCGGTCGCGGTTTTATTGCTGTAACTTAGAATTTCGATGACCGTTATGACACGGCTTTGCAGGCGTGGCACAATAATTTCAACAAACGTACTGCGGCTCTGCCACGTTTGCAGGGAAAATACAAGCGGCGGGTCAATCGCGGGCGCGGTTGGAGCCGTGAGCGTCGCAGTTCCGCCGGACGGCGCAATCGGGCGGGTGTTCGCTTCGCGCACTAAAACGTCGGGATACAAGCCGCGTCCCGGCTCAACAATATACACACGCTCGCCGGTGCGGGCCACAAACCCGTCCGGCAGGGCGGCATTGAGGGCTTCGTTGATCGTGAAAATCAAGCCGTCGTGGATTCCGGGCCAAAACGCGGGGTCTTCCAGATAGGGATTCATGCCGGGAAACGGGTTTGCCATCGGTTTTAGTATAGCACGCCCATCTTCCGGGTAACGTAAAATGGCTCATAAAAGGAAACGACGAAATGGCGGCGGACAAAGCAATCGCGGCGGCAGTGGATATTGGAACGAACTCGGTAAAAATGACGGTGGCGCACCAGGACGACGCAGGGCGAGCAGAGATTTTGCACGACGAAACCCGCATCACGCGCTTGGGTAAAAAGGTGGATGCGTCGGGTCGTTTGGATAGCGAAGCCGTTCAACAAACCATCGACGCTTTACGCGATTTTGGCGTAACAGCACAGAAACTCGGCGCACACAAAATAGCCGCTGTGGGAACGTCGGCCCTGCGCGATGCCGCGAACCGCGACGAGTTCGTGTCTGCCGCCGAAGCGGCACTAAGCGGGCGCGTTGAAGTAATTTCCGGCGAGCGGGAAGCTGCTTTGACGTTCCTTGCCGCGCGCCGTGATCCCGATTTAGGGCTTGCAAGTTTGCCACATAATGTGACGGTCGCAACTACTGACAGCGGCGGCGGTTCGACCGAAGTTGTGCTGGGTGCGGCGGGAAACGGGGGCGGCATCGCCTTCAAAGCATCGCTGCAACTGGGGGCTGTGCGCCTGACCGAACGGGCCGCATTTTCCGACCCGCCCAGAGCCGAAGAACTCGCAAACGCCGAACAAATCGCCCGCGACGCTTTTGCCGAAATCCCAAAGCCGGACGGCCCGGTCGTTTTGGTGGCAAGCGGGGGAACGGCGGCGAACCTTGCCGCGATGGAAATTATGGCAGACACGAACCGCGCGCAAAAACTGACGCCCGACCTTCTGCATGGCACAAACCTGTCGCTTGAACAAATCGAGCGGCGCATCGCGCATTTGGCAAGTCTTCCGCTTTCCGAGCGCCGAAACGTGCCCGGCTTGGAACCTGACCGCGCGGATGTAATTATTGCGGGGGCCATCATTCAAGCCGAAAGTTTGCGCCATTTCGGCTTGAACACGCTGCTCGTTTCCGCTCGTGGTTTGCGCTACGGGCTATTATACGAACTGCTCGGTTTGGATTAGCCTTTTGCTGACTGTTTGATGGCGGCAAGGCTCTCGTCAAAGCGGCGGTGCGTGGAAAACCGGTGGACGCCCAAGCGGTGCGGCGATGTTTCCGCAAGGCCGTAATCTTCGGTCAAAGCCATTTGGTAGCCCGCCGACTGCGCGGCCCGCGCGACACGGCTGTCCCATTTGCCGGACGGGTACGTCAAATAGGGAACGCCGTGCCCGAGCGCGGCTTCCATACGGCGCTTGCTTTCCGTCATTTCAAGCCGAAGGGGGGCATCGCGCAAAAGGCGCAAATCGGGCGGGTGCGTGTGCGTTTGGGAAACAATCGTCGCGCCCATGCGTTCGGCTTGCTTGAGGGCGGCCCAATCGTTGTGGCTTTTGCTCGTGCGAACGCCCACATACGCGGTATGCGCGGACAACGCCCACGGCCAGCCGCGCTTGGCGAGGCGAGGCGCGGCTTGCTGCAAAATCCCGGTCGTGTTGTCGTCGAAGCATAGCACGACCGTGCCGGGTGGAGGCATTGGCGAACCCGTTGCAAGATACGAAGCCAGCGCGGAAAGCGAAATGGGCCGCGCGCCCGCACGGGCGATTTGCACTAACTGCTTCTCAAATAGGGCAACGGTAGTATCGAACCAAACCAACCGCTCGGATTCACCCGCGATAACGTCGTGCCAGACCAAAAGCGACACGCCGTGTCCGCTCGCGCCCCGCCGTCGGGCAATAGGATGAATCGGTGGCAAACTCGGTGTTGGCATGGGGATATTATAGCGCGCCCGATACACGGCGCGAAAATTCTTTGCGTCAAGCGTTGCATTTGTGCAAAACGTGTGTATAATGGGTGCATTGCGGGAACGTTCCCGCAGTAAAACGCGAGCATAACGACATGCCGATTCCCTCCAAAACCACCGTGCCCTCCGACGAAGGAGCCAAGCCGCACACCATTCATGATGTGGCCCGTGCGCTCGGCCTTTCCAAAACGACCGTTTCCAAGGCGTTCACGGGTAGTGGGCGTATCGCCCCGTCCACGCGCGAGGCGGTACTGCGCGCGGCCCGCGAGATGAACTTCGAGCTGAACCCGCACGCCCAGCGCCTTTCGCGGGGCCAAAGCCAAAACTTGATCGGCCTGTTTTGCCCGGGCGAACACCGGGGCGCAAGTGTCGAAAAAAATCGTTTGGTGCAGCAACTTTTGGACGCCCACGGTTTGGAAGTGCCCTTATACACGTCGGCCCCGGTCGGCGGCGACGGCGGCAAGGGCCAAGCCGAAGCCGTGCGTCGTTTGCGCCGTTTGCGTCCCCGCGCCATCGTGTGTTTCGCACTGCTGCTCATGCCGCCCGCCATCGAGGAATTGCAAACTTACCAAAACGAAGGCGGCTTGTTGGTGCTGTACGACAGCCCAGCCCCTTTGGACTGCGATCAGGTGATTTTTGACCGTGAAGACAACACGCACCAAGCGGCCTCGTATCTCATTGAGAAGCAGCATCGGAAAATCGGTCTGCTCGTGATGGGCAACCCGAAAACCGATTTAGCCACGGTCGCCCCGCGTGTCGCTGGATTTGAACGGGCGCTGCGCGAACATGCCCTCCCGCTCCACCCCGATTGGATGTGGCACGGGGGGCAATTGTCGGAAAAAGACGGGGCCACTCTTGCCGAAAAGTTTTTGGCGCTGCCGCCAAACGACCGTCCCACGGGAATGTGTATCGTCAACGAGAGCGTGGCGACCGCGTTTATGAACCGCCTTTTACGTGCGGGAATCCGTGTGCCGGAACAGGTGAGTATCGTCAGCCATGACAACTTGCCTGCGGCGGAAAACGCCATCGTGCCTTTGACGACCGTTTCCAATCCCACCGAAGAGATCGCGCAGTCCGTCACGCAGTTCGTTTTGTCCCGCCTAAGCGAACCGCAGCAACCCGCCCGCCGCGCAATCGTGCGCGGAACCCTAATTGTCCGTAGCAGCGTGGCATCGCCGCCCTAAGTTTATTTTGTCATTTTGCGGGGATGCTCCCGCATTGTCGTTTCGTTTCTAAACCAAAGGAGTTTTTTATGTCCGATTTATCTGATTTGACGGCCCCGCATAGCAGCGGTCACAACAAAGGCGCAAGCCGCCGGGCGTTTACCCTCATTGAGTTGCTCGTCGTTATCGCCATCATAGCGATTTTGGCGGCGATTTTGTTTCCCGTCTTCGCGCAGGCCCGCGAAAAAGCGCGCCAAGCCGCGTGTCTTTCCAACTGCAAGCAAATGGCGCTCGGCGTCATGCAGTATACGCAGGACTACGAAGAATTGCTTCCCGTCATGGGCGATAACAACCAGTGCCGGGGCCGCTGGCAGTTTCAAATTTACCCCTATGTGAAAAACGAGCAGGTCTTTACCTGCCCGAATCTGCCGAATAACAAGTGGAGCAGTACGACGGCTGCCCCGGGAGGCTCGACGCCCCCGTGCGATTCCACACTGCGCCTTGCTCAAGGGGATGTATCGGGCTACGGCTGGAGCGGCGCGCTCCACAGCGATCAACGGGCACGGCAAAACCCGCCGTCACCGGAAACGCCGACATCTGCCGCGCCCGGCTGGTCTATCGCCGAAATCAAGAAACCAGCGGAAACCATTCTGATCGGCGACGTGTCGTATGACGCGCAAGCGGGCTATTACATGTACGCCCGCGACCCGCGCATCGCCGGGACAGGCGGCGCGAGCGCATGGTATTATCCCAACTTCCGGCACAACACGGTTAAGACCGCGCCGTATATGTCGTCGTCGGTGGGCCGTAACAATCAGCAAAACTTTCAAATGCCGATTGACGGACGCGCTAACTTCGTGTTTTTGGACGGGCACGCCAAATCGCTCGATGTAGGAACCGCCTTCAAAAAGGCTGGTACGGATTCAAGCGGCAATACTGCCGAGGACGGATTCGTTTTGTCAGCGGGCGAAACCAACAACTTCAACAGCCCTTACGTGCTGTGGAACATCTACTAAACGTCTGCAGCCGCTTCGCACAAATAAAAGCAAAACGCCCGCCGGTCAATCTGACCGGCGGGCGTTTTGCTTTGTGATCGTGATTGGGTCTACCGCTTGATGTTGTAGAACGAGGCCAAGCCCTCGAACTGCGCGGAATCGCCCAATTCTTCCTCGATGCGGAGCAGTTGATTGTACTTGGCGACGCGATCCGTGCGGGACGGCGCGCCCGTTTTAATCTGCCCGGCGTTCGTGGCGACGGCAATATCGGCAATCGTCGAATCTTCGGTTTCGCCGGAGCGGTGCGAAATAATCGCCGTGAAGCCCGCGCGTTTCGCCATCTCAATCGCGGCGAGGGTTTCGGTCAGCGTGCCGATTTGGTTGACTTTGACCAAAATCGAATTGCCGGATTTTTCCTCAATGCCGCGCTTCAATCGCTTGGTATTCGTCACAAAAAGGTCGTCACCGACGACTTGCACTTTGTCACCGATGGCGGCGGTGAGGGCTTGCCATGTCGCCCAGTCGTCTTCGTGAAGCGGGTCTTCAAGCGAAATCAGCGGGTACTGGCGCGCGATGTCCGACCAAAACGTGACCATTTCTTCGCTCGTGCGGGTCACGCCTTCGCCTTTGAAAACGTATTTGCCGTTTTCGTACAGTTCGGATGCGGCGGCATCCATCGCAATCATTACCTGCTCGCCCGCTTTGAACCCGGCTTTGTCAATCGCGGTCAAAATCGTTTCAATCGCCGCCGGTGTGGACGGCAAATTCGGGGCGAATCCGCCTTCATCGCCAACAGCCGTATTGAGGCCCATACCTTTGAGAACGCCGCGCAAACTGTGAAAGATTTCCGTGCCCATTTGCAGGGCTTCGCTGAACGATTTCGCGCCGACCGGCATCGCCATAAACTCTTGGAAGTCCACGTTGGAATCGGCGTGCTTGCCGCCGTTCAAAATGTTCATCATCGGGACGGGCAACTGCCGGGCCGACGTGCCGCCGATATAGCGGTACAAGGGCAACTGGACGGCCTGTGCGGCGGCTTTGGCGACCGCGAGCGACACGCCCAAAATGGCATTTGCGCCTAATTTGGATTTGTTGTCGGTTCCGTCCAAGTCGATTAAAAGTTCGTCGATGGCGACCTGTTCGAGGGCCTGCATATCGAGCAGTTCCGGCGCGATAATCTCGTTGACGTTTTGCACGGCTTTGAGAACGCCCTTGCCGCCGTAGCGGCCTTTGTCGCCGTCGCGCAGTTCGGCGGCCTCGTAAGCCCCCGTGGACGCGCCGGACGGGACGGCGGCGCGTCCGTAGGTTCCGTCCTTGAGGTAGACGTCTACTTCAACGGTGGGGTTGCCGCGCGAATCCAAAATCTCGCGGGCGATAATGTCGTCAATTGTGGTAACGGATGGTGTCATAGGTTAAAAACTCCTGATGGGTGGGCGCAAAAACGCCCCGGTATAACCTGAAAATTATAGCACGGCGCAGGCGGCGCGGGCAATTCGCCTCATTTACAGCATGAAACGAAGCGGTGTATCAAATCAAACGGTTTCAGGCACTTCAACAGGATACAATCCGGGGCAGTACGGCTTTGGTACTTGCTCCAACGCAAGTTCGAGTTCTTGCCAATCGGCTTCCGAAATCGTTTCCTTCACGCAGTCAATTAGTGCTGTGTTATTGGATACGCAATCCGCCGCCATAGGATGAACATCGCTCCAGTGACCGCCGGGGCCGTATGCAGTGTTCTTCATGTCGTCGTATAGAGCAACCGTTACCACGCGCGTTCCAATCGGCGGCGTTCCGCGCTTACTACGGTTCAGCGGCTGCTTGATAATTTTAACGACAAGGTAAGGCGTTGGGCCAGTACGCAGATCGGTGCAAACCGCGATTAAAGGGGGATTCACAGAAACGACGACGGATGGATTGGCACAACCACCTAAGAATTGCTCGCGCAAGCGGACAAGACGAAGAAAAGTAAACAAGGCGCAAGGCACAAACAAAAACCAGTAGGCAGGCGAAACAAAAAGCGCCAATCCAAACAAGCCGAGATTAAGCGCCGCAAATATACCCGACTCAAGCGGAAAGGCCCAAGCCCAGCGTAGATAGTTGACCGGCAGCCTTCCCGGATTGGAGGCTGCCGTCGAATCGTCCATCGTTAATGTGCGCTCAGGCTTGGGTGGTCGTTCCATTAGTTCCTTACCCTTCCAAAAGAAGGGTTTCGGGGTCTTCGATCAGTTCCTTGATGCGGACGAGGAAGCGGACGGCGGTGGAGCCGTCAATGATGCGGTGGTCATACGACAGTGCGACGTACATCATGGGGCGGGCGACAATCTGCCCGTCCACGACGACCGCGCGCTCCTTGATGGCATGGAGGCCCAAAATGCCGACCTGCGGCGCGTTCAAAATGGGCGTACTCATGAGGCTGCCGAAAATTCCGCCGTTTGTAATCGTGAACGTGCCGCCCTGCAAATCGGAGAGCGCAAGCGTGTTGTCTTTGGCTTTGGTGGCAAGGCTGCCGATGCTTTTTTCAATCCCCGCGAACGTCAAAGCGTCGGTGTCGCGGACGACCGGCACGACCAAACCCTGCTCCGAACCGACCGCGATACCGATGTCGTAGTAGTGCTTCAAAACGATTTCGTCGCCCTGAATTTCCGCGTTGACATACGGGAACGCTTTCAGCGCGCCGACACTGGCTTTCGTGAAAAACGACATAAAGCCCAAGCCGACGTTGTTGCGTTTTTGGAAATCTTCCTTGCGGCGTTTGCGAATTTCCATCACCGCCGTCATGTCGATTTCGTTGAATGTCGTCAGCATCGCCGCCGTTTGCTGGGCCTGCACCAAGCGGGTCGCAATCGTTTTGCGGCGATTCGTCATTTTGATCCGCTCTTCGGGCCGACCGTTGGCGGTGGACGACGGGGCGGGCGCGGCGACCGGAGGCTTTGCAGCGGGGGGCGCAACGTTCGCCGTAGGCGTGGCCGAAGCGGGCGTTTCCGCGATTTTATTGATCGCGGTCGCGGGTTCGGTTTGTACGCGCTCGATTTGGTTGGCTACGTCGTCCTTGCCGATACGTCCGCCAGGCATCGTGCCTTTGACGGTGGCGAGGTCGATATTGTTGGCTTGCGCCATTTTTTCCGCCGTGGGCGTCGCCGGGGTCGCGTGGCCGTTCGCGTTGGTGTTGGCGGGCGCGGCTTCGGTGGGAGTAGGCGTTTCAACGGGGGCCGGAGTGGAAGCGGCGGCGGGTGCGGACGCTTGCGGCGCGCCTGCGCCGTTCGCGCTCGCTTCGCCAATCACGCCGATTACCTCGCCGATACCGACGGTTTCGCCTTCGGCTTTGGTGATTTGCTGCAAAACGCCCGACGTTTCCGCCGGGACTTCCACGTTCACTTTGTCGGTTTCAAACTCCACCAACAGTTCGCCCGCTTTGACCGTATCGCCTGCGGCCTTGAACCATTTGGAGATCGTTACTTCCACCACCGATTCGCCGACCGGGCCGACGCGAATATCAACCGACATGAGGTTTTTCCGTCCTTTGTTCCACTGTTTGGGAAGCGGCACTTCCCGCGCCGTTTCCGTTTGTTTTCGATCCATTGACGCCATTCGCGCCGTTTTTGTAGCCGTTGGTTCCGTTCGTGTACGGGGCCGACGGCGCGGACGACTGCGCCGTGCTTGCACCGACGGCGGGGGCGGGTGCGTCCGCATACGCGGCGTCGATAATGCGGTTTTGGGCCAGAGCGTGCAAGAGCGGCGAGCCTTCGGCGGGGCTTGCGCTTTCGGGTCGTCCGATGTAACTCAAGGTTACTTTTTCGGGCAAACCGTCCATCACTTCGGCCAAGCGCGCCCACAAGAACGACCACGCGCCCATGTTGCGCGGTTCTTCCTGCACCCAGCACACTTCGCGCAGGTTCGGATAGGAGGCAAGCAGTTCGCGCAGATTCGCTTCGGGGAACGGGTACAGTTCCTCGATACGCGCAATGGCGACGTTTTCGTTTTGCTCGTAGACTTCACGCATCGCAAGCCGTTTGTCCGGGCCGTAATACAGCAAGTCCACATACACTTTGCCACTGCACAGCACAAGGCGCGTGACTTTGTTTTTGCGGGCCGTATCGCGCGGATCGTCCAGAACGGGCTGGAACGCGCCGTTTGCCAAATCCCCAAGCGACGACGCGACGCGCGGATGGCGCAGCAAGCCTTTGGGCGTCATGACGATTAAGGGGCGCGGTTCGGCTTCCAAAAGCGCGGCCTGACGGCGCAATAAATGGAAGTACTGCGCGGGCGTGGACGGCACGACGACGCGCAAATTACCATCGGCGCACAGTTGCAGGAACCGCTCCAAGCGGGCCGACGAGTGTTCCGGCCCCTGTCCCTCATAACCGTGGGGGAGAAGCAGAACGACGGACGGCGACTGGTTCCATTTGGCGTTGCCGGACACGATAAATTGGTCGAGAATGACCTGCGCGCCGTTGACGAAATCGCCGAACTGCGCTTCCCACAAAACGAGCGTATCGGTGGCGTGCACGCTGTACCCGTACTCGAAACCAAGCGCCGCCGTTTCGGACAGCGGGCTGTTGTATAAGGCAAGCGAGGCTTTCGCGGTCGGTAGGTTTTGCAGCGCGCAATAGGCCGCACCGGTTTCCGGGTCGTGCAGAACCAAGTGCCGCTGCGTGAACGTGCCGCGTTCGGTATCCTGCCCGGTCATGCGAATGGGCGTGTCGTCTTCCAAAAGCGAGCCGAGGGCCAAGGCTTCGGCGTGCGCCCACACGATACTGTCGGGGGCATCCATTGCCGCTTTGCGCCCGTCCAAAAAGCCGACGATTTTCTTTTGGATCGTGAAGCCGCCCGGCATGCTCGTAATCGCCGCGTTCAAAGCGCGCAAACGCCCATCGGAAACCGTGGCGTCCGGCTTGCCCTCTTCGGGCTTATCGGATTCGGCGTCCGGGTAATTGTGGGCAGATCCGCCCGCGGCGACGATTTTGGCGGCTTCTTCTTTGGCTTCCAGCAGTTTTTGGCGAACGCCGTCCACCATCGCCTGCGCTTCGTACGCCGTTACGATGCCTTCGGCTTCCAACTTTTCGGCCCAAATTTGGCGAACGCGCTTGTGGGCGCGAATCTTCTCGTACATTCGCGGCTGGGTAAACGCGGGTTCTTCGCTCTCGTTGTGCCCCAAGCGCCGATAGCCGATAAGGTCGATTAAAAAGTCTTTGCCGAATTTGGAATGATACGCGCAGGCCATACGCGCGACCGCGATGCAGGCTTCCGGTTCGTCGGCGTTCACGTGGACAATCGGGATCTCGAAACCTTTGGCAAGGTCGCTGGCATACAGCGTCGAGCGTCCGTCTTTGGGGGCGGTCGTAAAGCCTATTTGGTTGTTGGCGATGATATGGATCGTTCCACCGACGCTATAACCGGGAATTTGTCCCATGTTCAGCGTTTCGGCGACCACGCCCTGACCGGGAAATGCGGCGTCGCCGTGAATGGAAATCGCAAGCGACGCTTTGGCGTCGTGCTTGGGCGTGCCGGGAATGTGGCGCGTATCCTGCGCCGCCCGCGCCCGTCCGACCACGGCGGGGTTCACAAACTCCAAGTGCGACGGGTTCGGGGCCAGCGTGATGGGCATTTCTTCCTTGCCCTCCGTCACGGAATACGCCCGCCGATACCCTTTGTGGTATTTCACGTCGCCCGAATAGCCCAGCGCGCCCGAACCCGCGACGGCGGGTTTGGCTTCCGGGGTCGCGCTGTTGCCGGGGTGGGGGAACTCGGACAAAAGCGCGGCATACGGCTTGCCCATGACGTGCGTCAACACATTCAAGCGGCCTCGGTGCGCCATGCCCAAAACGACTTCGCGCGTTCCACTTTCCGCCGTGCAGCGAATAATGGTGTCCAAAATGGGAACCATCATATCGCTGCCCTCGATAGAAAAGCGTTTTTGGCCCTGAAACGGCGGCGTTTTGTCCAAAAACTGCTCGAAACCGTCCACTTCGGTCAATCGCTGCAAAACCGCGCGTTTATCGTCCGGCCCGAAGTTTTGAAAGAACCGCCCGCTTTCGACGGCCTCGCGCAGCCAGTTCCGTTCCTCGGCGATTTGG
>CAXTBP010000182.1:0-10904 GCA_964241985.1 uncultured Armatimonadaceae bacterium | reverse complement strand
GTGGAAATCGGCGGATTGGGAACCAAAGGTAACCGCGCAAATATCCATAGCTCGGCTTGGTTAAACAAGATCAAAGCAATACAAGCGTAAAAAACAAACTAAAAAGCCCGCCAATGTATTTGGCGGGCTTTTTTTGTGAGTGTTATTCTCTGTGGTTACATCTTGGAAAGAAGGTCAGCTTTTTTGGTGTCGTAGTCGGCTTGCGTGATGGCTCCGGCGCGGAGCAGTTCGTGCAGGCCCGCAATTTTATCCACGGTGTCACTGACGCTCGCCGTAACGGGCGCGACGACAATCGCGGGCGGAGTAGGGGGCGTGCCGGGTGTAACAATGGTCGTGGGCGTCGTTTTGGAAGCGACAACATCATCCACTTTGACTTTTGCTTTCTTTATGCGAAAGCGGAGCGTACTGGCGAAACTATCGGACAGCGACGTAATCGACGGTTCCTTGCCTTGTCGGCACTGCTTGAAGTAATTTTTGAGGGCATCGCCCGCTGCCCACGAAATCGCGCCGACAAGCGGAGCCTGCGCTGCCGTGGCTATCCAATAACCGCCGGGAATGAACTTCGCCAATTTGGAACCGGCGTACGCGAGGCCCAGAACCGAGGCGGTTGTGCTGGCAATCGCCCAGCCCATTTGCCGCGCCCGCTTGTTGGACACGATGACTTGGTACACGCCCGCGAGTTCGGTCGCCATTTTAGAAAACGTGCCGGTCACACCCATCACGTCAAAGGGCAGGGGCAGAATGTTCATCGCCGCCGAAACGACCGAGTAGCGGGCCACGATCAAGTCGGCCTTGTTATCGAGTTCGTCCCAATCCGGCTCCATATAATCCATATTGTCGTTCCTCATCGGCGGCATCGGCGTGTTCGCTTCTTCTTTCTTACCGCCGCCATTGGTGTTGCCGCTGCCCGTCACGGCATCGTTGAACTTCTTCTCAATGATTTGACCGATTTTTTTTACATAAAACGGAAGGTTGTCCGGCTCCATCGTGGTTGGTTCCTCGGGTTCACGCGGCCTGACCTTGTGCGAGGGGCCGCTCCGTTTTCATTATACCGAACGCAAAGCAAAGAGGTACAATAAAAGCAGGGCTTGCTGCCCGCTGCTTTGTTCAAGGAGTTTGTTGTTTATGTCTGATTCGCCCGCGCCCCAAGCGACGCTCGCATTTGTTGGCTGCGCTCATATTCATACGCCCGGTTTTATCAACGCGATTAAAAAGCGCGACGGGGCCGTTCGCGTGAAATCCGTTTGGGATCATGATGAAGCCCGCGCCAAAATGCGAGCGGACGAACTGCCGGGCGCGACCGTGCAAACCGATTTGGACGCGATTTTGTCCGACGGCGAAATAACCGGTGTTGTCGTTTGCACGGAAACCAACCGACATGCGGATGTGGTAGTGCCCATCGCGCAGGCGAAAAAGCATTTGTTTGTGGAAAAGCCGCTCGGGTTTGCGGCCCAAGACGCTTTTGAGATGGCGCGCGCGATTAACGAAGCAGGCGTCCTTTTCCAAACCGGCTACTTTATGCGCGGCGACAACAAAACCATTTTTCTGCGGCGACAAATCGAAGCGGGCGCGTTTGGGAAAATCACGCGTATTCGAGGAAGCAATTGCCACAGCGGCGCGTTGGGCCGCTGGTTCGATACGGATTGGCGCTGGATGACGGATAAAACCCAGTCCGGCGTGGGCGCGTTCGGCGATTTGGGAACGCACTCGCTCGATATTTTGCTGTGGCTCATGGATGCCTACGAAGGCGGAAGTGCAGTCGAAAAAGCGACAGCGTTGCTCAACAACGGAACCGGTGCGTATGGCGACTGCGACGAAACTGGCGAGGGCTTGCTCCAATTTGAAAATGGCGTCATCGGAACCCTCGCGGCGGCGTGGGATGATGTGGCGAACCCCGTCACGCTGCAAATCAATGGAACCGAAGGCAACGCTGCCGTTATCAACGGGCAACTCTACTTTACGAGCAAGCACGTGGACGGCGCGGACGGCAAAACGCCGTGGGAAAGCCTGCCGTCGCCCGTGCCCGGCGGCTTTGAAGCGTTCTTGACGGCGGTCAGCGGCCAGCGCGACACCGTTTTGGTAACGCCCGACGAAGCCGCGACCCGCTCCGCCGTTATGCAAGCCCTTTACGAAGGCGCGGCGCAAAATGCGTGGGTCGCCCCGAAGAAAGCGTAGTTGAGCAAATAAATGGACGCATCGGAAAAAACGTGGATGCTGTGGGACGGCGAGTGCGCGATGTGCGAGCGCGTGTCAAAATGGGTAATTCAGCACGATAAGGCGGGACGCATACGGGCGAGCGCCTATCAAAACGCGCCCACACCACCGATGACGCCCGAACTGTACCGCGCCTGCGAGTTCGCCGTGCATACGGTCGATCCCGATGGGCGCGTCCTTCGCGCGGGCCGCGCCTGTCTGCGCCTCTTGGAACTCATGGGTCACGGCACACTCGCCCGCTTTTTGCGATTGCCTCCGTTTATCTGGGCGCTGGAACTGGGCTATAAAATCATCGCACGCAATCGCCCGTTTTTCGCCAACTTTATGTTTCGGCATGGCTAAACGCAGCCGTGCCTGAGATTGACCGTATCGCGCCGACGCGCAGGCCGAACGGGCGCGTCGTAATGCGGCAGGAATGGCATGACCTTTTGTTTTTGCATTGGGTCGTGCCGTCTGACGATCTGCAAAAACTGCTGCCGCCCGGTTTGCGCGTCGATACGTTCGAGGGCGCGGCGTATGTTGGCTTGGTTCCCTTTACGATGCGGAACGTGCGTCCCGTTTGGTCGCCGTCCGTGCCGTGGTTGTCGCATTTTCACGAATGCAATGTGCGCACGTATGTGATCAATGAGCGCGATAATGTGCCGGGCGTTTGGTTTTTCAGTTTGGATGCCGCCAATTCCGTCGCCGTTGCGCTGGCTCGGGGCTTGTGGAAGTTGCCGTATTTTCGGGCGCGAATGCGTTTGACGCGGCAAGCGAGTAGCGCGATTGACTACGAAACGCGCCGCACGGGGCCGAAGCCTCTTCCCGCCGACTGTCGCGTTTCGTATGCGCCGAGTGGCAAAGCGCAGGCTGCACGGCCCGGCACACGGGAGTTTTTCTTTGCCGAGCGCTACGTTTTGTACGCGGCGGGGGCGAAAGGGAAGTTGTTGCGCGGGCGCGTCCATCATACGCCGTATCCGCTACAAACCGCGACCGTAACGCATTTGGAAGAAACGCTCGTTCAAGCGGCGGGCATCGTTTTGCCGCCGAATGCGCCCGCGCCAATCGCACATTATGCCCGAGGCGTGCGTGTAGATGTTTTCAGTTTGGAAGCCATTTCGTCGAGCGGTTAAGTCGAAACGCGCCCAAAACGCGGTATGATACCTTTCGGCGCGGCGCTGATTTCACTGCTCGATGCGCCGACTAAATAGCAGGGTTGCGCGTAAAAGTACGGGCCTGCTTAAATTAAAGAGTGATTTTGTATGCCCAGCCATGAAAATGAAGCGATGAATCTCAAGCAGGTCGCTACGTCGGAGTTTTCCGCGTCGGCCCGTTTGGATCCCGCAACCGAAGAGCGTTTGTACCGTTTGTTCCGCGAGTTTTTTCAAAAGGCCGAAGAAACCCGCCGGTGGAATTTATGGAGCGATGTCCCGTGGGATGCAATTGCAACCGATCCGCCCCGCGAACTATCCGAGGCCGTATTGACCGCCTTCCGCGAAGATTCGTTTCTACCCGATTATTCTGCCCATGCGCTCCATTATCTACGAGCGAGCCGGGGTCGCGCGTGGTTTCTAACACGGTGGGCGTATGAGGAAGGTAAACATCTGCTTGCACTTGGCGAATGGCTGACCAAAAGCGGTTCGATAAGCGGCGACGATCTGCGCGAACTGTCCAATGGCTTGCTCGCAACGTATACGTGGCAGCCCGAAGATCGGGACAATTTGTTCGTTTGGGCGGACGCCCTGCTGTGGGAAATGCACGAAATCGACCGGTTCCGCGCCTTGAAGCAAAGCGCCGAAACGGCGGGCGATAGCGCGCTTGTCGAACTTGCGTCGCGTATTTTGACCGATGAAGAAGCGCACCGCGATTTTTTCCGTCTGTCGCTCGCCATTATCGCCGAGCGGTACGGCGAACGAGTGGAAGCCGCCATTAAAGAGGCCGCCCAAGCCCACGAATCGCCGGAAGCGGGCCAAACGCTGCTCGCCCTGCTGGATTTGTAGCCCGCCGAAACGGCGGCGAGAAGCAGTTCTCGCCGCCGCCATCAACTTATTTGGGGCGTGACGCTTGGGCGGTCTTGCGGGCCACTTCGGCGTTGATTTTGGCTTTGTGCAGAGCCAACTGTTTTTCCATAGCCTCGATCTGGGCATCCAGTCGGCGAAGTTCCAAATTTGCCGGGCCGTATTTTGTTTTTGCTCCGGTTTCACGCTCCACGCGCAAGGCGATAATCTGCAACTCCAACGCGACGGCGACCGGATCGCCGCCGGTGATGGAAACGGACGGCAGGGTCGGTGGCGCGGGGGCGGCTTGTTGAACGCTGACCGACGCGGGCGGGGTGGAAAGCGCGAGCTGCGTCGGCCCTTTGTCGCCACCTCGAATCAGATAGCTGCCATCGGTTGCGCGCGTGATATTAAGCGGGGGAGTATACGACCTCGCTATGCGATCCAGCGCAGTATCGAGCGGAACATTGGTTAGGTGAAGCGACAATTCGCCGCTCACATCCGGGCCGATGATGTACGACTTTATCCCGGCTTGATAAAGCACCTGACCGATAACCCGGCGTGCTTGGCCTTCTTGGTCAATAGTAAGTTTTTTGATTTCAGGTGTGACAGCCGCGCTTGAGGAAGCAGGGGGCGTGGGTTGCGGCGGGGTGCTTTCTTGCTGCGCGTGCGCGGAAGCGGCAAACAAAAGACCAAATGCGCCGCAGGTCAGTGCGGCGGTTCTTCCCCATAAAATGCGGCGAAACGATGAACGAATGAAACGGGACATCGGGCGTAACTCCTTAATAACGGCGGATTAATGCTCAGCCGCTAATGGAAACCATCATACCCCAAGTACCGAAAGAACGAAGCGACGAGAAAGAAAAATTTAATGCCATCTCTTTGGGCTATCGGCGATATTCACGGGCAGCTTACGATGCTCGACGCCTTGCTTGCCGCCCTCCCGCGCGAAGCCGACGACACAATCGTTTTTCTGGGCGATTATATCGACCGTGGCCCGGATTCCGCCGGGGTCGTTTCGCGGGCGTTGCAAGAGGTGGAGGCCGCGCCGGATCGCACCGTTTTGTTGTGGGGCAATCACGAAGACATGGCGGCGACCCATTTCCATTTTGCCGCGCCGTCCGGCTTCACCTACGACGCCTACGATTGGTTCCGCAATGGCGGCAGCGAAGCGATGGCGTCATGGGGATACACAGGGGCGCAGGCGTTCGTCGCGCCGTGTCCCGTCGAACTTGCCCGTTTGTTTCCGCTGCTTCGCACGTTTTATCGCTGGCCGCAAGACCCGGACGTTATCTGTGTTCACGCCGGGGTTTTACCAAACGAGGAACCGGAAGATTCGACGGGGGAAACCTTGCTTTGGGTGCGCGACCCTTTCTTGAATGCGCCGTACACGCCGAACCGCTTGGTTGTGCATGGGCACACGCCCGCAAAAATCGTGCATCCGCTTCCGCACCGTTTGGGCATCGACACGGGCGCGGTCTTCGGCGGCGTACTCACCGCCCTCGAACTTCCGGCCCGCCGCATTTACCAAGCCGACGCGCAAGGCAACGTCACGCAGTCCGACCTTCCGACGTTTGAGTAGGGGGTTTACGTTATGTCCACGAACGACACACGGCGTCGGGGCCGCAAGCCCGCCGACGCCGACACCCGCCGTCAAGCCGTCGAAAAAGCACTCCGCGATCTAACCGACGCGCGGGTTCCGTTTTCCATGCGCGATGTCGCCGAGCGGGCCGGAATTTCGCGGGCCACGCTGTACCGCGACGCAACCCTGCGCGATTTGGTCGGCTCAACCGGCGACGGCCCACCCGCGCGTCCCGTAGACGGACGGCAATTCGATAGCTTGCGCGACGAAAACGACAAACTGCGGACGGAACGGCGTCAGCTTCGCCGCGAACTGCGCGAGGCCGAAAAGCGCGTCCGCCAAGCCGAGGGGCGGGCGATGGAATTGGAAGAAGAAAGCCGCTTCCACGAGCGCACGGCCCGCAAATTAAGTGAATCCCAAAGCGAGGCGGCGCAGGAGAAAATCCGCAGCGACGCCTTTGCAACCGGCTTTGCCGCAGGCGCGCGGGCCGCGCAGGGGCGGGGGGTGGGCGTTACGGGAGCGGCTCCGAGCGGCGAAATGCGAGCGGTCGCGTCGCGTTTGCCGCGTCCTACGCTTGTTGCCGCCCGGCGAACCTTGGCGCAGAAATTGCATCCCGATTTGTTCGCTCAAGACCCCGCCGCCGCGCTTCTTGCCACAGAAATATTAAAACAATTAAATGCGCTGGTATCCGAAGGAAAAAGCGCGTAAAACGCCGAAATAAGGCCGCCACACTGCGAACGCTTGTTTGCACTCCGGGTCAATGCGGGGTAGCATAACCCGGCATGAGTAGTAAACAGTTGTTCGGATGGTTGGGAGCCGCCACAGGAATGGCTTCCGGTATTATCGGCGGAATGGCGTGGAGCGGGGCAACCGCCCGCAGTGCGCAGGCCGCAAGCATTTCAGCGGCGGCGAAACGGGCGAAAGCTAAAATCGTAAACGCGCATCGCGCTAAAGTCGCCCGCATCGCGGAGCGCAGACGCAAACAGCGTAAGCACCGCGCTTCCCGTCAGCCCCTCAAATTTCGGCGTATGTTCCGCGTCAAAGCGACCGCATATTGCCCTATTAACACGCGCATGGAAGGCGGACGCTGGACGGCGACGCAGCGCGACGGGCGTAGCGCCCACGGCGTCGCGGTTGATCCGCGCATGATTCCGCTCGGCACGCATTTATGGGTTCCCGGCTACGGTCACGCGGTCGCCGACGATACGGGCGGTGCGATAAAAGGCCACCATATTGACGTGCGTTTGCAAACCCGAAGCGGCATGAGCAAGTGGGGCGTTCGCCGATTGAACGTGTATGTTCTCGCCGATCCGCCCGGCAAACTGCGTTTTCAAAATTAATATTTCATTGTCAATGAATTTCTTGACACCGTGCGAAGTTGCCGGTACACTTTGAAAGTTGCGTGTTTTGTTCTTTGCGGAGCGAAGCATTCACCCATCACAAAAACACTGTTTTTTCAGTCTGCGGAAAACAGCGAGCAGGGGCACAAAAGCAGAGGGTACGTTTTTGTATCCACCCATTTTTCTAATTGAACGAAAAACCGTTTTGCCCTTCTTGTTTCCGCATGAATGCGCTTGGCCATCGATGGCTTAAAGCGCGTTCGGCGGATTTTTTGTTTTGAACACCGTTTTGTTTGATATTTGTTTGTGAAAATCTAAGGAAACCGTATGCCGACCATCAGCCAGCTTGTGCGAAAAGGGCGACAAGCCGTGGACAAAAAGTCCAAGTCGCCTGCCATGAAGGGCAACCCCCAAAAACGGGGCGTGTGCCTCGTTGTCCGAACCATGACGCCGAAGAAACCGAACTCCGCGTTGCGGAAAACCGCCCGCGTTCGCTTGACGAACGGTGTGGAAGTCACGGCGTACATTCCCGGTATCGGGCACAACCTTCAGGAGCACAGCGTTGTCATGATCCGTGGCGGTCGCGTCAAGGACTTGCCGGGCGTCCGCTACCACATCGTGCGCGGCACGCTGGACACCGCCGGAACCAAAGAGCGCAAATCGTCGCGCTCCAAGTACGGAACCAAGAAGCCCAAAGAAGCCAAGAAGTAAGTAGGGAACAGGAAAAAATTAAGATATGCCACGAAAAGGCCCAGCGGTTAAGCGCGACATTTTAGCTGACCCGATTTACAACTCTGTGATGGTAACGCGGTTCATTAACCGCATGATGATGGACGGCAAAAAGTCCGTCGCCGAGCGCATCTTTTACGGCGCGCTCGAACAAGCCGAAGCCAAAGCCGGTCGTCCCGGTATGGAAATCTTCGACGAAGCCCTGCGGCGCGTAATGCCGGTCGTCGAAGTCAAGCCCCGCCGCGTCGGCGGAGCGACCTACCAAGTCCCGGTCGAAGTGCGGGCCGAGCGCCGCACCGCGCTTGGCATTCGCTGGATGGTCACCTACGCGCGCCGCCGCAATGGTCGCTCGATGGTGGACAAACTCGCCGGTGAACTCCTCGACGCCGCGAACGGCGCGGGCGGCGCGGTTCGTAAGCGTGAAGAAGGCTACAAAATGGCCGAAGCCAACAAAGCCTTTTCGCACTACCGGTTCTAAAACCAAACTACGAAAAATGAAGAACGGTGACTCTCTTTTGAGCGTCGCCGTTTTTTTGTTTTTCGCATGGAGGAGTACATGGATTGAAAATTCACGTTTAAGTGACATACGGCCAGTTGTCCTTCGGACAAGCGGAGTTTTCTACAACGTCAGACGCTTGTGCCATAATTGGTAGAACGGAGGGTGCAAATGGAAAACGAAGACGAAGTGGGTTGGGAACGGCGGCGGAGCAAGATTGTTTTACACGTTCACGCGGTTTGGGCAACCAAGCACCGCATTGCGTTTCTGACGCCCGAATGGGAGCGCAATGTATATCGGTGTATTACGGAGCAAGTGGAAAATCAGTGGTGCGCGGTGCTTGCTCTTGGCGGAATGCCGGATCACGTTCATTTGGTGGCGCGGCTTGCCGGGACTGTTGCACCAAGCGCATTTATGAAGCAAGTCAAAGGGCATTCGTCGCGCTTTATCAACGTTCACAAACGCGAATTCTCCGAACCGTTTCATTGGGTGGATGGCTTCGCGTTATTTTCACTGAGCCACGACCATTTGGCAAACGCCATAGAATACGTCGTAAATCAAAAACAGCACCACAAAAACGGAACGATAAAACCTTATTGGGAAGAAACCGACGAATCCGCACCAATGTAGAAACTCATTCTCTTTTTGTCCGAAGGACAACTGGCCGCAGGTCACTTAAACGTGGATTTCCAATCCATGTGCTCCGCGTCTGCTTTTTATTTGGGAACCAAAATACGCCACCGCGCATTATAAGCAAAGGAACACAGCGCAAAGCACGAGCGCCGCTGCAACGATGGGCGAGGGTTTGAAATTTGTGATATAGTGGAACGGCGAAATTTTCGCAAACGTTTTATCGCGCGCCGATGATGGATTCATTTGAAGAACATTGTTCGGCGCGTTTGAGCGTGTGGCAAAAACGCGGTTGTTTTTGGAAGAAACAGCCTGCGCCAAATCGAAAGAAAGGAAGCGACGGTCTTGAAATTTACGACAAACAGCAGCAAGTCAGTGGCGACATTTAGCAACCGAACCGGGTCGGTACGCATCCCGCCCGCGCGGGCGGTAATCGGGCGCGTCGCTTTGTGCGGCTTACCGGCGCGCTTTCTTTCCATAGGTGCGTCAGGCTAAATCAAGCGGCGCGGGCCAAAAGCCCCCGATTTTAGCGACCATTCCGCATGTTGCGTGACCTGCTAAGGTCACGCTCTGCATATCCCCGAGGCCGGGTGTAAAAACGCCGCCTCACAAACAACCCAACTTCCCAACGGAAACAAAAAACTATGGCACGAGAATATTCCCTCGAAAACACACGCAATATCGGTATTTCCGCGCACATCGACGCGGGCAAAACCACGGTGACGGAACGCATCCTGTTCTACACGGGCCGCAACTACAAAATCGGCGAAGTGCATGACGGCGCGGCAACGATGGACTGGATGGAGCAGGAACAAGAGCGCGGTATCACGATTACGTCGGCGGCAACGACCTGTTCGTGGGGCCTGAGCGAAGACCCCGACCAGCCCAAGAACCGCTTGAAAACGCACCGCATCAACATCATCGACACGCCGGGCCACGTTGACTTTACGGTCGAAGTGGAGCGCTCGCTCCGCGTTCTCGACGGCGCGGTCGTCGTGTTCTGCGCGGTTGCCGGGGTTCAGCCGCAGTCCGAAACCGTATGGCGGCAGGCCAACAAGTATAAGGTTCCTCGCCTCTGCTTCGTCAACAAAATGGACAGAATGGGCGCGGATTTCTACACGGTCGTCAAAGCCGTGCGCGAACGCTTGGGTGCGAATGCCATACCGATTCAAATCCCGATTGGGGCCGAAGCCGAGTTCAAAGGCATTGTTGACCTTATCACGATGAAAGCCACCGTGTATAAGGACGATAAGGGTTCGGAGCAGGAAATCGTGGACTGCCCCGCCGACCTTTTGGACATTGCGTCCGAATGGCGGGAAAAAATGATTGAGGCGGCAGCCGAAGCCGACGATGCGCTGATTGAAAAATTCTTGGAAGGCGAAGCCTTAACCAACGAAGAGATCAAAAACGCGCTTCGCAAAGGCACGCTTGCTAACACGCTTATCCCGATGCTGTGCGGTACGGCCTTCAAAAACAAGGGCGTCCAGCCGATGCTCGATTCGGTGATCGAATACCTGCCGTCGCCGACCGATGTTGGCGCGGTTCCCGGGCACGACGTGGACGATCCGTCGGTGGAAGAGTCCCGCGAACCGTTGGACAGCGAACCGTTTTCGGCGCTTGCGTTCAAACTCATGAACGACCCGCACGTCGGCAACCTGACGTTCTTCCGCGTGTATTCGGGCACGCTGCAAAAAGGCTCGTATGTTTACAATGCCTCCAAAGGCAAAAAGGAACGTATCAGCCGCGTTTTGCAGATGCACGCCAACAAGCGCGAAGAAATCGATATGGTGTATGCCGGTGACATTGCCGCCGCCGTGGGCCTTTCGGACACGACGACGGGCGATACGCTGGCCGATGAGAAGCAGCCGATTCTTTTGGAATCGATCATCTTCCCCGAGCCGGTTATCGAAATGAGCATCGAGCCGAAAACGAAAGCC
>CAXTBP010000181.1:0-10908 GCA_964241985.1 uncultured Armatimonadaceae bacterium | reverse complement strand
AACTGGGCGACGAACCAAAATTATGAGCAATAAAATACTTCTTTCGCTTCCCAAAGGGGAAAACGTCGGTATCGCTTTTTCCGGCGGATTGGACACGTCGGCGGCGATTGCGTGGATGCGCCATCACGGCGCGGTTCCGTACACTTACACGGCCCATTTGGGGCAGCCCGACGAAAAAGACTATGACGCGATTACCAAACGCGCCATCGAATACGGGGCCGAGGCCGCGCGTTTGGTGGACTGCCGCGAGGCACTTGTCCGCGAAGGGCTGGTCGCCTTGATGTGCGGGGCGTTCCACATCGAATCGGCGGGCAAGCGGTATTTTAACACGACGCCCTTAGGTCGCGCGGTCACGGGAACGCTCCTCGTTAACGCTATGAAAGCCGACAGCGTCCAAATTTGGGGCGACGGCTCCACGTACAAAGGCAACGACATTGAGCGGTTTTACCGCTATGGCTTGATGGCGAACCCCGATTTGCAAATCTACAAACCGTGGCTGGACAAGGCGTTCGTGGACGAAATGGGCGGGCGGGCCGAAATGAGCAAGTGGCTCACGGATCATGGCTTCCCTTACAAAATGAGCGCGGAAAAAGCGTACTCTACCGACTCAAACCTTTGGGGCGCAACGCACGAAGCCAAAGATTTGGAGTTTCTCAAAAACGGCTTCCGTATCGTCGAGCCGATCATGGGCGTCAAGTTTTGGGACGAAAGCGTGAAAATCGCGCCCGAAGAAATCACGGTCGAGTTTGCCGAAGGCTTGCCGGTTTCGCTCAACGGGCAAACGTTCGACTCGCCGGTCGATTTGGTCATGGAAGCCAATCAAATTGGTGGACGGCACGGTTTGGGCATGAGCGACCAAATCGAGAACCGCATCATCGAGGCCAAATCGCGGGGCGTCTACGAAGCGCCGGGTATGGCGCTCTTGTTTATCGCCTACGAACGCCTTGTGGCCGCCATCCACAACGAGGGCACGATTGACAACTACCGCACGCTGGGCCGCAAACTGGGCCGCCTTTTGTACGAGGGCCGCTGGTTCGACCCGCAATCCCTCATGCTCCGCGACACCTTGCAGCGCTGGGTGGGCCGGGCCGTAACCGGAACCGTAACCGTCGAACTGCGGCGCGGCGACGATTACTCGCTACTGGACACGACTGGCCCTCATTTGACCTACGCGCCCGAACGATTGAGCATGGAGCGCGTGGAAGATGAGGCGTTTTCGCCGCTGGATCGCATAGGGCAGTTAAGTCTTCGTAATTTGGACATCGCCGATTCGCGTCAAAAAATCGCCGTGTACGCCAATTTGGGCGTTTTGCCCGCGCAGGGTGAAA
This sequence comes from uncultured Armatimonadaceae bacterium, assembly GCA_964241985.1. Classification (GTDB taxonomy): domain Bacteria; phylum Armatimonadota; class Armatimonadia; order Armatimonadales; family Armatimonadaceae; genus CAXTBP01. The sequence goes on along the minus strand of CAXTBP010000181.1, from coordinate 9,580 downwards.
TGCGGCAGCTTTTAGGTGCGGCGGACGAAACGGCAACTGACGGGGGCGCGAACTAATGGCGCTTTGGGGAGGCCGGTTCGAGGGCGAAACCGACGCGCTCGTGTGGCAGTTCAATCAGTCGCTGTCGTTTGACCGTCGGCTTTGGCGGCAGGACATCGAAGGTTCCATCGCGCACGCCAAAATGCTCGCCAAGCAAGCCATCATTCCGCAAGAAGACGGCGACGCTATCGTCAACGGCCTTATTGCTCTGCGTGACGATTTGGCGAGTGGGGCGATTGATTTGCCGCCCGACGCCGAAGACATTCATTCCGCGATGGAAAGCCTGCTCAAAGAGCGTATCGGAGCCGTCGCGGGCAAACTGCACACGGCCCGCTCGCGCAACGATCAAGTCGCCACCGATATTCGGCTATGGCTCAAGGGCGCGATAGGGGATTTGCGCGGCGCGAACCACGCACTCCGGGCCTCACTTTTGGCCCGCGCCGACGAACAAATGGGCGTGGTTTTGCCGGGCCGAACACACCATCAGCACGCGCAGCCCATTTTGCTGTCGCACCATTTGCTGGCCTATTTCTGGATGCTGACCCGCGACGACGAACGGCTTGCCGATTGCTACAAACGAACCGACGCCCTTCCGCTTGGCGCGGGTGCGCTTGCCGGAACCCCGTTTCCGATTGACCGCGATTTCGTGCGACGAGAACTGGGTTTCGCGCGACTATGCCCCAATTCGCTGGACGCCGTAGCCGACCGGGATTTCGCCGTCGAGTTTTGCTCGTGCGCCAGTTTGCTGATGCTCCATTTGTCGCGACTCGCCGAAGAATTGGTTCTATGGAGCGCGCCCGAATTTGGTTTCGTGGAACTTCCCGACGCCTTAACGACCGGCTCGTCCATCATGCCACAAAAAAAGAACCCGGATGTCGCCGAATTGGTTCGTGGGAAGACCGCGCGGGTATATGGAAACAATGTAACCCTGCTGACGCTGATGAAGGGCCTCGTTCTTGCCTACAATAAAGATATGCAGGAAGACAAGGAGCCGCTTTTCGACACGAGCGACACGGCGACTGCCTGCACGACGCTCATGGGGCGGCTCATTGACGGCGCGGCTTTTAAGCCGGACGCCATGAAGAACGCTTTGCACGGCGATTTTTCGACGGCGACCGACCTTGCCGATGCGCTTGCCGCAGACGGCGTGCCTTTCCGGGAAGCGCACGAAGTTATCGGAAAATTGGTACGGCAGTGTTTGCAAACCGGGCGCGTTTTGGAAGAATTGACGCGGGCCGATTTGCAGGCGTTTGATGCGCGGTTTACTGCCGATGCTCTCCAAGCGATTGCGCCGGAAGCCTCGGCGAGCGCGCGCAAAAGCGTCGGGGGAACCGCCCCGGATGCGGTACGGAGACAGTTAAAGGAGGCTCAAAGCGCGCTTTCCGAGATCTCCTTACCACAGATACGGTAAACCGCGCGTAGGTACGCGACAACGTTGTATGGCACAAGAACGAAAAACACGAACGGGTTCCAAGGCGAACCGGCGCGCCGCCTCGCCCGCGTCCGGGCCTTTGGCGCGCCCCGCCGATCCGCCCAGCGTCAAGGCGAGCGCAAATATCGCGCTTAGTGCCGCCGCCTTTTTTGTCGTTGCCGAACTCGTCCTTGCGTGGGCGCGGCACTTGCCGCTTCTTCCGTTTTTCGTGTGCGGTGGCGGATTTGCCGCGCTGATCGCGCTTGTCGCGTCCCATTTGTATACGCCGAATTGGTTTGGCGGCGACAAGAACCGCCGCGAAGAGGCTCGCGATCAGACCGCGCGGTTTCTTGCCCTCCTTCTGATGACCAAATTCATCAGCGTCGTGGTTGCCGTGACGGGGGGAACCGCATCCCCGTTTGCCGCGCTTTTGTTTGTGCCCGTGTTTATCGGCGCGCTGTATTTTGGCGTCGCGGGTAGTGCGGCTGCCGGGACCGCAGTTTGCGTCTTGTTCGTCATTTTGGGCGCGTGGAAACCGACCGCCTTTATCGTACAGAAGGGCGACGTACTGCAAGGCGTCGTATTTTTGTGGGTGTCGCTTTTTGCCGGGCTGGTTGTGCGTCGCTTGGAGCGGGCGGCCCGAACCGCGCAAATCCGCGCCAAGCATCAGTTCGACCGGGCTTCCCGCTACGAATGGTTCAGCGACACGTCCATGATGATGGAGGCGATGTCCGAACTCGAGCCGATGCTGGGCGCGGGCCTATTGCGCGTGGACGAATTGGTTGCGTCCGATACCGTGGCGGTTTTTCTGCGCGAACCCGATGGGCCGGATTTTCTGCTTGCGCAAACGCTCGGTATCGCCGATAACGCGGTCGGCTTGCACCGCGTCCCACTCGCCGATCAGAACGCCATTCACGAAGCCGATTATGATGTTCCACTGTTTTGGACAAAATACCCGGAGGGCCTGGCGGAAAACGCTTCGCCCATCGGGATTTTTACCGATTTGGATAAAGACGCGCGCCATATTGTCGTTGTTCCGCTGCGAACCTTTGGCGATGTGTTCGGCGTCTTGTACGCTGGGCGGCGCGGCGAAAAAGGGTTTACGGCTTCGGAGCGCGCCGATTTAGTGCAAATGGCGCGGCGCATTGTGTATCCCATTCAGCGCGTCCGTCTTCACGCACTGGCAACGACGGATGCTTTGACCGGCCTTGCCAATCAGCGGGCGTTCCGTCGCAGGCTGCAAACCGAAGTGGAGCGCGCGGGGCGCTATCGGCACTCGCTCGCCCTTTTGATTATCGACATCGATCATTTCAAAAAAATTAACGATACCTTCGGTCACCGTTCCGGCGATGCCGTGCTCGCGCAAATGGGCCGCATTTTGAGCCGAGCCTGTCGGGGAATTGATATGGCGGCCCGCTACGGCGGCGAGGAACTGGCGATTATCTGCCCGGAAACCTTGGAATCCGAAGCCCTGCGTATCGCTGAGCGCGTGCGCCGTGCCGTCGTCGAGCACGAGTTCGTACTCACGAACGGCGAATTCACACGCCTCACCGTTTCGGTCGGGGTCGCCACACTGCCGCGCAACGCGCACGATGCGCCAAGCCTCGTGGAAGCCGCCGATGCGGGAATGTATCAAGCTAAGCAAACCGGGCGCAACCGCGTGTGCTTGGTGCGGAGCAACGGCTCGACTAAATCGGGAACCGTGGCGCTCACGCGCTGAAAAGCGGCAGTTTAATTTGGACTGGGCGTGTAGTGTTTCCGCATCCGAACGACGGTGTTACCGTGGAGCGAAAGGTATTCGACCGAATCCATCATCAGTTCCATTAAAGCCATTCCGCGCCCGCTTTCGGAAAGCAGTTCGGCGTCCGGCATTTTTGCGGCTATTGGGGGATGAAAGCCATTGCCCTGATTGGTTACATCGATTTCCAAAACGTTGGGCAAAACGCGACAGGCAATGGTGACCTGAGGTATTTTTTCCGGTGAACTGGGATGAAGTACGGCGTTGTTACACGCTTCGCCGACCGCAAGTTTAACGGCGGCACGGTCGGAAGGGGACAGGCGCAGTTTTTCGCCCAAAGCGTCCACGGTTTGCCGCCCGGAATGCAAACGCTAACGAGGGCATCTATAGGGCCGCATTTTTCAAGCGGCGGCCCACCCTCGGCGTGAACCGAATGTTTGACATCGTTGTCGTGCAGTGTTGACATAATTTTTTACGCTATCGCAAATCACCAAGCGATTGAGCAGCGGGAACGGTTAAAATCGCTCGCCTGAACTGCTTACGAACTCTATGCCGTACATCGCTTCGTTCTCAACCATATTCGCCGTTTGTTTCTCATGCTCTCTGTGCCCGCAACGAGTGACGTTTCAAACGATTCAACAATTATTATTCTAAGCTTTTCGGCCTCTTAGCGTGTTTTTCTTTCAGTTCGGCGAAACTTTTGACTCTTTCAATTTATTAGACGCTCGCCGAACGCGGGTAGTTTCCGCTCCGTTTGGAAGGGTAAGAAGTTCCACAGTCGTTTGGAGCAAAATCTGCAAATCGCTTCCGTTTTCGAGCGTTAGGAAAACGGCGACCGCCGCACCGCGCGCGCTTTTCGTACTGTTTCGGCTGGCAAGCGAAAAATCCACGGCTGTTGTGAGTGCGTTCTGCTCGCCACGTTCAAGCGCAGCGTGCGCGGCCCGGATCGTTTCTTGGGGCAAAGCGTCCAGTTCCACGCTTGCCGCGCCGATTTCCCACGCAGTGTCCGGCCCGTTCTGTACGAACACGACAACGGGCGCGTTCAAATGCAGCGCAAGAAGCGACACGATAGAATTCGGGCTAATGGGCGCGCCCTTTTGATGGGACGCAAGGTTTTGCAGGTGTTCCAAACACGCCGTTCGCGCATCGGCGCGAAGTGCGGCCTGCGCCCGGCGCGCGTTTTGAAAGGCCGTTGCCGTCTGTGTGGCAAAGCCTATCAAAAGGCGCTCTTCCTCGTTTTTCCATTTTCTGCGCCGCCGCATGAAGAGTTCCAGCACGCCGACGACTTGCCCGCGCAGTCGCACGGGGACGCCCATATACGCCGCCACGCTGCCCTGCGCCGGTTTATCGTAGGTCTGCGCGAAGCGATCATCGGTATTCAAATTCTCGATAACGAGGGCGTGGTTGTTGCGCGCAATCCAGCCTGCGGGCGTGGTCGGATATATGGTGAAAACGGCTGGTTCGGCGGCGTCCGATTGCGCGCGGAAACCCAGATGGGCGGCTTTTTCTATGCGTTCGCCTCCGCTTTCGACGGCCCAAAGCGCGCAGCGGTCGGCTTCCAGCACGTCCAGTGCCTGTGACACAATAAGGCGCGGCACGTCGCCCGGTTCATGGGCGGTATTCAGGGCGCGAGCAAGCCGCGAAAAAAAGCGTCGGCTGCTTGTTTCGTTGTGCCGCACGGTTTCGCGGATACGGCTGTTTTCGAGGGCGAGGGCGGCTTGATTGGCAATTGTGTAGGCCAATTCCATTTCGGCGACCGTAAAGGCGCGCGGCGCAGATGTCATCGCGCACAAAACCCCGATGGTCGCGGTTCCGATTTGCAGCGGCGCGGCGATAAGCGACGCGATACCAAAACCATCGAGCGGTGCGGAAGCGTTGCGGGCATCGCGGGTCACATCGGGAACCGACGCGGGCGTTTCAAACTCCATCACCCAGCCGGGAATGCCTTGCCCGATAAGCGGGGCGTACTGGTCGCGCAAACCGGGCGGGGCGTGCCGCTCGCTATGCACCCGGAGTTTATCGGACGGCGGATCATGAACAAACAAAACGAACGTATCCACGTCCAGCAATCGTAGAACGACCTCGCCGACATCGCGCAGTACATGGGGCAACGGAAGCGAGGCCGTGACGGTTTGCGATAAATCGTATAGGGCGGCGGCTTCGCGCTCGCGGCGGGTCGCATCCTCGTACAGATCGGCGTTTTCGAGGGCGACGGCGGACTGCGAGGCGAGCGCGGCAAGGAGTTTGGCGTCGGTGGCTTGATACACGCCGGGCGCTTGAATCGACAACACCAGCACGAACCCGCGCACGGTATCGCCGGAGCGGATCGGACAGGCAAGGCCGGAACGGGCCGAAATGGCGGGAAACGGGCTTTCGCATGTCCAAAAATCGTTCTGGCCCGAGGGAATCGGCGGCGGCGTGGGTTCGTCGCCGTCGCTGTCGGTAAACCGCAGAAACACGGGGCGCGTTTGCCGAAGGAGGGCGTGAACCCATCCCGCTGTCCCGGCGGCGTTTGTGGCGGGCAAAACGATTTCGCGCTCGTCCGGTGTCAGCCCCTCGTCTTCGGCGATGCTCAGGTGCGTGCGGTCGTCGCTGAGTAGCCAGACAGTTACCGCGCTCGATTCCATTTGCCCGGCGACCTGCTCCACGACCACGCGCAAAACATCCGGGGCCGAGAGCGCGCCGGAAACGTTGCGAACGGCCTCGTACAACACATCCAGTTCGCGCTTGTTTTGCGCTCGCTCGGCCCGCACTGCCTGACTGCCGATAACGACCGACGCGGACGCGGCAAGCGTAGACAGCGCCATCAAGTCCGCGCCGTCGAACGGCAGGCGGTTTTTCTTATGCAGGGCCGCGACCGCCCCGACCGGCTGCCCATTCAGAAAAATCGGCACGACGGCGGCGGAATGCACAAACGAAACCGTTTCGTCGTTTTTTCCCGGCTCGGCTTCCGGGCGAAACGCCCAATACGGCTCGCCGGTTCGGGCCGTGTTTCCCGCGAGCGTGTCGCTTGCCCGGACGCGCGACCCGGCAAACTCGTTTGCATCGTCGCCCCACGCTGCGGCAAACTCGATGGTTTCGCGGCTTTCATCAAGAAGGGCGACAGTTGCGGATGCGCACCCGGTCAGTAGGCACGCTTTTTGCGTCACGAGCGTCAAAACCGATTTGGTAGTGCGCGCCGTGTCTTCCGTTCCACCGCCGACTTCGCGCGCTTCGCTATCCACGGTTCCCGCCCCGCCCGTTGCGCGGGAAAGCGTCGTCAAAATTTCATGGAAGGCGGCGAGCAGTGTGGCGTCCGCAATGCCATCGCCTTTGGAAAAGGAAGGGGATTGCAAAGTGTCAAGAACCGTCGCGGCGCGTTCGGTAGACGAGGGTGGGGTGGGCGTGGCGGTCGGGGCGGGGGCGTTGTGCATACCAACAGATTCCGAGCCAATGCAAAAAACGATACAAAGATGCGAGAGATTTAGAAATACGATTAATTTCACTCATTGTAGCCGCGCGCCGGTAAAAACGTCAAGAACCAGAGCAAATTCGCCTTGACAACCGAAGGCGGGCGCGATACACTTTTTGTGCGCCCCGTATGGAGCGTGTTTTTGTGTTGAACGTGGCCCGTTGGTGTAGCGGCCTAACATGCCTCCCTTTCACGGAGGAGACCACCGGTTCAAATCCGGTACGGGCTATATATTGGTAGCAATACGCCCTTATTGCTACCAAGAACTTTCAAGATCTGTGTGTTTTTTCGCTCTTCAAACCTTGTTTTGGAGAACGAAATGCGAAAAATACAACCTTCTTTCCAAAAATCGGCTGGTGAAATCGAACACGTTTTCACAGCCGGTTTGTCGCGTCTGGCCGATAACTGGTTTATGGCAGGCGAAATCAACCGTCATAGCGAGCGCACCACGCAGGCCCGGCGCGAACTCCTCAAAAAACTCTCTTGGTTTCTCGCCCATAAATCTCTCGACGTGTGCGACATCGCTGCGCTCCGCGCTTTTTTGCATCACGCGACGAACGGACACAAAGAGGAGGGCGGACGCTGGGGCAATCCGCGTATGACCAAGCCGACCACGCCGGGCACGGTCAAAACCTATCATCGTATCCTGCGTGCGTTTTTCAATCATTTGGTGACCGAGGGCGAATTGGACGCTTCGCCTATGGAGCGCATTCCGCCGCCCATCGACCGACCCGATCAAGTCGTTCCCTTCACGCTCGAACAACTCGCCGCGCTCATCCAGGCCGCAACCCGTGGCAACAACCCCAAACGCGACGAGGCAATACTGCTCCTGTTGCTCGACACTGGCCTCCGGGCGACTGAACTTTGTGACTTGCTCGTTTCCGACGTGGACTTCGACGGCGGGGCCGTGCTCGTGCGGGACGGCAAAGGCGGCAAGTCGCGCACCGTTCCGTTTTCCGCCCACACAAAGAAATCGCTGTTTCAATATCTAAGGGAAGCCCCGCGCGACGTGCATCAAGCGCTCTTTTTGGCGGATCGAGGCGGTGGGGCCGGTGGGGCCGGTGGGGCCATGACTCGGCACGGTTTGCGGTTTCTCATCAATCGACTGGCAAAACGGGCGGGAATTTCGGGTAAGCGGCTGTGCCCGCATACGATGCGCCATTCGTTCGCGGTCGTGTTTATCGGCAACGGCGGCAACGTAGCAAGCCTTCAGATGATGCTGGGCCACACGACTGCAAAACAATCGCTTGCTTATGTTAATATGGCAAACGCAGACGTGCAGGCGGCGCACCGGGCTTTCAGTCCGGTGTCGGCGCTCAAGAAGCAGAAAGGACAATCAAAATGACACCAATATACGAAGATGTCATGACGGAGATCGAAGAGTTCCGCCATGCCGCACTTGAATGGGCGGATATATATGGTTGGGATGACGAAGAGTCCGATTCACAGGAAAACGATGAGTACCTTGACTACCTAAACCTCAAAGCCCAAGTGTACCGAGCCATCGGAGAATCGAAATCATCGAAAGATGGAGAAGATTTCAACCGAAACCTCGATGCACTTTATGTTTTTACCCGGCGTTACGTCCCTTTCGAGGCGACGTTGATTTTAGGGAGTGAAGACACTCTGCCAACGGATAATTTTGGCAGAGGACTTTTCTACTTTTTTTCTGTTGCCCAGTGGTGGTATGACGTTTCGGGTGAAAAATCCACGGAATTACACGATTTCAACACCAATGATGAAATGCTTTGGTCTGGATACGTGTGTATTGAAACGGGTATGGCCATCCGTCGGGTAGAGGCCAGTATCAATGGAGTGCGAGGGCAATCATTTGTGGCTAACTATGAGTTTGACAACACCATCCTCATATTGGTGCTTCGGCAATGGGTCGAATTAGCAAGTGACGATAACAAAGATAACCTGCGCGTATCGCTCGCAAAAAACGAACGGTGGCAGCATTTAGTGTCGCCCGAGGGTGCTTTACGGTGGCATCAAGGTGAGGGGCAAGAATATGTGGATGGCTGGGCGAAGGAAGCACTTCAAAAAGCTGGTTTACCATACACCCCGAGTATGCAAAAATATTTGGAGCAAGAGCGCGACAAAAACTGCGCCGAACTAAGAAATCTTCACGGACTGCCCCCCAAAATTCTTCCAGATACTATCGTAGTTCCCCGTCGAGGTGGAATGGTTACGACTTTCGTATTTCGCAAATGCCATGAAAACCAAATCTACTGCCTGCAACAGACCCTCGCCCCACCAACAGGGCGGGATCTAAACTTGAGCAACGAATTCGATATTGAAGCATCGAAAATTAAAGCTGCTCATATGGAATGGATCCAGCATCTTGATTTAGGTATTCTTGAGCGCCTCAACACAAAAGGGCCGCAGCGTAAAGATGATCCCATCAATCGTGATATTGCGTTAGGGTTAAGTCGGTCGGCGGTAGTTACGAACCATATAAGTCGTTTGGAAAATTTCTATGGCAAAAGAGGCTTGCCGGTTCCTGCCTATGCAAGAGAGGATGAACGACGAAAAGCCTCCCAGCGGTGTCGTGACCAAAATATTTCATAATTTTTAGGGCAGATAGATACTTATTTATTTTTCTGCCCTTCATAATGCCTTTGACGCCTACAAGCAGCGCGTCGGAGGCATTTTTTATGTTGCTGGACTTACAAGATATTCAAGCCAAAATCGTCCTCACCCGCGACGATAGAATGCGCTTCACGCTGGAATACCCATGTGCTTCGCCTTACCGGGAGCGGGTCATGGCGGCGTTGTCGGAAATTCTGCGCCCGGTTTACGATGGGGCCGAATTTCCTATCTTCCCACGCAAACCGACGGAGCCGAAATGACTTCCACGGTTGTTCATTTGGCCGTAGAAGGGTCTGCCGCCCGCGCTCGCCAAGCGGAGCTGGTCGCGGCGCGCCGCCCCGGCCCAGAG
>CAXTBP010000180.1:0-10998 GCA_964241985.1 uncultured Armatimonadaceae bacterium | reverse complement strand
TAGAATGTTATACCAAATTTTTGCCGTTCGGCTTCGGCGCGAAGCAACTCAACAACACCTTTTACCAATTCGGCTTCAAAACGTTCCGAATCTTGCTCGTTCCCAAATGGTATTATCGCCGCTTTCTTTATAATAATTGCCATACTCTAAACGAAGCGCGGGCTACAACAAGCAATTTTTCATAGTCTGTCATAGCCCGCTCTGTTATTCAGCAATTAACCGATTAGTGCGCGGCCCATTTCACGGTCGCAAGGTCAACGCCTTCTTTTGCGAGTTCGTACAAGGGCGACATTTCGCGCAAACGGTCTACTTCGCCGATAACGCGGTTGATGACGAAATCGACTTCTTCTTCGGTCGTGAATCGGCCCAAGCCGAACCGAAGCGACGAGTGCGCGAGTTCATCGCCGACGCCGAGCGCTTTCAAAACATACGACGGTTCCAGCGACGCGGACGTACACGCCGAACCGGACGACAAGGCAATGTCCTTGAGGCCCATAATCAGGCTTTCGCCTTCCACATAGTTGAACGAAATGTTCATGTTGCCCGGCAAACGCTGGGTCGCGTGGCCGTTGATGTAGGTTTCGTCAATCGCGTCCATAATGCCACGGCGCAGTTTTTCCCGCAGATAGCCCAAGCGCTCGGTTTCGCTTCGCAGCTCCGATTGGGCAATTTCCGCCGCTTTACCAAACCCGACGATGCCCGGAACGTTGAGCGTGCCCGAGCGGAAGCCGCGTTCGTGCCCGCCGCCGTCCATTTGTGCGGTCAAACGGACGCGGGGGTTGCGCCGTCGCACGTACAGCGCGCCAACGCCTTTGGGGCCGTAGATTTTGTGGGCCGTCAGCGACATCAAATCGATGTGCATTGCGTTCACGTCAAGCGGGATTTTGCCAAACGCCTGCACGGCGTCCGAGTGGAACAGGATGCCTTTTTCGCGGCAAATCGCGCCGATTTCAGCGACCGGCTGAACGACGCCAATTTCGTTGTTGGCGGCCATGATGGAAACCAAGATTGTTTTGTCGTCAATCGCGGCGCGCAAATCATCAAGGCTAATCAAGCCGTCGGGCTGCACGGGCAAGTACGTGACGCGCTTACCGTCGCGCTCCAAGCGCTTACAGGCGTCCAAGATGGCCTTGTGCTCGGTAACGACGGTAATGATATGGTCGCCCTTATCGGCGTACATTTCCGCGACGCCTTTGAGAGCCAAGTTGTCACTTTCGGTCGCGCCGGACGTGAAAATAATTTCTTTCGGGTCGGCTCCGATGACGTTTGCGATCTGCTGGCGGGCCACATCAATGGCCTCTTCCGCAGCCCAGCCAAACGAGTGACCGCGCGATGCGGAGTTGCCGTACAGTTCAGTCAAATACGGAAGCATGGCGTCCACGACGCGCGGGTCAGTGCGCGTGGTCGCATTATTGTCCATGTAAACGGGGGTTTTTACGCTCATAAAAATTCGATGCCTTTGTTGGTGTTCACAAGCAGAAACAAGCCCGGGGCGCATTTGTTCCCGCGAATTAAACGATAAATGGGATTTGGCGAGGGGCGCGAAAAAATTTAGCGATTCGCCATCGTCAAACGCCGCCCTTCCGCAAACGTGCGCGTTTGCGGCGGCGGCTGTGGCATCAACATCGAGCCATCGGCTTCGGGTTCGCACAAGTCGGCGAGCGTCATCATTTGCAGAAGGCGCGTCATTTCGTCCTGAATGCGGGCGAGTGGGCCGCGCAAACTACAGCGCGAGGCTTGGGCGCAGCCGTCGGTTCCGCCTTCGTCCCAGCACTGGGCGATAGCGACTGGGCCATCGATTGCCTGCACGACCGACAACGCGGAAATTTCGAGCGCGGGCCGGGCCAGTTTATAGCCCCCCGTCGGCCCGGGAACGCTTTTTACCAACCCGTTGCGGGCCAGCGTTTGCAAAACTTTGGCTAACAGTTCGAGGGGAATTTCATAGTTTCCCGCGATTTCGCGCGGGCCGACGACGCGCCCTTCGCCGTTCGTGGCGAGATACGACAAAGCAAGAAGGGCATAGTCCGCTTTTTTGGTGAAGGTAAACATGGGTGTTCTTCCGCTTTGCCTTTATTTCATAGTTTCCGGCGACCAACGAAAGCCGTCGAAACCTTTCTATTTTATCCGTTTTACCCCCTTGATGTCAAATCGGCTGCTCAAGTTAGCGCGCCCATAGGGCGTACCGGTTCGGGAACTCACCGGGGCATTTTTGTGTCCTAATATTGAGAGAAAAGAAACTACGCGAAGGCGGTTTCTTTCCTACCGCTTGCAGGCAAATTAGCCCGCGTGTTATAATGGCGCACTATTCCGTGGCTGATTGTACACGGCCCGGAAACATTCAAGGGGAATTGAAGCGTATTTTGAGCGCAGCCGCCGCAACCGCGTTCGTGACCGTACCCCACCGCAGCCAATTTCCGGTTTGCGGCTCTCGTTTTTGGCGTCGCTCGCTTGGGTTGGCTTTTTCGGGCCGTGCAAGCGGGCTGTTTGCGTTTGGTTTTTCGCACTTTACTCTTTTTGGTCGAACTTGGCAGACTGATCCAGCCGGGGAGGCATTTTTAGGGTTTGCCGAGAACTTAATCGTTGGACGCAGCGAAACGAGTCGCATCGGTCGCTTTGGCGCGAGCGCAATTTCGCGGGCAGCACGCAAAAACAGCGGCCCGCGCGCGGATTTTTGAGATCACGCAGGCAAAACAAATGGTTTCTGCGCGGAAGGATACGAATTAACTATGGCAATGGTACGCAAAAGCCTCGGCGATATTCTGGTTGAGAAGGGCCTTCTCACACCCGACAAGTTGCAGCAGGCTAAAGATACGCAGCGAAGCACGCCCCAACTCGATTTGGCGCAAGTCATAATCGATCTGCAAATGGCGACCGATATTGACGTGTATCAGGCCAAAGCGGCAGCCGAAGGGATGCCGTTCATCGACCTGACCAAGCACAAACCGGAAGCCACCGCAATCAACGTCGTACCGCAAAGCGTGGTGCAAAAGCATAACGCGATTCCGGTACGCAAAGTGGATCAAAAACTTTGGGTTGCGATGAAAGACCCGCGCAACCTTATGGCGGTTGACGACATCCGCATGGCGTCGCGCTGCCAAGTCATCCCTATGGTCGCCGTTCCCCGCGATTTGGAAGACGCGATCTCCAAAGCCTACGGCGCGAGCGCGGTTGCCGTGCCCGCATCCGGCGGTTCGTCCAACGCCGTGGTTCCCGCGTCAACCGGCGGCGGCACGACGGATATGGCAAAAATCATCGCCGAAATGTCGGCGGGACGCACTGCCGATATTGAACCCGACGGCGCGGCAAGCGACGAAGCCGACGCGAACCAAGCGCCCGTCGTTCGTATGGCGAACGCCATTCTCGTTTCGGCGATTGAAGGCGGGGCGTCCGATATTCACATCGAGCCATCGGTGCGCAACGTCCGCATTCGCAACCGCGTGGACGGCGTTTTGCGCGAAGTGATGGCGGTTCCCAATATGCTTAAAGGGCCGTTGATTTCGCGCTACAAAATTATGTCCGACATGAACATCGCCGAGCGGCGCGTTCCCCAAGACGGACGTATCCCGATTAAGCACAACAACAAAGACTACGACATGCGCGTATCGTGCCTGCCGTCCATGTTTGGCGAAAAAATCGTCATGCGTATTTTGGACAAAGGCTCGGTCATGCTTGGTTTGAACAAATTGGGCTTCACGCCCGACGTTCAAGCCACGCTCGAAGATATGTGTATTCAGCCGAACGGTATGTTCCTTGTGACCGGGCCGACCGGTTCGGGAAAAACCACGACGCTGTATTCGGTTCTCAACAAAGTCAACTCGATTGAGAAAAATATTATTACGGTCGAAGACCCGGTGGAATATCAGTTGGGCGGTTTGACACAGGTTCAAATCAACAAAAAAGCCGGTTTGAACTTTTCCAATGCGCTTCGGTGCTTTTTGCGCCAAGACCCCGACGTGATTATGGTCGGAGAAATGCGCGACTTGGAAACAGCGGAAATCGCTATCGAAGCCGCTCTGACGGGTCACCTTGTGTTGTCCACCCTGCACACGAACGATGCTCCGTCGGCAACCATGCGTCTTGCGGACATGGGCGTGGAACCCTTCCTGATTTCGGCAACCGTTATCGGCGTGCTGGCTCAGCGGCTTTCGCGCAAAATTTGCGCCAACTGCAAGGAAGAATACACGGCCAAAGCATCCGACTTGATGCGCTTCGGCTACAAACCGGAAAACATGGACGAGGAAATTACGCTGTGGCGCGGCAAAGGCTGCGAAGTTTGCAGCGGCGGCGGCCTCAAAGGGCGCATGGGCATCTATGAACTCATGAAGATGAACAGCGAAATCGCCGAACTCGTCGTGCGCCGCGCCCCGCTCCAAGACATCAAGGATGCGGCCAAAGCGGGCGGCATGAAAGATATGCGCGAAGACGGCCTGCTCAAAATCAGGACGGGGCAAACCACGCCCGAAGAACTGATGCGCGTCGTCTTCACCGCCGGTCAGTAAAACACCGTAACGAAACCCCCTGCTTTCGCGTTATAGAAAGCAGGGGGTTTCGTTTTCCCCAAAAGTCTGCGGCCTGCTTTCGTAATTCACGAATAAAGTAAGGCGCACTCACGATTCAATGAAAGGCATTAAAAGGTAATATACTATGGCAACGACCGTTCCCGTACCCGGAGCCGCCCCCGCAGGCGGTACGCCCGTTCCGCAAGCGCCGCCTCCCCCGCCCGTTCCGGCCCCGGCCTCGCTTCCCGTCGCGTCCCAGCAAAAACAGGATTTGCTTGAAGATACACACATCGACGAGCTATTGCACCTCGTCGTGTCTACCAACGCTTCGGACTTGCATATCGCCGTCGGTTTGCCCCCGGTTCTGCGCGTGGACGGCCACTTGAAGCAAGCCCCGTATGATCCGTTTACCCCGGCAATATCGCAGCGCATGTGCTACGACATCTTGACCGACGAACAGATTCAGAAATTTGAATCCACCTACGAACTGGACTTTTCGTATGCTTTAGGTCGCACGGCCCGGTTCCGCGTAAACCTGTTCCGCGACAAGGGCACGGTTGCCGCCGCTTTCCGCGTCATTCCGACCAAAATCCCGACGATTCAGGACTTGAACCTGCCGCCCGTTGTCGAGAAACTGACGCACATCACGCGCGGCCTTATTCTCGTCACCGGCCCGACCGGTTCGGGAAAATCGACCACGCTTGCGGCGATGATTAACACCATCAACATAACCCGCAGCGAACACATCATCACGGTCGAAGACCCGATTGAGTATTTGCACTCGCATAAAATGTCGGTCGTCAATCAGCGCGAATTGGGGCAGGATACCAAAGCGTTCCCCGCCGCACTGCGCGCCGCGCTCCGCGAAGACCCGGACGTGATTCTGGTCGGAGAAATGCGCGACTTGGAAACGATGCAGATGGCGGTTTCGTCGGCGGAAACCGGTCACCTTGTGTTCGCCACGCTCCACACGAATTCGGCGGCAACGACCGTTGACCGTATCGTGGACTCGTTCCCGCCCGGTCAGCAGGAGCAAATCCGCTTGCAGTTGTCCAACAACTTGCAGGCCGTGCTTTGCCAGCAGCTCATTCCGCGCAGCAACGGCTCGGGCCGCGTGTGCGCGCAGGAAATCATGATTGCCACGCCCGCTATCCGCAACCTGATCCGCGAAGCCAAAGCCCACCAAATCACGTCCATGATCCAGACGTCGGGCAACTTAGGGATGATGACGATGGATATGTGTTTGCGCGATTTGTACACGTCGGGCAAAATCACGCGCGAACTCGCGCTGCAACGGGCTATGAACCGCGCCGACTTGGAAGCTATGATCACGCAGTCCGAAATGGCCGCGATGGCGTCCAACCCGAACTCGGCTGCCGTTCGCCGAATGTAAAACAAATAGGCAAAAAGAAAGCGCCTGCTCCAAGAGCAGGCGCTTTTTTTGTACCTCGGAGTAAACGGCTTAATCGTACTTTCCAGTAGTTCCCGCTGCGGCATCGTCGCCATTTATACCGTCGCTGTTGTAATCCAAATTTTTGCGGGCGGGGATAATTAAACCCGCTGCGTCTTTTTCGTAATGCACCCATTTGGCGTGCCCGTCCCCGAAAACGTAGGTTGAGCCTTCGCTGTGTCGGTCGGCCTTAATCAAACTGACCTTGTTGCGCTCGGTACTCAACCCCCATTTCTTTTCATTGGAGGCAACTCCGTTTACGTAGGTCGTCCACTTTATGGCTCGTCCTTGCTGCCCGCCCGTCGCGTCGGGAATGACAAAGGAAAACGACCAGCCGGGAATGTTGTTGGTCGGGGTCGTCGGGGTGAACGCGGCTCCGCCCGCACACTCGCCGATGATAGGAGTGGACGACGGATTTTTCAAACTCGCCAGCGTTCGTAGCGGCGGTGACGGCGACGCCCCGCCAATATTTGCGCTGTACGCATAGGTCGTGAAAGAATCGCCGCCGTCCGGGCAGTGTAAAATGCCCTCATTGTTGGTGTAAGGCATCAAGATGCGATCCCAAACAAAGGCATCCGTATTCGAGGAACCGTCCACACTCCACGGCACAACCGACTCGTCAAAATCTTGGGCGTACATTACCCATGCCGTGCCAAGTTGTTTCAGATTGGACAGGCACGCGGCTTGACGGGCTTTTTCGCGGGCTTGGGCAAAGACGGGAAATAAGATAGCCGCGAGAATCGCTATGATAGCGATAACGACTAAGAGTTCTATAAGAGTAAAAGCGGCCACAGCATTTGTGGTTTCGCTTCTTCGCGCTTGATTTATTTTCATAATGCTCTTTCCGACGCAGCAGCGTCGGCTTTGTTCTACCGCTTTATTTAAGTCGCCTAAACCATTATGCAAATAAATACCCCCTCTACTTTGTAGCAAGGGGGTATTTTCAAGAGCGACGGATAGTAAAACTACCCGCAGTAAACTTCCATACTTAGATTGCTTTTATTCTATTCGATGCTTTCTATAAATTTTTGGGGAAGGATCACCGACGACGAAAAACGAAGCATTCCAATACCCATTCCATCTTGATCATGGTTTTCAACAAATTCCTGATTTGGGTAAAATTTTTTGAGTCGCTCCCACAGTATAGGTACGCCGCCCGACCAGCCGGGTGTGTCTTTTCCAAACCGCGCATGGTGATCCAGAATAATGTCGTGAAATAAAACGAAGCCATCCTCACGTACCAAATGCCGATACATTAGAAAGTCTTTTTTCGCCCCCTCATAGTGATGGTCACCGTCGATGAACAAGACATCAAGTTTTTCGCCCTGTAAAACGTCCTCTACTCGTTTCACCATTTGCGGTGTATAGGACGAGCCGTTCAATAAACAGACGGATTGATCGGGACGATGAAACAACTGTAGCTGCGCCTTGTTTTTTATAAACAAATCAACACCTATCATGACCTGTAAACTTGGCAATGACTGGCTAAACAATAAGTTTGTGCCTCCATGTTCGGTTCCAATCTCACACATTCGGACGGGAAATTCGGAAGCAATCTTTTCCAGAACGGGCAAGATTTCACCACGTTTTTGTACCGATCCTATATCCAGCCATTTTTGACTGAACGCCATCAATTCGTCAGGAGTTTGGCACTGTTGATATTCCTTGAACGCCTCCTTACGGCGGGGACTATTAGCGAGAAAACGGTATTTACGCGGTAGGTCTTCGAGCATCCGCTCCATAGCGAATTTCTTTTCTAAAGGAATCCGCTTTTTGATAAAACCGGGAACCAAGCTTTTAACAGACATACTATTAACTCCTAAACAATGGGATCGAAGATCTACAGAATCACCTATGAAGACTGACACAACACTACTATCGTGCAAAAATCCGCAGCAACTTTCATTTATATTTACATTTAGGGTGTTCACTTCCCTTTTTCACAAGCCATAGTTCCTGTTTGTGCTTCATGGGTTCAGCTCGTCAGAATTTATGCATGAGCCGCCTTACCGCGTAATAAGGCGGCTCATATTAACTTATTAACTCACCCGGCGAGTTCGTGGGCGCGGTCGGTGTTTTCCCATGTGAAGGCGGGGTTGCCGAAGTGGCCGTTGCGGGCGGTATCGCGGTATATGGGGCGGCGCAAATCCAAAAGGTCGATGATGCCTTTGGGCGTCAAATCAAATTTGCCCTTCAAGCGAGCGGCGATTTCCACATCGTCGATTTTGCCTGTGCCGAACGTGTCTACGCGGACGGAAACTGGCTGCGCGACGCCAATTGCATACGCAAGCTGGATTTCGCACTTATCGGCCAGCCCGGACGCGACAACCTGCTTGGCGAGATACCGCGCGGCGTAAGCGGCGGAGCGGTCAACTTTCGTCGGGTCTTTGCCACTGAACGCGCCGCCACCGTGGCGGGCATAACCTCCGTAGGTGTCGACGATAATTTTGCGGCCCGTTAGGCCCGTGTCGCCCTGCGGCCCGCCAATGGTGAAGATGCCGGTCGGGTTGATGTGTTGCTTGATGTCGCCTTTATCGTATTCGCTAAACTCGGCGAGCACGGGCGCGAAAATTTTCTCTTTAACGAGCGCAATAACGTCCTCGTGGGATAGACGCGGATCGTGCTGGGTGGACAAAACGAGTGTGTCGATGTGCGAGGGCGAGCCGTCTTCGTTGTAGGCAATCGTGACCTGCGATTTGGCGTCGGGGCGCAAACCCAGTTCGGGGTTTTCTTGGCGCAGTTTGGTTTGTTGTTTGGTCAAGCGGTGCGCGATGGCGACCGGGAGCGGCATGAGTTCCGGGGTTTCGCGGCAGGCATAACCGAACATCATGCCTTGATCGCCCGCGCCGCCCGTGTCAACACCGGCGGCAATATCCGGCGATTGTTTTTGAATAGCGATCATAACGCCCGTCGTGTGCCCGTCAAAGCCCAAATCGGTGTTGTCGTAGCCCACGCCCAAAATGGTGTCGCGGACAACGTCGGCGATTTCGACATAGGTTTTGGTCGTCAGTTCACCGGCAACGACGGCAAGGCCGCGCGTCAGGAGGGTTTCGATGGCGACGCGCGAATGCGGATCGTCTTGCAAACAAGCGTCGAGGATGGCGTCGGAAATGGCGTCAGCCAGTTTGTCCGGGTGACCTTCGGTCACGGATTCGGACGTGAAGAGTTGCAGTTCAGGCATTTTCTTCCCTTAAGAAACGGTCGATAATCAACCGAGGCGGTTTAGTCAAATCCGGGAAGAAACCTGTCCGTTTTCGCGCGCCCATTTAGAGCGGGGCTAAAAACGTGAGCAAGAAAACTCCCTTATCTTCGGCGCGGCAATGTATTTGCTCGCACCCGGAATTCGCACCGGCCCCCGCGATTTGAAAAATCGTTAATGCAATTTGTTCAAATTGCAGGGGTGGTTGTGGTGGCATCGTCGGGCCGTTCCCTCCGCCACTCTGGATAAGGCGACGCCTTCGCTTAAAGTACGAAGTCGCCGTTTCGCTGTTCGGTTGTCGAAAACAGTGTAACGCCTCCAACGCCCGCTTGTCAAGCCGGTACGAAGTGGGAAACACGTTGCGGGTCGCCCGTGTGTAGGGTACATTTGGACGGAAAGAACTAAAATTTTATGGCCGGAAGCAACCCGTATCTCGACGCCCCCACCTACGAAAAACCCAAGCAAGCATACCAAATCACCATTGTGGAGGCCGACGACGGCGATTCGCACACGCTCACGATAAACCCCGCGCACATCCCGTATGAGCGGAGCGGTTTGCCCGGCTCCATTTTGGATATTTGCGAAGGGCACGACATTCCGCTCGAACATACCTGCGGCGGCGTCGTCGCCTGCTCGACGTGTCACATTATCGTCAAGCAAGGCTGGGATTCCTGTAACGACGCGACCGACGACGAACTGGATCAACTGGAAGAAGCGCCCGGCTTGACCATTCGCTCCCGCTTGGGCTGC
Source organism: uncultured Armatimonadaceae bacterium (assembly GCA_964241985.1). GTDB lineage: Bacteria > Armatimonadota > Armatimonadia > Armatimonadales > Armatimonadaceae > CAXTBP01. Next base: position 1,100 of record CAXTBP010000180.1, on the reverse strand, counting down.
CAGTGCGTTCCGAACGGAACCGCACCCGTCGTGATTGAAATTCCCAAATGGAACCGTAACGCCGTTAAGGAAGTCCCGCACTAACCAAAATCGGCGGAGGCTAACCGTTAAACAGTAGACAAAATTCCACTATTGACAAGCAGGCGGGGGGGTGTACTTAACCCAATTCACACGTAGGCATTGGAGGTCAATTATGGTTAGCCAAGCCAAGTCTGTCAGGTCGAGGGGATTGCGTATTTCCACCGCCCGAAAACCGTTTCGCACCGCCTGTGACGGCTTGCTTAGTGCTGCCGCGATAGCCGCTGTCGGTATCGGTATTTTATCGTTTCGCCTGCCCCTGTTTTCTCCCTATCTATACGCGCCCCAAGCCGTGTACGCCTTCGGCTCGGTTCCCGAAGGCGAAATCGTAGAGCATCAATTCATCGTTCGCAATCTTCACCCGTGGCCGGTCACGGTTAAAGACGTAAAGGGCAGTTGTGGCTGCACACGCACGGTTTTGGAACACGATCCGCCGTTTCGCCTCGCCCCATTCCAAGCCGTTACCATCAAGGCCCGCTTGGATACCGACCGTAATAGCGGGGCGACCTCGCAAGCCCTCCAAGTTATCACCAGCGACAATCCTGACGGCTCCCCGCTCGTTTTAACAGGAAACGTTGTTCCTGCCCCATCCTCGGCTTCCGTTTCCGTGAAAGAAAGGTAGTTCCATGAAGAATCTAGGTTTTCTCACCGCCCTGTTCGTCGTCGCGCTGTGCGCTTTTGCCATTCCCGCTTCGCAGGCTGATACCGTGAGTTCTCCTTGCGACGTCAAATGGGATGGTTGCTCAGGATGCACTGCTCCTGCTCCTTGCTATCCCGTCAGAACGGAAAACAATCCCGGAACTATCGTGGGGTGTTGCGATGATTTTAATGACCCCGACCACATTTGTCATCGCACGTCAGGTACATATACGGTGTATACTTGCCACATCATGTGTCCTGCCCCTGACCCTAACCACGGTGGATTGCCAGTTGAGGGGGCGTCTTTTACTTGCGCTACAAGAGATCATATTACGACGTATCCTGCTATCGAGTGTAGTTGCCGTAGCGAAACGATACCGGGC
>CAXTBP010000179.1:0-11007 GCA_964241985.1 uncultured Armatimonadaceae bacterium | reverse complement strand
GGGTTCGGGCTTCCTTGTCGATCGGTATCACCATCTGCGGTGTCCATATTTCGCGCAGATTTTTCTTGCTAACGAGCCGTGTTCCGTTGGGCAAAACGCCGCCCGCAAGCAGAAACTGAATCCACTTCGCCAAATCATTGACGGACGCATTCATACCGCCCAAAGCATGGCTGTTATCCATGTTCAGCCACGGTATTTCGCGCGTTTTATTTTTTTTACGCTGGTGCGGAGTCGCGTGATCGGGCACGGTTTGGGCAGCATCGACCGAAAAGGTTGCGCCGTTCATGCCAAGCGGCGCAAAAAGGCGTTCCCGCACGAAATCGGGAAACGATGCCGCGCCCGAAATCGCACGGACTGCCTCACCGGCAGCCAAAAAACAGATATTTTGGTACTGATACTTGGCCCGAAATCCTTCGGGCGCGGGCGCGGAGCCGACGCGGCGCAAAATATCGTCGATAGAAAACGGCGAGCCATACCACAACAAATCGTGGCGCGGCAGACCCGTTCGATGCGTCACCAAATCGCGGAGCGTGACATTGGCATCGGCGAGCGGATCGGCAAGGCGAAACGCAGGCAAATGCTTTCGTACCAAATCGTCCCACGTTGCCCGTTTTTCGTCGATAAGCAAGGCGAGCGCCATCGTCGTAAACGCTTTGGTCGTGGACGCGCAAGCAAACAGGGTATCCTGCGTCACAAGCGCGTCGCCGCTTACGGCGCGCACGCCGTAGCCCTGCGTGTAAACAGCATCGCCGAAAACAACGGCGACGGCGGCCCCCGGCGCATGAACGGCCTGCATCGCGGCTTGCACGATGGCATCAATTTCCTCAGGGTTCATAGGCGCGGTGGTATCCAAAGCAGACTACGACGCTTCCGGCGGCAGGGGATACAAAACGGCCACGTCGTCCTGCGGTTCGTAATGCAGAACGTCGCGCAGCGCGGTCAGTGACAAGCGTTCGCGGACGGTTTTGGAGGTCCCGTATACAATCGCGTAGCCAACATCCGGGGTTTCCACGGCCCGAACGAAAATCTCCCCGCAATCGCGCGGCGACAGCCAAATGGTGCGCGCCCCGCCTCGCTCGGTCAGGCGCGGGCTGTCGTAATCTTGGAACCAGCCGATACGCACCGCGACGAACTCGATTTTGTGCCGGTCGTAATACCAGCGGCCCAGCGTTTCGCCCCACACTTTGGTCGCGCCGTAGACACTCGTCGGACGCGGCACATCGGTGACTTCGATTTTTTGCTCGTGCGGAAAGCTGCCGGACGCCTGCACGCTCGATGCGAACACGACCCGGCGCACGTTCGCCCGTCGCGCGGCCTCCATGACATTGTACAAACCGACGACGTTGGGCTGCAGCAATTCGGTCATGAAATCGTCCTCGTCGGAGCGGGCCGCAAGATGCACGACCACATCCACGCCCTGCATCGCCTGCTCTAAAACAGTGATGTCGGACAAATCGGACAAAATCGTTTCCGGCTCGTTCGCAATCGGGGACTTGTCCAAAAGGCGCAGATCGTACCGCTCTTTGAACGGGCCGAGAATGGATGGCCCAACGCGCCCGCCCGCGCCAGTGAGTAAAACCGTCAAGCGTTCGCCGGGCGCGTCGGAGGAGGAAGAAACAGAAAAAGAATCAGGAGAAGAGTTTTTTGCTGGCATCGCCCTCATTGTACCGAACCGCGACGGGCTTGAAACCGGTTTGTTACGCGCTACCTTTCACGGGAGCAAACGAGATGTCATTTATTTAATTTTGTAAGACAATCCCATTTTTGCCGCTTCGGCGTGCGTTAAGCCCATTGCGAGCGTGACGCGCAAAATATTATTCGGATGGGTTTTTGTGTAAGCGTCCGTGAGAATTTCCGAACGTTCCGTTTGCGATAAGTCTGCCCACTCGTCCCATATTGCGTACAAGTGGATGGGCGTTCGGGATTGTCCGATCCGCGCTGGCTGTTCGTCTTCAATCAAAACCGGCGCACTTTCAAAAATAGACGAAGTACCGGGAAATTTCCATTCCACCGCTAATCGGTTTTGCAAGTCGGCAATTCGCTCTGCGTTATTTTTTACCAACTGTCCTATAGGCATAATTTTATACTCCCAAATCTGCGCGATTATCAAACAGCCACTTCGCGGCTTCTGCGACCTTTTTTGCGTCGGCTTCGGTGGCCCGGTTGGGATGGTATCGCATTTCAACCATCCAATTCTCGTACAATGTATGGCTATGTCGAACAAGGTCAGTGTCATTGTAAAGCAGTGCGGGCGGCTGTGATTCCCCTGCCTGTTGCGCCTGCGTTATTCGCTCTTGACGTTCTGCCCGAAGTAACTCCGACCAAAAAAGCAAACTGTGATATCAATCATGTCCGATATTTGGCATGAAGCCGAGTTGATGTAATTGACTGCCGCGCACTCTGGCGGGATTTAACATGGAAGCAATGGGGTCGGAAATATTATTGCCCAAAAAGCGGAAATAAGCCGCCTTCAAAATAAGCTCTGCAACATAGCCATAGAAGTAAATCGCGGCGTCCCATCCTCCCGATGCCAACAACTGATTCGCGGTTTCATAGCGGTCAACCAAAGCCAGTTCAAATAGTTGAGGGGTTTCTGTTTCCAGTTCCCAGTCCGCACGTAAAGGCATGACGGGTTATTTCTCACGAGAACGAACGCGGCGGACGGCTTGCGTGCGCGTCATACCGCCCCAGTTTGGTTTATTGCCTAATGCGTCGGTTTTTTCGGGCAGGGGCGGCGCGTCGAGCGAGAGCAGCAAATCGCTCAGGGCCGATTTTTTCCACACGATGCCCAAGTCCGAATCCGCATACAAACGGCCCCCGTACATTCCGATGAAACGGTGCGTTGGGCCGGTGCGAACCAAAAGCCCGCCGTTTTTTTCGATGGGAACGGTCGGGGCGCGATAGGCGAGAACGGGCGCGCCGGTTTGAAAGGGTCGCGTGCGACAGTCGATTAGCTGAACGGGCAAATTATGAAAATCCACGCCGGGGTCGGAGGCAATCGTGCCGGTTGCCCACGCGGCGATTTTCCCGTGGGCGGTAATGCCGAACGGGAAGCCGATAACGCTCACCGGATCGGTCAGGCCGACATCGAACAAATCGTCATTAGCGAACAAATCGTAGGCCAAAAGTTCCGTGTCGTCGGCGGGTGTTACCCGAAGGGCGGCGAAATTGGCGCGCGCGCCGAGTGTCGGGTGGTCTTTCCATGCCGGGCCGCCGTCGCGGTATAACTGCTCGCGTTTAGGAACCCAGTCCAAAACCTCGCCGCGTTTTTTGTACCAAACGACGACGAAATTCGGCTTGTGCATCGGATGCGGCGGCTCGCCGTTGATGGAGGGCGCGTCGGCAAACAAATGGCGGCTCGTCATCAAATAGTGCTGCGTCGCGGTTTTTGCCAAAAAGGCCGTGCCCGACGCAACCAAGTTCGCGTCGGCGTACAGTTCGATAAACACCGAAAGAAGGGAAAGGGGAGAAACGTGTTTTTGCATCGGCGGAAATTTCGGCAGTGTAAGGGGCTTTCCTTACGGTTTTATTATATCCGCAACTACAAAGGAAACAGTATCCACTTTGCCGAACAAAGTGGATATGAAAACGAAAGAAAGCACTGGGCGCGAACGGGCCGTGCGCTTGTTCTGGTGGACGATCTACGCGCTCGCGTTCGGTTTGACTGAGGCGATTTTGGTCGTGTACGTGCGGAAACTTTTGGGCATCGCGCCGGGCGAAGATTATGCCGACTGGTTTTCGCGCCGGGGCGTCGCGCTCAATTCGGCAACCTTTACGCAGGAGTTCGCCGGGCGGGGTTTGCTGCGAATTGAGCAGGCGCGGGAAGTTGGGACGATTGCGCTGCTTGCGGGCGCGGCTCTTGCGTCGGGGCGGACGTGGCGGGAAATTTGGGCCATATTTTTGTGGACGTTTGCGGTATGGGATATTTCGTACTACGGCTATTTAGTCGCTTTGATTGGTTTTCCGCGCGGTTTAACGGCGGTTGACGTGTATTTTCTCGTACCGATTACTTGGTATGGGCCGACATGGTTTCCGCTATGCGTTGTGATGCCGGGTTTGATGGCAATCGCGCTGTGGTTGTTCACCGCCCGTTCGCCGGAAAACGCTGTGCTACAATAAAAGAAAACCGCCGACCCAAGCGGCGGCTCCACAACGAGGTGTTAAACCCCACTATGCCCGATATTCCGCACGAATCCACCGAATCGTCCAGCATCTACGCGATGGCCTTGCAGCAGTTGTCCGTCGTTGCCAAAAAATTGGACATGGATCCCGGCGTTCACGAAGTTTTGAAGTATCCCCAGCGCGAACTGACCGTTCATTTTCCTGTGTCGATGGATGATGGCTCGACCAAAGTGTTTACGGGTTATCGCGTCCATCACAACTTAACGCGCGGCCCGGCCAAAGGCGGCATTCGCTACCACCCCGAAACCGACATCGACGAGGTACGCGCCCTCGCGTTCTGGATGACGGTTAAATGTGCCGTTGTCAATATCCCGTTTGGTGGTGCGAAGGGCGGGGTCGTGTGCGATCCGGCCCATTTGTCCCTTGCGGAATTGGAAGATTTGACGCGCCGCTATACGAGCGAAATCGCTATTTTACTCGGCCCGGAAAAAGATATTCCCGCCCCGGACGTGAACACGAACGGGCAAATCATGTCATGGATTATGGATACGTATTCTCAGCAAGTTGGGCACACGGTTCCCGCCGTCGTGACCGGCAAGCCCCTTGCTATCGGCGGTTCGGAAGGACGTATTGAAGCGACCGGGCGCGGCGTCGTGACGGTTGCCCGCGAAGCCTTACTTGCCGCGCGGCGGCAGTTGCCCGGCACGCGCGTCGTCATTCAGGGCTTCGGCAACGTCGGCGCGGCGGCGGCGACCCTGTTTTTCCGCTCGGGCGCAAAAGTCATTGCCGTATCCGATGTGAACGGAGCCATTCACAACGAAAACGGGCTGGACGTTCTGGCTCTGCAAGCCTATTACAAAACCGCCAAAACGTTGGTTGGTTTCGAGGGCGGCGAACCGCTCCCGTCGTCGGAACTGTTGACGTTGCCCTGCGATGTGCTTGTGCCCGCCGCGCTGCAAAGCCAAATCACGCACGAAAACGCGCATCGCATTCAAGCCCAATGGGTGATCGAGGGCGCGAACGGCCCAACGACCCCGCAGGCCGACGCCATTTTGCGCGAAAAGGGAATTACCGTCGTGCCCGACGTGCTGGCGAACGCGGGCGGCGTGACCGTTTCGTACTTTGAATGGGTGCAGGGCTTACAGTCGTTTTTCTGGTCGGAGCAGGAAGTCAACTCCAAACTCGAACAAATCATGGTGCGGGCGTGGTCGCAGGTATCGGCGGCGGCCAAAAAGCACGACTGCGACTTGCGAACGGCGGCGTACATCGTCGGCTTAGGCCGCGTGTCCGACGCGATTATGGCGCGGGGGATTTATCCGTAACGTGATGTGAGAAGGGCCGCGCTCATTTTCGCTGAGCGCGGCCCTTAAATTACAAACTGCCTGAACTACCCAAACTGGAGAATATCAGCGTGTATCAGGCGTCCAATGATGTTCACGACGAAACTTATCGTCTTGATTTTGTTTTGTGTAGGCGTCGCCGACACGTTTGCGAAGGCTGGCGTCAATGTGTCCCTTCGCGTCGGAATACACTGCTGTCTCCCACAAAGCCGGTATAACCCATGCTTTGTCGAGATTAGTCGCCTCAAAATATGCTTCCAGTTTTGAACGTATTTTATGTCTATTGGATACACCGGTTTCGCTGAAGTCTGCGCCATCAAGATGTGTGTTCCTAAAAGTTACGGCTGCAAAATCCGCATCTGCGAAATCGCAGTACTCGGCTCTCACATCTCTAAAGGTTGCTTTATTCAAAGTAGAATCGTAAAAAGTTGCACCTTCCATGTGACATGATGAAAATTGTGTATTATTCAAACGCGAGTAATTGAACTGCGCTTCTTTTAGGCTGCACCTCGTAAACCAACTAATTTCCGAGTTAGTGCGAATCGTCGCATAGTCCATGCCACAATCCGTGAACGAGGCTGAATCCAATTTTGCCAAGAAAACAGCACCTTCAAGAGAAATCCTTGTGCAGTAAAATTGCTTTATGTTTAATGGGTTAGCTTCACTCGTTATATCGGCCCCTGCCAAAAAACAATCGTTTAACTCTCCAGCACCATTTACACGGTGTTGAGTATTGCCTACCGAAGTAGTGTTAGTTGCTGCATTCAAGCAACTGACCACAGCATCACGGGTATCCCGGAGTTGCGAAGCACTTTGTTCCACTTTGTCTAACAGAACCGCGTCGCCCTGCGTCTTCAATGGTGAATGTGCGCGTTGTGCCACCTCTCTTTGTGCCTGATGAATCAGTTTTTGTGCGGCGTAGGCGTCGGTGTTTGTGAGGTTGCGAAGGCAGGCAACGTTAGCTTTTGGTTTGTCCGTAAATTTTGTCATAGTTGCCAACAATTTGGTGGTTGCTGGTTTGTTTAGATCGTTCACTAAGCCGTATTCTGCCAACCGTCCAACAAAGTCTGCCTTCGATTGCCTGTTAGCATCGGCAAACTCACGTAACATTGCCTCATACGACTCTTCTTTTTGTGGCGCGGCAGTCGTGCTGATTCCATTGGACTGTCGCTGTGATTTGACAAAATCAACCATACTCTGAACCGATTTCACGATAGCGGTGCGAACCGCCGCGTCTTCTTCGTTGGGCAGTATCAGCGCAAGTTGGGTAGATGTACGAGCGAAGTAAGGATACGCCGCTTTACCAAAAATGGGCTGTGCGCCTTTTATTGTTTCTTCAGTAGGCAAGGGTTGAACCGCAAGGTCGGCGAGTTGCAAAACAGCGGCGGCGCGAACTTTCGGGTCGTCGTTGCCTAAACGCTCCTGCACCTTGTTAAAATCATCAAACTGATGCGAACGTGCCTCTTTTGTTTGTTCGTCAATACGCGCCCGCTTATCCCGCTCCTGCTGTGCAGTCTGTTGTTGTGTGAACTGGGTGACGCTCTGGTTGTATGCACGAGTGTTCACCACTATGAATGCAACAGCGGAGATAAGAGATGCTAAACCTGCTAAACCGGTAAACGCAGTCGCATATGGCCCGACCAAGTGTAGCCAGCGTGATTTGCCGTCAACAGTTTCCTGATGCCACGCGCGGCTGAACAGTCGCGGTTTGTACAGATTGGGGATGGATTGTGGCATATTTTGATTGTTCTCTGTAGGCGCAGTAACGTTGTCCGCAACCATTTTACTTTGCTCGACCAATGGCGCAGGGGCGGGCGGCGCGGATTTCACGGGGGCGGCCTTTTCTGTCGCCTGCGCTATCGCGCCATTTTGCGGTACGCTGTTCAAGTTAATCTGCTTCATAACAACCTCCACATGAGAATTATAAGTTAGAACCGCGCCGCGCTAAAAAGTTGCGCGGGAGCAAAAAGGTATTTCTATATGTCGTATAGTCCCATAGTCCCTAAATTAAGCGGGCGAAAAAGCAAATAATCGTAACAAAACCCGCTCGCCGATTGTATTAAATAGTATCCACGGAATGCTTTGGAGCGACGCTGTTTTCTCGTTCGCGCCGCCCGTTTCTCGTGAAAAGGAACTTGTACGTGAAAAACACCGCCGCTTTGCTCGCCGCCCTTTTGCCGGGCGCGATTTTGATAACCACCACGGCTACGCAGGCCGCGCCGCCGGAAACCACGATGCCGCCCGCCGCCAAAGCCCCGGCGAAAACGAAACCCGCGCCGCCCGCCCTTGTTGCCGCGAAAAACGACGATGCTCAGGCGCTGCTGAAGTCCGCGCCTAAAGCAACCGATTATCCGAACGCCGCCAAAGCGACGCTTTTAGATCTTTCCGATATTACCGTGCACCCCGACGGCACGACGCGCACGATTACGCGCCAAGCCCTCAAAGTGTTCAACAAGCGGGGCCGCGACGAAGAAGCCGAAGTCCGCATCCCGTACAACGCTTCGTATGACACGATCAAAATTCTGCGCGCCCGCACCATTCGCCCCGACGGCAAAATCGTGAACGTGGATTTGAAAAACGACGTGCGCGATTCCACGCTCAACGCGGGCTGCAACACGTACGATGACAGCCGGGCCAAATCGTTTTCGATGCCCGCCGTGGAAGACGGCGCGATCATCGACTACGAATACGAAAGCACCTCCAAAGAGGCGATGATTCCCGGGCAGTTCTGGACGCAGTGGTACTACCAAAGCGGCTTCGACCCGGTCATGCTAACGCGCCTGACCGTTACCGCCCCCAAATCCATGACGCTTCGCACCAAATCGCAAAAGACTACGGTAGAAGGCAAAAAGACCGATCTGCCGGACGGCAAAAACGTGCTTTATACGTGGGAAGATCGCAATGTCGCCCCGTTCCAAACAGAACCCATGATGCCGGATGTGGAAACCCTTTTGCCGCGCTTGACCGTTTCCACGCTTCCGGGCTGGCAAACCGTCGCCGACTGGTATTTGGATTTGGCGAAAGGCCGCATGGACGCCGACCCGGAAACTCGCGCCACCGCCCTTGAAGTCACCAAAAACTGCAAAACGCCCGAAGAAAAAGCCCGCGCCATTTTCTATTACGTGCAGGACAAAACCCGCTACGTCAGTATTGACTTTGGCAAATCCGCGTATCAGCCGCACACGCCCGGCTCGGTTCTGGGCAACCAGTACGGCGACTGCAAGGATATGGCGACGCTTCTTGTTGCTATGCTTCGCGCGTCGGGCATACAAACCGCGTATCCCGTGCTGCTCAACGCCGATTCCAAAGTGCCCAAAGGAACCGAATTGCCGTCGCCGGGCGCGTTCAACCATGCGATTTGCTTGGTGGAACTGGACGGCAAAAAATACTGGTTGGACGCCACGGCTGAAGTCTGTCCTTGGGGCGTGATCCCATCCGGCGACCGAGGCGCGGACGCTTTTGTGATGCGAAACGGCAAAGGCCAGTTTGAGCAAATCGCTATTGGGACGCCCAACGACAACTTGACCAAGCAGACCGCGACCCTCGCGTTATCGCCCGATGGATCGGCAAAGGGAACGGTAACCCTGACCGGCAACGGCGACAACGATATGGCCCTTCGCGGCGCGCTCCTCGTCATGCCCACCGACAAGATGAAATTGTTCATGGAATCCATCGCGCAAAAAATGGGCACGGATGCCAAAGTGTCCAATTACACCGTGTCCGATTTCCGCGACAAGAACGTACCCGTTTCGCTTTCGATGGACGTGACGTTTCCCTCGTGGGCGAGCCAGTCCGGCGATTTGCTTTTGTTCAAAGCCCGGCCCGAACAAACCGGCGGTTCGGTTTCGTCGCCGTTCCGCAACGACTTCCGCACGTTTCCGTTCGAGCAGCAATCCACGGCTTCGGGCGTTTCCACGCTGGAACTCACGCTGCCCGCAGGCTACACGGTTTTGTCTCTGCCTAAACCGGCGGAATACAAAAGCGACTTAGGCCGGTTCGAGCGCAAAGTAACACAGGCCGACAATAAACTGACGATAGCAACGGTCGGCGAAAACTTCCGCGCAACCGTTCCCTCGTCCCGCTATGCCGACGTGCGCTCGTACTACGAGAACTATCTCAAAGCCAGCGGCGAAACCGTCATCGTCAAGAAAAACTAACCGAAACAGTTAGCGATAAAAAAGCGTCCCGCGAACTGCGGGCCGCTTTTTTGTTTACATTACGCAGAGTTGCTAGCAGTCGCGGCATTCCCATTTAACCCATCGCCTATCGGCAGTTGAATTTAAGCCACAGATTCGCCGAAGGCTTGCAGCGTGGCGCGGGCTGCGTCCCGAACGCGCGCGCCGTCGTTTGAATACGTTTTCGCTTGGGCCAATTTGCGAATGGCGCGCAAGGCCTGTTTGTCTTGGGTGCGGGCGAAATAGCGCAAAACGGCAATTTCGAAGTCGGCCTGTTGGGCACGATTGTATTGGGCTTCGCTCGTTAAATCTTCCGATTGCCTCGTTTCAAGAACCGGAAGGCGATTTCTCAAACGAAGGTGGGCCTCTTTGGTCAGCATTTCTTTATCGTCGGGCAGAAGCGCGAGCGCACTCGACAAATGTGTGAACAATGCCCACGGCGCTTTGTCATTGGAATAATAGGGAAGAGCGCGGCACAACGCTTCCGCGATGAGCGGATTGTCGTCGAAAGCAAAAAGCGCGGTGACAATGTTTTGCTGTCGCTGTGATGCCCGGTAATACTGTCCGTATCCCGTAAAAATCGTGGTCAAATTAAAAGTGTGAAATAATCCCAAAACGCACATCTGTATGGCAAAGGCGGTATTGAATGTTAAAAGAGACAGTACGGGTGTGACAAACAGCCACGGTATAACCGCCGCGCCTAAAAACACCCACATTGCCCGCAGTACAAGGCGTCGGCTTTTTTCGCGTTTTGTTTCTTCCCGGTTGTGAATTACGAGCAGGGCCGCGAGCGATTTTTCGCGGCCCATTTTTTCGAGAAGTTCGCTTGCCATTTCGCGCTCGTGCGGTACGTCGCGGGACAGCCACGTTTCCAGCGAGGGCGTTTCCGGTTCGCGGTGCAAAAGGCGCATTTTGAAAGATTATACCTCGGCAAGAAAAAAATCCCGGGCCGCAAACGGCCCGGGATTTTGAACGAAGTTAGCGTTTTTAGATGCCTTCGCCGCTCATTTCGGCGGCGGGGGCGAAGCCGCGCCGCATGACGGATTCCGTAATGGTGCGCGGCACGAGGAACTGGTGCAAATAGTCCGGGCCGCCCGCTTTCGCGCCGACACCTGATAATCGCGCGCCGCCGAACGGCTGCCGGTCTACGAGCGCGCCCGTGATTTTGCGGTTGATGTACAAATTGCCGACGCGGAACTCGCGGCGCACGCGCTCGATGTTTTTAGGCGAACGGGAATAGAGGCCGCCCGTCAAGGCGTACAGCGTATCGTCGGCGATATGGAGGGCGTGCGTCAAATCGTCGGCGCGAAGCACGGCGAGAACCGGGCCGAACACTTCTTCTTGGCACAACTTGCCGTCGGGCGGGCAGT
>CAXTBP010000178.1:0-11375 GCA_964241985.1 uncultured Armatimonadaceae bacterium | reverse complement strand
CATCGGAACCGTGTCCTTGTAATTTAATTTAGGGTCGTTCGTTTGTATCGTCGGCGCGTCGTGCATCATGTGAAAACTCGCCGCCCAAACGATAATTTTTTTACCGGCGTACCGCTCGTTTGCCAAGTACGCCAAATTGTCCGCCATCGTTCGGTCGCGCAGATTGGTCGAGGCCGGATTTTCTTCCGCCGTTTGGTTTGCGATCATCGTATCGAACGTGAGCAGATTGTCCACGACGCGCCGCCAACACGCCGCTTCGCGCTTGTCGGTCGGGCTGTTGTTTTTCTGCCCCGTTTTGTCCAAAATATCGCGCACATTTTCGGCGGCGGTGCGGTACGCGGCACGCTCCGTCGCGCTTGGCGGGGCGTCGCCGCCCCCCGACAAACTGCGCACCATTTTGTCCAACGATCCACGGGTGTCGGCAGAAATGGCGTTCGCTCCGGCGCGTGCGTCCAAAAAGCCGAACAAATCGCGCACGACGGTTTGCGACGCGCCCGTGCCGGAAAACTGGCAGTCAAAACCCGTCATAAGGAGCGGGCGCGGCGTGGTTTGCGTCGCGTGGGCGTAATCGAACACGGGATCCAAATGCTTGCTCGCGCTCCAAATCGGAAAAATCCCGGTTTCCATCGCGGTGCGCGGCGATACGTTTTTTTGCGCCAAAAGCGTTTGCATTTTTTCGCAGTCGTACAAACCCGATTCCCACGCCAGCACGTCGAAGCCCATTTTTTCATGCAGAAAGCGAATCAAGCGCGCTTTGGCCCAAAAGGTCGCCCCGTCGCCGTGGCTTTGTTCGCCCAACTGCACGATGCGGGCGTCGCCAATCGCTTTTTGCAGCGGGGCCAAATCGGCAAAGTTCGTGTCGCCCGGATCAATCGAGCGGACGCGCGTCAGCACGGGTTTCAGCGCGACGATGCGCGGGTCGCTTGCGCGGGCCTTGCGTTTGGCTTCGGCTTCGGCCTGCTCTGCCGGTGTGACATGGTGGGTTAAATCGGGAATTCCCGCCTTTCGGATGGCAGCCGGAAACCGACCCTTGTTTTTCCCCCACCATGCCGTCCACCACGCCGCGTTGTGCGACGCCTCGCTGGGCACGTCCGTTATCGTTTGCAGGGCGGAACCGAAAGCCTGAGGCGCTTGGCGGTTTGGATCGGCCCGCATCGCCCCGATAAGCACGGGCACGATTTTCGCGTCGGCGGATTGCCGATCCGCCGCATACGATTTCGTCATCGCCTCGTACAAAGTTTGGGCGACGGACTGCCAATCCACGTTCGCGTCGCCGCGCCGAAGCCGGGTTTGCAAATCGTTCATCACGCTGTCCGTTGTGGGTGCGGGCGGCGGTGAGATTTGAGCAGCCGCTTTGGGGGCCGCTTTGGAGGAGGTGGGAAACTCCGGTATGGGCGTGTCGCGCACGGCGGGGGGGAACCGCTGCTTGTTTTTCGCCCACCATTCTTTCCACCACGGGCCGTCATGGGACTTGTCGTACGAAACGCCCGTCAGTTTTCCCAAGCCGAAATACCCGACATTATACACGGAGTCCGACGTTGTGTCCGCGTCGATTACGCCGATCATCAACGGCACGGCGCGCACGTCCCCGATTTCGGCGAGCGTATCGGCAACGGGAAAATTTCGTCCCGGCGCGTTTCGGTTTTTATCGTTTTTATCTTGATGCTGCGCGTCGTACATCAAAATGTTCAGCAGCGGCTCAACCATCCACGCCGCCTTAAAGCCGCGCAGGTTGTGAAGCGCGCCTACTTGACGCGAAGGCGGGTTTTCCGCCACCAAGTACGGGCCAATAACGCGCTGCTGCCATGAGACATCGGGGCGAAGCGTGTTTGCCAAATTGAACGCGGCTTTCACTTCCTCGTCGGACGGCTCTTTTTGCGCGAGCCACTGCTCCGCGACGTTCAACAAGCCCGCATCAATCCCTGCGGCGCGTACCGCTTTGGCGTTGTTTCCGACGAACGTGAAACGAGTGTTGGCTAAGAAGTTGCTGATTTGTTTGCGCTGCGCGGCGTTTTCCTTCGCGTTTTGAAGGCGTTTGGCAAGCAGTTTCAAAGCGTCGGCCTGCACGTCGCTCGGGGACATTTTCGCCGTTCGGGCGCGCCACGGAGCGTACGCCGAATAATCTTCGGAAAAATCTTGCAGCGTCGCGTCTTTGAGATACGTAATACCCCAATTTTGCACGGGAAGCGATGGGTCGGTCATGGCTAAATTAAGCACGTCGAAAACGCGCGGATGCCCGCCACTCAGGGCCTGCCCGTAAAACGCCTTGACGATCTGCTGTTTGGGAGAATCCGACAAGCGCGCCCAGTTTTCTGCAAGAATGGCGTAGCCGGTATCGGGCGGCATTTCGGCAAGTTCATCACCGACGGCTGCCGCGCCGCGCCAGTTGCTGTCGGTCAGGGCCGCGAACCGTTTGCCCCAATCGATCTTTTGCGGCGCAGCAACGGGGGCAGTTGGCGGGGGCGCATTTTGTGCGCGAACCGCTGGCAAAGGGGCGCAAACCGCGCCCACGGCAAGCAGCGTTCCCGGCAGCAAACGGGAAAGGCGCGTTTTTCGGCAAAATTCCAGCATCTTTATCCTCCTAAAAAAGCACACATAAAATAGCGATAATGGCGAGTGAGTTAAAACAACTGCGGCTTATTTGGGCGCGTGGTCTTCTAAATACCGGACGCCCCTTCGCACCTGACCGAAAACGTCGCCCGACCAGCCGTAGCCGCCGGGATAGGTTACCAGTTCCACGGTTGCGCCGTTTTCACGAAGCCGCGTTTGCGCGCGCTGGGCAACGGCGACCGGAACGATGGGCGCGTTTTCCGGGTGCAAAATAAAGTACGCGCGGCCTTTGGCTTGCGCGAGCGGCGGCAGCGTTTCGGTGTGAAAAACGCTCATGGCGATAAAGGAGCCGGTAATCGGCGACGACGGGCGGAGCGAGGTTGCATAGGCCGCCTGCCCACCGCTCGCCCATGCGAGCGTGAAAACGCGACGCTTGTCAATCGGAAAGCGGGCCTCCACATCGCGCACGACGGCCTCAACGAACTCTTCGGTGGAAAAACGCATCGTCGGCCACGGGTCGGTTTGCGTCGGCCATACCAGTTGGTCGAACTGTTTGGCGTCCCAGCGCGGGGCGATGAGCTGGGCGACCAGCGTGGTTTCACCCAGCGCGTTTTTGTGCAGTCGTCGCACAAACGGGCTGAACCCTTCGCCGCCGTCGCCGCCCGGCAAAACCACAATTAAGTGATAACCCGAAGGCGGCACAGCCGCGCCCTCTTTGGGCGCGCCGATGAGCAAATACCGCTGGTTTGGGCCGCCGCCCGCGTGGGTGTCAAATACGGAAACATCGGCGATGTCATCCGGCGCGTTTTTCTCATTGGATAAGGCCGCGAGCGGGGCAAGTGTGTTTGGCGACGGTGGGTTTGCGCTCGCGGGCGGGGCCAAACGCCACGGAACCACGGCGGCAAGCGCAAGCAGGCCAAAAACAACCAGCCCGGCCAAACGGGGTGGAACCGCCAACGAAGAACGGTCGCGGATCAGATGCAGGCGGGCGCGCAGCGTGTGAAAACTTGTGGTCGCGCCCAGTGTGGCAAGGGTGCGCGGGAGCGGGGCGGCGTCGCCGCGCACGATTTTCATTAGCAGCCGACTGTACGCGCCCGGCGCAGCAAGCGTGGCCTGCATCGCGCGAACATCGCAGTCCGCTTCGCGCGCCGTTGCCCATTCCCGGCACGTCCATGAGGGCACAAGCGGAATGCAAAAACACAAGATGCGGGCCGCGAGCGGCACAAGGGCGAGGGTCAAATCGCCGCGCCGCAGATGGGCCAACTCGTGGGCGAGCGCCATGCGCGCCTCGTCCGGTGTTACCGATTCCGCAAATCCGTGCGGCACGACGAGAACGGGCCAGCGCATTCCGGCAACAAACGGCGATGAAACCGTCGCCTGCGAGGCTTCAAGCAGTTTGGGCGGAAGCGCGACCCCCATAAGGGCCGCTATTTCGCGCGTTTCCGCGCCCAGCGCGCCGGTTGAAATATCGCGCGTTTCGCGCAGTAGACGGCGCAAACGGATCGCATCGCGGGCCGAAAGCGCGAGCGACACCAAAACGCCGCCCGCCCAAAACAGCAGCAAAATGGTGGCGACGGTTGGGCGCGCATTGGCGAGCGCCCCGTCGCTTGGTGCGGCGTCGCCGTTTTGCGTGGCGGCGGGCAAAGCCGGGTCGGCCTGCGCGTTTATGCCGTCCAGCCCCGGACGGGGTGCAACAAACGCGGCGCGGGCCACAAGTGAGGGCGGCGGCAAAAACGAACACGCAATCGGCAGCCCGGTAAACCCGGCAAAACCACTAACGGCAGCGAACGCGAGCCGGGCGCAAAGGAGCCACCACAGCCAGCACCGGAGCCGCACCGGTAAAAAACGCGCGAGCAAAGCGCACACGATGCCGAGCGTCAAAACGGTCAAAAGGCCACCCACGACGCCCTCCAGCCAAACGCCCGCCGTTTGGTTCGCCCATGCAATTATGGCGTTCATTGCGCTTCCTTTTCATCGGACGGATTGGCGTTTTGCGAAGCGGCTTGCGCTTCGGTTTCCGCAACGATTTGCTCCAGCGCGGCAAGTTCGCCGGGTTTGAGGCCGCGCCGGTCGGCGAGATACTGTACGAGCGGCGAAAACGAGCCGCCCAGCGTGCGCTCGACAAAATCATGCACGAGTTGGGACAAAAGCGCGTTTTTGCTTAACGCGGGCGAATACTCGAACGAGCCGTAGCGCTTCACCCGCACCAGATAATTTTTTGCGCGCAGCCGCTCCATCACGGTTTGTATGGTGGTTTTGGCAAGGCCGCGCGGCTGCCCCCATTCGTCGGCGACCGCGCGGGCCGTAATCGGCGCGTGTTCGGTGACGAAGCGCAGCACGTCCAGTTCCTGCTCACCGAGCGGCGACGCGCTTTCGATGGCGTCGGATGGAGCGGGCGTGTCGGCGGGCATTTCGGGGTTTGGGTTTGCCATAGCGGAAGTATAACACAAATTTCTACAAACGTAGTGCAAAAAACTACATTTGTAGAAATTTATTTTCACTCGCCGATTTCGCCGGGCAGTGGCTATACTAAACTATGAAAAAACCGAAACCCGTTTCTTCTGCAGCCCCGGTCGCGCCGCGCAAAAAGCCGGGCGGCTTTTTGCTGTCCGAGGAAATCCCCAAACTGTCCGAAATTCCGTCCGTTTTGGGCGGAACCTCGAACGAACTGATGATCCCGCGCCCGGTTCTCCATCGCGTCGCTCTGCTCAACAAGCAAACGCCCGAACAGATCGTGGAAGGGCTGCAAATGGAGCGCGGCTTGCAGGTCACGATTTGTGACTGGCCCGAAGGCGCACCGTTTTTTCTGGTTGCGGGCAAAACTCGTCATTTTCCCGAAGATATTCCGGCGACCTGCTGCAACTGCCAAACGGATTTGATTATGAGCGGCGACGCCCCGCCGAACGCCGTCCCGATTTGCATTCGGTGCGTTCAGTACCAAGTTTTGTTAGCCACCACGCACGGCGTCACGTATCACTAAATCCCGTCCCGGTGTTTTCTACTCCCGCGCTCCCGCGCGTTTCAGCAGGCTTTCCACGTCCGGCAGGTTCCCGGAGCGGGCGAATTCCAGCGCGGTTTGTCCTTTCTGTGCGCCGGGGTAGGTTGCTTCTTCGTGGGTGTCGAGGTCGGGATGGCGGCGCAGCAGTGCCCGCAAAAAAGCCATTTCTTCCTTATTTCGCGCGGCTACGTCGGAACAATAGGCGGCAAGTTCTTCTTTTGATTTTCGCAGCATTTTTAATATGTCGGGCGACACCATTGAGCGGATTCTTCCTATGGCGTCAATCGTCATCATCAAAACCGTTCTGCCGTCTTTACGCGCGTCCACATCCGCGTTTTTTTCCAAAAGCGTTTGCGCCATTTTCCACTGGTCTTGACTTGCCGCCATAGCCAGCGCAGGGCCGCCGAAACGCGGTACATCGGAGCGCGCCAGCACGAGATCGAAAATCTTTTCCTGCGCTTCGCGTATCGCAGCGGTGTCCCGTCGGGCCTCCGGGCTGCGTCCGCTTTTCATAAGCGGCTGCGGAATGGCATCATGTACGGCTTGCATAAGCGCGTCGCCGTTTTCGTCCGATCTGAGCACAAGCGCGCCGTGATTAAGCAGCAGTTCCACAAGCGCCGGTGACCGGATATAAATTGCTTTATTGAGCGGCGTTCTCAACGCGCCCGAATACTTCTTTTCCTTGTTGGAAACCGCGTTCGGGTCGGCGTCGTGCTCCAAAAGAACGCGCACCGCTTCCGTTTGTTTTGCGGCCACGGCTTCGTACACGGCGGTCGTCCCGTCGGTATGGGTGCGCGCTTCAATTTTCGCGCCCTTATCCAAAAGCAGCGTCACCGTTGCGGCATCGCCGGAGCGCGCGGCGAGCGTCAAAAGCGGCGTGCCTGTTTCATCCACGGCGTCGGGCGAAACGGTATGACTATCGAGCGCGCGGCGCAGGGCGTCCGCCTGCCCCCCTGTCGCGGCATCGACGGGCGAAAGATTGGCGGTTACCTTGACCAGCAGCGACACGATGTCAGGGTATCCACCACGCGCGGCTAATTGAATTGCACTGCGACCCAACGGAAAGGACGGTTTCGCGTGGTGTGTGTCCTGTTTCAAAAGCGCGTTCGGGTTCGCGCCGTGGGCGAGCAGAGCAGCAAGCGTTTGGCGATCTCCGCAATACGCCGCAATGTGAAGCGGTGTCCAGCCGTCCGGTGTGTAAACGTTGGGATCCACTCCTTTGTCCAACAGAAAATTAAGCAGCGGCATTTTCTCGCCTTCGGTCGCCCAAGTGAACGATTCCGAGAGCGGGGTGAGTACATTGCCGCCGCCCAGCGCCGCCGGGTAGGGCGTATTTACGTCTGCGCCGCGTTCCAAAATCGCTCGCACGAGATCTTTGTCTTTGAGAGCAATCGCCCAAAACAAAGGCGTTGTGCCGTCCGAGCTTTTCGCGTTTACGTCAAGGCCGCGCTCCAAAAACAGGCGGAACACGGGAATGATTTGTTTGGCTTCGCGCCAGCCGATAGCGCGCTTCAAAGACGGTTCGACGGCTTTCGTATACCCCGTGATTGTTCCTTCTTCGTCGGTGTTGGTAATATAACAAGTTGCCGTCGTGTTTGGACTTGCGCCCGCATCCAGCGCGGTTCGCATGGCGGCAAAATCGTTTTTTATTAGGGCATCGTACAGCGCGCGGTTCGCCGGGGTATCCGGCGTGATGGTTTCTTTTGGCGGTACGGGTTGTTCTTGCGCCCACCCTGCGGGCAACGGGAGCGGAAGTGCGCCGACCCGGCCCGCGCCCGCAAAAAGCAGAGCGGCGAGGGTCGCCACGCGACCCAGCACAAAAAACGTGGCGGGTACATTCCGACGCGACGCTGCTCTGCGGTTTTGCATAGCGCCATTATACCCGCCGCGCAACTGCCAACAGGTTTACCCGGGCGGCGGTTGGCTTTCGGTTTCCTGCGGCGGCAACACGAGGAACTGGGCGGCACTTGCGACAAGCACGGACGGGTCGCTGCGGTAGGCTTCCACACGGGCGCGCAGGGTGTCCGTCCAGCCGAACGTGCCGTTTGCCTGCGCGACTATGGCGGCAAGGGCGAGGCGACGCAATCGTTCGTCGCCGCTTGCGCCCAAAAGGGCTTCCAGTTCGCTTAAGCCTTCCTGCGCGGCGTGGCGGCGGGCGTCGGATTCCATCGTGCTTCCCGCCAAAAAGGCCGCCAAAACCGATGAGAAACGCGGCGCGATGCTGCTTTCAATCGCCCGAACCGACGCCATCAGGGTTTCGGCGTCGAGCGCGTTCGTTGCGGCAAGCCCCATAAAATACGCCGACACGTCGGGCCACGGCAAACCGGCGATAGCCAGTTCGGCGCGCAGGCGCGTTGTGTGAATATCGGTTTCCAGTGCGGAAAGCACGGCCCGCACGGCGGGAAGCAGGCGTTTGCGGCCCTCGCCGCGCAGCGCGGTTTGCAGTGCGCTGAGCGCCGTCGAAAGCGCGTGCCGGTCGGCGCGTACGGCTTCGATGGCTTTCCCGACGGCTTCGGCGTCGCGCGGATGGGTTCCGTAGGTGGCAAAGACGGCCCGTGCGGCTGCGGCGCGCTCGTCGGGGAGCGGCGAGGCGAGACGCGAAAGCAAGCCGGGCAGCAAAATCCGGTCGGAATCGGCAATCGGAAGCAGGGCGCATCGGTTCAAGGTATCCAGCCGCACTTTCACATCGGTGTGCGCGAGCAAATCCGCAAGCAGGCGAAGCAGATTTTGCAAAACGCCGGGCGTGGCGCGTTCGGCGGGAACACGGACGACGCCCGAGGCAATGGATGCGTCCACGTCGCGGGCGGCGCGGAACAAAATCGGCCACGTTTGCGTGTTTTCGACATGATCCCACAAAGCGCGAAGGAGGGCGACGCGCGCGTCGCGGTGCAGCGGGCGGGCGTCCATATCAAGAAGCAGCGGGAAAACATCGGGGGTGTCGAGTTCGCCCAAAAGCCGAATGACCTCTTTGGCGACCGTCACTTTTTCCGTCGGCGCGGCCTGCAAAATGTCGAGCGCGCGAGCGGCGGGCATTTCTAATAACGCCGAGCGCAGGGCGTAAATGGCGATGCGGGCGCGTTGATCGCCCAAAGCCGATACGAGGGTTTGAACGCCGTCGCCGTTATCCCGGCGGGCGAGCGCATGGAGCGCGGCATCCCGCACGGCGGTTTGCTCGCTTTGACTTGCCAGCGCGACAAGCCGAGTGGGAGCCACGGCGGGCAGGGCGGCAAGTTGGTTAATCGCTTGAAAGACGGCGGGCATGCCCTGCGCCCTATCGCCGGTCACATCGGAAAGGGTTTGCGCGAAGCGCTCCTGCTGAGCCGGAACCCATCGGAAAAAGCCGCTCGCAATTGGCAGCACGAAGCGCGTTTTGCCCGTGCCGAACCGTCCGGCATACGCGCTTTGTCCCAGAAACGGCGTTAGCAACTCCTGCCGCTTGCGGTGCAAAAACAAATGCACGGCGGGCACAAGGATCGTGCTCGGGTCGCTTTGCAGCAAAGCGGGGATAAGCGCGGCCATGCGGTCGGGCCGGTGCTCGGTGAGTAGGGTTAAAATTTCCGACGCGAGATAACTTTGGCGTGTCGAAAAAACGACGCGCTCCAAAATATCGACGAGGCCATCGAAAACGCGCAAACGCCGCCCTAAACTGCGGGCGAACTGCACCAAAAAACGCTCGCGCTCGCGGGTTTCCCACGCCTGCAAAACCGGCAATAGGGCGGGCGCGATGCGGGCGACCTCCCCGTTCGTCAAGCGGTCGCCCAGACGATGAAACGTCAGGTTCCCCCGCGACTCCACCCATTTCCCAAGCCACAACGCGCTCCATTCCGTGTGAAAGGGAAAAAGGGCAACAATCAATTTTTCCGCCTCACCGGAGGTTACGGGCGACAAATCGGACGCGCCCAGCGCATCGCTTAAAATCTGTCCGATGTCGTCCAACTGCGCAGCCTGCCAGCGCGACGGCGGCAAATTTGACGCGGCGGCAAGGAGGGCGCGGCGCACGGGATCCTGCTCGTTATTCCGCGAGCGCAGAAGTCCAAGCACGTCCGGCAGACGGGCCGGTTCATAGCGGGCCGCGCCAATCAGCGCAGCCAAAGCGGATGCCCGCAAATCGGCGTCCGGGTTTTGGATAAAGGGCTGTAGTAGGGTTCGCGCCTCATCCCACGGCAAAAACGCGGCATAGGGCAGGCGAGATGCGGGGCGCGTCGCAAGCGCGGGCAGCCTGAAACAGCGCCGCGCTTCGGCTTGGCGGGCAGGCGCGGGAAGCAAAGCAACGGTCGGCGCGTCCAAAACGCCCTCGCTGTTGCGCCAGCCCAACCCGGCGATTTGGTACGCCGCTTGCCGCAAATCCGGCGACAATCGCTTCAGCCAAACGCCCCGCTGCGGCAAAAGCGCGGGCCGGTGCGCTATGAGCGCCCACAACTGCGATTGGGAAAGGCGGTGCGCGGCGCGGCTCAAATCTACGCGCGCCGCCTCGCCGTCCTCGGTTTGCAAAAGCAAATCGGCAAGTTCGCTTGCGCGATAAAAAGTGAGGTTTTGCAAACTGACGCGCGACGGCGGCTCGAAGCGCAACACGGCTTGAACGAGCGCGAGCGCCTTACCCGGTCGGCTTTTCGACAAAAGCGGCAAAACGGCATTGGCGTCACGCAAAAGGCGCGGGTCGGCTTCGGTTAAAGCCTCGGTCTGCACCATCAGGGTTTCGTGGGCCACGTCGGGGTGAAAACGGGCGAGCCGCGTCCAATCGGGCGCGCCGAACCGGGGCAGGTCAGTCGGCAAAAACTGCCGCACGCTGTCAATGGGGCCGAACGGGAGCAATTCGTTCAAATGTGAATCGTTGCGACGCGCGGCGGCCTGCAAAAATGGGCCGATGGCGGCCTGCCTTTTGTGTTTCCATAGCCCGCGCAAAAGCACCAAGCGCGTTTTGTGCGAAACGCTTTCCAACGCCTTGGTGATTTCGTCGTTTGTGCAAACGGCGGGAACCAACTTAACCGCAAAATTGCGAACCATCCGCGAAGCGTCGCCGAGCGCGGTAAGGATTCGCGCGCCGTTTTGGCTGCCCCGGCACGAATGCAAAACAAGCAGGCGCTCGTAAAACCCGTCGCGTTTGGCGAGCGTTTCGATGACGGCTTGGGCGTGCGCCTCGTCACGGGACGCCTGCCCGAGAACGACCATGCGCCTGACGCGCTCGCTATAAGGCACGAGTTCCAGTTCGGCGAGCAAAAAATCGGTGTCAAAATCAATGTCGGTGTTTTCGACGGTGTTTTGTGCGTCGGCGTTCGGTTCGGGCATGGTTTGGGGCGATTCCTTTTGGTTTGTGCAATAAGCGTCGGCAAAACCGGCGCGCGTACCGTATCGCGTGCGCAGGCGCGTCCGCTAAACACGGCGCGAGCGGTTTGTCGCTTAACCGGATTCGGGCAAAAAACTGGGCATAACAACGCCGCTTGGCGGCGTCCAGTTTCCCCGAACCTGCGAGACATGAAGTTCGGTGTTTTTCGCGCCCAGTTTATACAGCGCGGCGACCAATTTGGCGCAGTCGGCGGGCACAAGAAACAGGGGCGTTTGCCCCCGGTGCAAATCGAGCATCGCCCGCAGCAGCGTCTCCATCTGCGCTTCGGTTCGCGCCGCTCCCGGCCCGATCATCGTGCCGGACGCGAGAAACCCGTCCAGCGACCCATCGTTCTTGTCGCTGGGCAAAACGAGCAGTTTCCAGCCTTCCGCGTTTTGCAAAAAATACCGGAAGTCTTTTTCACGGTCGATGCCGCTACTCTCCCGCTCCAATGCGACAAGGGTGGGAACGTCGGCAAGCGTCGCAGGCCGCACGGTTTCGCTG
>CAXTBP010000177.1:0-11442 GCA_964241985.1 uncultured Armatimonadaceae bacterium | reverse complement strand
GTCGGCGTAACGCGGGGCGACGTTCGGCAAAAAAGCCAACTCGAGTTTCGGCACGAGCGGCACGACCAACCGGTACGCCAAACGCTCCGAATCGTCCGAGGTCATTTCCCAACGACGCAGGGCAAACCGGCGAAGCAGGGCGAGTTCGTCGGGCGTCAAGGCATCATACGGGTTGACAACTGAGTCGGGCAAGCGCGACGAGGGAGCCGCCGTTCCCGCCGGGGCCGCCGATTGGAACGCCAAAATCGGGTACACGGTTGGCTCTTTGACGACATAGGTTCCCGCCACCAAATCGCCCAACCGTTTGTATTCCGGGTTGAAAAACACGCACAAGCCCCCGGCGGCATAGGAAACCGGCAAAAAATCCGCGATGCGAACCAAATTGCGCGTGGCGACCGCGAAAAAATTGACGGGATAGCCGCCGTCGCGGACGACGCGCAATCCGAAGACGCGCTTGCCCGGCGTTTGCCCGTTCCAAAGGGCTTCAAACAGGATAAAATAGCCGAACCAAACAAGAAAAACGGCGATGATGCCGAGCGCTGTCCATAATCCTTCGCCGCCCAGTTTTGTCATGCTGGTTGCCGCCGCAAGGATGGCGACCAAAAATATGGTTATGCCCGTTACGATGGATTGGATCAGCATATCGATGAGCAGCGCACCGAAGCGCGTGCCGATTCCGGCAAGCTCCAAAACGAGCGGGATATTTTCCGGCGTAACAACCGTGGTTTGTCGGGCCATTTTTTAACGATTTTCCAGTAGAATAAAGTGGCTTCCCAAAACGGAAACCGCGCACCAAAAACTATGCCAAACACTTCCGCCCCACCGTCCCGCCCGATTGCCGCCCCCACTCCGCCCGCAACGTCGGCGGCGATGAACGATTTTATCGCGCGTCGCAAGCCGGGGTGGGATAATTTGTCGGCTCTGCTTATCAAAGCGGGCAATGCAAACGGCATTCGCAAACTGACACGCGACGAACTCAAAACGCTCGGCCCGCTGTATCGCAGGGCCGCCTCCGATTTGGCGTATGTGCGCTTGCGCGGCGGCGACGCCAACCTCATCGCATACCTCAACGATTTGGTCACGCGCGCCCACGGCTTGTTGTACACCGAACGCGGGCCGGGATCCAAGCGGTTGTGGACGTTTATCACGCTGGGCTTTCCCCGCCTCCTTCGCCGCCGCGCCGTGTATATCCTGCTTGCCACCGCCCTGTTTTTTGTCGGCGGCGTGATCGGCGCAGGTATCACCGCCGCCAACCCCGAACGAGGCCGCTTATTTTTGGGCGCACGAGCCGACGAAACCGACTTTTACAAAGATTTAAGCAAAACGCAAACGTCGGAAGGTATGCCGGTTATGGCGACCTTCCTGATGCAAAATAACATTCGCGTCGCCGTTTTGGCGTTCGCCACTGGCATTTTGGGCGGATTGCCCACGCTTCTCGTTTTATTCGCCAACGGTTTGCCGATTGGCGCGCTGGCGGTTTTACAGCACCGGGCAGGCTACGACGTTATTTTGTGGTCGTTTTTGCTGCCGCATGGCGTGCCGGAATTATCGGCCATTTTCATATCGGGCGGCGCGGGCATGATCATCGGGCACGCCGTGGTCGCGCCGGGCGAACTGACACGCCGCGATGCCATCGCGCTCGCGGGCCGCGATGCCGTGCGGCTTTTATTCGGAACGGTCATGCTGCTTATTATCGCGGGTTTCGTCGAATCGTTTTTGTCGCCGTCCGCCTTGCCCGCCCCGTTCAAGTTCGCGTTCGCCGGTTTGATGGCAATTGCCTTGTTCGCCTACACCCGCTTGGGCAGCAAAAACGGCAACCCCGCAACGGAACCAGCATTGGCAACGAGTAGCGCGGCTTAGACTTCCCAGCCGGTTTTATCAACGACCGGCTTGCCGCCCTCGTCCATTGCCGACGTTTTGGACGCCATAAACGGCGCGTCCACAATCGCGTACAGCCATACGCCCGTCAGCACGATAAGCGCGAAAACGCCCAGCGGGGAAAACGGTTTGTTGACATATTTGCCCCCGGTCGATAACGCCAATATACTGACCATTTTGCCGGTCAAAATTTCGCCGTCTTGGGTGAGCGCAATAAGGAGCAGATCGGCAAGAAAAATCCCGACGAGGATAGCCCCCTTGACGATTTGCCCGTTGTAAAACTGCCCGAAGCCCGGCATGATCATGGACAAAAACATTGCCATGCCCGCGTTGCGTTTGCCCCGGCCTGTGCTTTCGAGCGCGCCTGTCGCCATCAGATCCGCGATGCTATCGCCTCTCAGCATCGCATCGGCGATACTCCGTTCGGCTTTTGCATCGGCGACGCGAAGGGTCATCGTGGCGAATTTTCGTTCCGCCGACGCCCGCGCCAAATCGGCTTGATGCGCTTGATCGTAGGCGGCAAGTGCGTCCGTGTATTTTTCTTCGCTTGCGAGCAAGTCGCCCACGAGTTCGTAAATCGGCGCGGTCGCTTTGCCTTCCGCCATGTGGAGGGCGTTTTGCAGCGTTTGGCGAGCGTCGCCGGTTTGTCCGCGCATTCGCTGGACGTTTGCAAGGGTGAGCAACCGGTCGCGTTCGCGCTCGCGGGCCATCGGGTCGGTTGGAACAGCGACGCTCGGCTTGGGCGGGGCGGCTGGCGTTACCGCAGACACTGGTGTGGGAGCGGGCACGGCGACGGCAGTTGAAGCCCCCTCCCCCGCAGACTGTGGAGGGGAGTTTGGTGACGGAATCGGCGTTTCGAATGAACCCTCGTCGGTAGCGGCGACAGTTGACTTAGTGGACTCCCCTATACCGTCTGCGGGGGAGGGGTTGGGGGTGGGGGCTTGCGGTGCAACGACCCGAACCAGCGCCTTCCCGCAGTTACCGCAAAAGCGCATATCGGCGGGGTTTGCGGCCCCACAGTTGCCGCAAAAAAGCGTGCCCGCCGCGTTTTCCGCTACGGGCGACGATTCGTTTGCTGCTTCAGTTGCCGGTTGTGTTTCGTCCGCCATTGGTGGTAGGTTTCGTTAGTTACGCGCGGCGTTGCGGGCGGAAGCGGGCGATGAAGGCGTCGGGGTTTTGTCCGTGCCTAAATCGTCCTCGTCGTCAATGGGTTCGACTTCTTCATCGGCGTCTTCAAAAAACGCCGCGTCTTCTTCCTCGTCGCCGTCGAAGCCGACATCGTCCAGATCGTCGTCCTCGTCGTCGCTGTCCCCTACCTCGGCGAGCATCTTAGCAGCCATCGCCCGGTCGGCGGCATCGCTCGCGTCCGTTCGGTCTTCACCGATACCGCTTCCACTGCGACTTCCGCCTGCGCTGTCAGGCGTCGGGGGAAGCGCGCCTTTGGGCTGCGGCGTCGTCCAAAAGGTTTCCAGTTTATACCGGTCGCGGCTTTCCGCGTTCATCACGTGCAGCACGACATCGCCGAAATCCAGCAATACCCATTCCGCGACGCTTTGCCCCTCGATACGCGGGCGGTTCAGTCGCTGTTCTTCGGCGACCTCTTCGACGCGCTCGGCAATCGCGCGGATATGCACATCCGACGTGCCCGAACACACCAGAAAAAAGTCGGTCATCAGGGTTTTGTCGCGCAGATCAATCAGCACGGGGTCAACCGCTTTGCGGTCGTCTACGGCATCGAGCAGAAGTTTCGCTTTTTCATCCGACGGTATGTCTAATCGTTTCGCCAAAAAATTATCTCTCCATAGCGGGCCGCATCGCCGCGCTAACCATTCGTTTCTTATTTTACGCTTTGCAGCGTGGTTGCGTTGGTTGTATCGTACAAGCCGCGCGCTTCGATAAACGCCGCAACGGCAGGCGGCGTCAAATAGCGAAGCGATTGCTTGCGATTTGCCCTTTGGCGTAAATCGGTTGCCGAAATATCCAAGCCGGGGGCCGCTATAAACAGTATACGGCGTTCCCACGCATCCGGCAGGGCGGCCAAAACGTCGGCTTGCAATACGCCGGGCCGGGTCAGGGCGACAAAATGCGCTAAATCCAGCAAGGCTTCCGGCTCGTGCCAGCCGGGCAAGCCGCGAATGGCGTCCGAGCCGGTGAGGAAAAACAACTCGTCGTGCGGGTTGGTTTGGCGCAACTCCCGCAGGGTATCCACCGTATACGACGGGCCGGGCCGGTTGATTTCAATCGTGGAAACCGCGAAATGGGGATTGTCGTACACGGCGAGGCGCAGCATTTCGGCTCGCAGTTCGCCCGGCGTTACGGTTTTGCCTTCCGTTTTATACGGCGACACGCGGTTTGGCACGAACAAAACGCGGTCAAGTTCCAACGTTTCCCGGCACACTTCCGCCGTCCGCAGATGCCCATAATGCACGGGATCGAACGTGCCGCCGAAAATACCCAGCCTCAACATTGTCCTCTGCGAGTATACCAAATCAATACCGTAGCAATCGTAGCGCCGAGGAAAGGAACCATCAACTGTTCGGGGTTTTTCCGAAAAACGAAATATGAAATAAGCCAAATTGGGCTGAATATTACGAACGCCAACAGCCAAATCCGCCACAACGGGATTTTGTTGAGGTCTTGCTGCTTCATAATTGTCTGTCTTTCAGCGCACCTGTCCGTCGCCGCGCACGACGTATTTGATGGTCGTCAGTTCTTCCAAGCCCATCGGGCCGCGCGCGTGGAGTTTCTGGTTCGAGATGCCGATTTCCGCCCCAAAGCCAAACTCATAGCCGTCGGTAAAGCGCGTCGAAGCATTGACATACACGGCGGCGGCGTCCACTTCGTCGCAAAACCGCTGAGCCATGTTGTAGTCCTGCGTGATAATGGCTTCCGAATGGCGCGTGCCGTAGTGGTTGATGTGCGCAATCGCGGCGTCCAATCCATCCACGACTTTCACGGCGAGCGTCAAATCATTGAACTCAGCGAAGTAATCCGCCTCGGTTGCCCGCGTGATTTTGCCCGAAAACGCGGGGAAATCCGACAGCAGACCGTGCAAACGATCATCAACGCGGAGTTCCACCCCTTGCCCAATGAGTTCGGCGAACAGTTCGGTCACGAATTCGCCCGCCCACTCGTCCACGATACGGTCGTCAAGAAGCAGAGTTTCGAGCGCGTTGCATACTGACGGACGGGAACATTTGGCGTTGACGACAATGTCCTGCGCCATCTGGAAATCCGCCGTTCCGTCCACGTAGACGTGGCAGTTGCCGGTTCCGGTTTCAATCACGGGCACGGTCGCGTTTTTGACGACGGTTTCGATCAAGGATGCCCCACCGCGCGGAATGAGGCAGTCCACGTATTGGTTAAGCGTCATTAAATGGCGCACCGATGCGCGGTCGGTGTTTTCGATAAAACTAATGCAGCCTTCGGGCAGGCCCGCTTCTTCCACGGTTTCCGCCAAAAGCCGAGCCAAAGCCGTGTTGGAATGGATGGCATCCGAACCACCGCGCAAAACAACCGCATTCCCGGCTTTGAGGCACAGCACGGCGGCGTCCACTGTCACATTGGGCCGGGATTCGTAAATCATGCCGATCACGCCAAGCGGAACGCGCGTTTTACTGATTTGTAAGCCGTTAGGCCGACGCCAGCCGGTCACGATATTGCCCACGGGATCGGACAGCGCGGCGACCTGCCGCACCCCCGCCGCCATTTGCGCGAGGCGCTTGGAACTCAAAGCAAGTCGGTCAAGCATCACGCCCTCGAAGCCGTTATCTTTGGCGTTTGCCAAATCGCGGGCGTTGGCATCCAATAGTTCGGCCTGCCGGGTTTCCAACGCATCGGCGATGGACAAAAGCGCGACATTTTTCGCTGCCGTTCCAATCGTCGCCAGCGTTCGGCTTGCCTTTTTCGCGGCCTGCGCTTTTTGCTCTACTTCCACCGTCGCGCCGCTTATCGCCGCATCACTCATAAACTAAACAACTTTCTATCCCAAATCCCATTCGTCGGGGCGTACGGTTTGCCCTTTGCGCCTGCGGTCGGCAACGCGATACGCATCCAGCGCGGCAACAATGCGCCCAATGAGCGGCAAAATTCCCATCGTGGACAAACCCAAAACGCTCGTCACCACAAACGACGCCAGCAGTAAAACGACGCCTTTAGCAACTTGCCCGTTGATGATCTGTCCCACACCGGGCACGAAAAACGACAGCAGCGCGGCCACGCCGGGCGGAGCGGCATTGGTTTTAATCCCGGTCTGCGCCGACGACGCACTCATCGAGAACGTCGCCGTACCGCTTTTTTTGCTTTCGGCTTCGTGCAAATTGCGCAAACCGGCAACACCCGGCGCGGCAGTGGACGTGTGCATCGTTGATGCCGTCCGCGTTGGGTTCGTTGCCCTCGCCGAGGTTCGCGCGGCGGCTTTGGTTCCGCCGTTCAAAATGGGCGAACCGGTTGCTGTGGACAAATCGCCGCCGCACGACAAGCAAAACGAAAACCCGCCCCCGGGCGGCGGAACCGTGCCGCAACGAGTGCATTCCAAATGCGTCGCGCTTGTCGCACCGGAAACGGCGGTAACGGGCGTGCCTTCTTTGGCTTTGGCGGCCTGTTCGCGCTTGGCGGCGCGGGCAACGGCAGCCGCCGCTCGCTTGCGCTCATGGGCCAGCGTCGCTTCTTTGGCCTCTTCTTCGGCTCGCAAAACGGAGGCTTTTGCCTCCTCGCGGGCCTCAAAGCGCGCCATTTCTTCCTTGACTTGCGGCGGCGGCGGAATAGCGCCCAGCGAGCCGCCGTCGGGCGTACGCCACCACGGTTCATGATTGCCGGTGCGAGCCGCGACGGTTTGTGTTTCGTCGGGTTCGTGGTGCAGCAAAACCGACCGGCCTTCCATCATAGCTCCGTCGCCCGGCGCGGGAATCGTGGGAAGCATTCGCTGTCCACAGTTCATGCAACGGGGCATATCGCTTCGATTCGCCCGCCCGCACGTTGGGCAAAAGCGCTCGCTCATTGCGCCAATTCTTTCTCGGCGGGAGCAGTCTCCGCAACCGGTACGGTGAGTTCCGCGCCACAGTGCGTACAAAACGAAAACGCGCTATCCGCGAGCTGCCCGCAGGTTTCGCACAAAACCGGGGAGGACGGCGCGGGGATCAGTGAATTTTTATCGCGGCGCACGTACTTGCCGGACACAATATCGTGGTACTGCTCGCCGGTTCCCCAGCGCAATACTTCGCGGGCGCGCAAAACGGGAATGGGATGCGTTTTGCCGCTTTCCAGCATCGTTTTGTAAAACTTGTCCAAGCGTCCAACGTCGGGCCGGTCGTATTCTTCGGCCTGCTTGAGGTACTCGTCCCGATCCATCATTTCAAAGATTTTGGGCGAGCCGCCCGTCAGTTTGAACAAAGCGGAAAACACGACATCGGGGTTCTGCGTTACCAACACGGCGGCGCGGTCGGCGGTAAACTCGGCCTTGCGCACCCATTCTAAAAGGGCCATTTGCAGCGGCAAAGACAGCGCGTCGCCCATGCCGAGCCATTTGCCGCCATAGCGAGCCGCAAGGTCAAGCAGCAAAAGCATAAGCTGGTAGATGGTGTGCCCGCAATGGATGTGCCCCAACTCGTGCGCGATAACGCCCAAAAGTTCCTCGTCGGTCAAATGCTCGACCAGCCCGGTGTGCAAAACCATCGTCGGGTTTTCCCGTCCCATCGCAAAAGCGTTGACAATCGGGGTTTGCGTCAAAAACAAGGCGGGCACAAACGGCACGTCCAAAATGCGGCAGGCTTCAAGCAGCAAATTGTGAATGGGGCGGCACTGCTTTTCCGTAACTTTTACCGCCGACGCGCACATTTCCACGTAAAGCAACTGCTCCAAGCCGAACCGCGATAGCTTGGAAATCGCCACTTCCACGCCCGGCACACTCCGAAGCGACGTGGTCGCTTGTTGGTCGAGCGGATGGCGGTACGCTTCGGGGGCGATACCGGCGAGCGGCTGGCGAAAGGTCGAAGGAACGGCAGAATTTAAGGCGGGCGAAAGGGTCATATTTTTGGGTCGCTTCCTGATTGATTATACCGCTTTCGCGCTTTTTTCCGTTCTGTATTTCTGCCGCGCCCCATTTAATTCGGGCCGTCGAACGACACTTTGCGCCGGTCGGCGGCTTCGACTTTGGGCACTTCGACGCGGTCGCCGCTCGCTAAACCGCTGACGATTTCAACCGTCGCGTCGGTGCGCAAGCCGAGCGTCAGCGTTTTGGTTTCTTTGACGGGCGCGTCGGTTGTGCCACTGACGCGCAAAACCGTGTTGCTGGCGCGCAAGGCTTCGGCGGGCAGCAGCAATACGTTGTTGTGCTGATCGACCAAAATATCGGCGGAGGCGGTCATACCGGGGCGAAGGCGCGGGTCGGGCGTAACCACGGCGATTTTGACCTCAAAACGCACGACGGAATTACTGCCGCTCGCGCTGCTGCCTTGACTTGTCGCCGCTTTGGAATCCAGCGACGACGGCGAAATGGCGTCCACGCGCCCCTTGAACGTTTTGCCGGTCACGCCGTCCACGTTTATGTTGACCGGCAAACCGACACGCAAACGGGCCACGTCCACTTCGTTGACGTTGACTTTGACGCGCATGTGCGACAAGTCTGCGATTCGCACCAGAGCGGCCCCCTGCGCGAAACCCGCCGTTGCGGATGCGATAAGTTCGCCCTCTTCCACAAACTTGCCCACGATTTCGCCGGAAACCGGCGCGACGATGTGCGTTTCCCTCAGCTGCACGTTTTGCTGGGCCAACTGGTTTTCGATTTGCGCGACTTCGGCCCGCGACCGCTCGACATCGCGCTGGCGGAGTTTGCCTTGCGCCAAGTTGGCCTGCTCGGTTTGCAACGCGACGCGCGCGGTATCCACGGATGCACGGGCGGCTTCGACATCGACGCCCCGCGCGCCTTCTTTAAGGAGGGACACGCGCTGTTTGGCAGACGCAACATCGGCCTCGGCGAGCGTTAAAGTCACTTGCGCGGAATCGGCCTGCGTTTGCGCGACAAACCCTTTAGCGACCAGTGACTTTTGCCGCTCGAAATTTAATTTGGCGTTCGCGGCCTGCGCCTCGGCCCGCGAAACCGCCACCTGCGCCGTTTCCAAATCCTGCGCCCGCGTCGGGGCCGACGTTTGTGTGAGCCGCGCTTGCGCCTCGCGCAAAGCGGCCTGCGCCCGCGCGACCGAAAGGGTGTTTTGCTTGCGCGTCAGCGTGTAGTTTTCCTGCGCCTGCGCCAAATTCGCCCGTGCGGCTGTAAGCTGCGCCTTGATGCGCTCGGCTTCGCGCGATACTTCGGTCGGGTCAACGATGGCGAGGAGATAGCCCGCCTTGACAATGTCGCCCTCTTTGACGAAAATTTTCTGGACGCGCCCCGCGACCCGCGATTTGACTTCGACCTGCGTGACGGGTTCCAAACTGCCGGTTTCCGAAACCTGCGTGGCAATATCGCCGCGCCGAACCGTTACGATGCGCCCGGTCGGGGCGGGCGCGTTCTTCGCCTTGACCCGCTTCATCTGCCACGCGGCCCCGCCGCCCACGATGGCAAGGAGCAAAATAATCCAAATTAGTCGTCGTTTCACGAACCGATGATGTCTTTCCGGGCGAAACAGCGATTGCAACTCGCCTCTGCTTAAAAGACACCGCCTCGATGCGGTTGGTTGCGCCTTTCCCCATTATTCGCCGTTAATTTTATGACAGGCCGGTAAAAAAATTTTCAAGTTCGGTATAATGGCTTCGTGCCCTTGTCTTCAACGCATTCCGCCTCCCCTTTCGCCCCGCGCAAAATCGCGCTTTTGGGATCGACCGGTTCCATCGGCACGCAAACCGTCGATGTGGTCAAACGCTTGGGGCCGGAACGCGCGCAGATCATCGCGCTTGCCGCGCGGCAAAACGTGGACGTTTTAGCGCAGCAAGCCCATGAAACCGGGGCGTCGCACGTCGCCGTCACGAACGCCGATGCGGCGCAGGCGTTGGAAACCGCCGTTGCGGGAAGCCGCGCGACCGTGGGCTGGGGCGACAGCACGCTCGAATACTTGGCATCGCTCCCTGAAGTCGATACGGTTGTCGTCGCGGTTGCGGGTGCGGCAGGTTTGCAGGCGACGCTCGCCGCCTGCAAATTGGGCAAGCGCGTGTGCATCGCCACCAAAGAGGTGCTGGTCGCCGCCGGTGAAATCGTGATGCGAACCGCCCGCGAAAACGGCGCGGAAATTTTGCCGATTGATTCCGAACATTCCGCGATTTTCCAGTGCGTTCGCGGCTACTCCACTTCGGATATTTCGCGTTTGTACATTACCGCATCGGGCGGCCCGTTTCGGACGTGGACAGCCGAGCAGATACAAAACGCGCGCGTTGAGGACGCTTTGAAGCACCCGACATGGCGCATGGGCGGCAAAATCACAATTGACTCGGCCACAGTCATGAACAAAGGTTTGGAAGCCATCGAGGCCCGCTGGCTTTTCGATGTGCCGCTGGATCGCGTCGAAATCGTCGTGCATCCGCAAAGCGTCGTGCATTCGTTTGTGGAATTTACCGACGGCGCACTGCTCGCGCAACTCGGCCTGCCCGATATGCGCCTGCCCATCCTGATCGCCTTGACGCACCCAAACAAGTTGGACGCCGACTTGCCGCGTTTGAACCCAGCGCACATGGGGCCGCTCACCTTCGAGTCGCCGGACGAAACGCGCTTCCCCGCCATCGGACTCGCTCGCCGCGCTGCCGCTTTGGGCGGCGTTGCGCCCGCTGTTTTGAACGCCGCCAACGAAGCCGCCGTGCAGGCGTTTTTGGACGAGAAAATCGGCTTTACCGATATTTGCGTTTTGGTTGAGGCCGCATTGGAAAACCACACGCCCCAGTCCGCAAACGATTTGGACACTATTTTGGAGGCCGACCGCGCGGCCCGTCGGTTTGTCGCGGAAAAACTCCCCGGTGCGAGACCGGCAAAGGGCACACAAGGGAATCGCTGACGATGCAATGGCTTTTGACCACGCTGCAAACCCTCTTAACGTTTGCGCTTGTTTTTTCCGTGTTGGTGTTTTTTCACGAACTGGGCCACTTTTCCGCCGCCAAATGGCTAAAAATGGTTGTCGAAGAGTTCGCGTTTGGCTTGCCCATTCCCGGCACGAAACGCTTATTTCGTTATGCCTACGACGGGCAAACGGAATACACGGTTTGGCCCGTGCTGGCGGGCGGTTTCGTGCGCATCAAAGGCATGGAAATTGAGGACGTGCCGGAATCGCCTGCCGGTCTTGTTCCCCCTCCGCCCGTACAGTGGCATCAGGCGATGGACGCGACCGTGGAAAAAATGACGGGCCGCGCTTCGGAAGCCACGGAAAACTCGCAAGGCGCGGAACCGTTCCCGACGACAACGGGTCGCTTGCTGGAACAGGAAGCCTCCGAAGTGTCTGGGGCTGACCCCGACGGCTTCAACAACCGCCCTATTCGCCACCGATTTGCCGTCATTTTTGCCGGGCCACTGTTTAGTTTTCTCTTCGGCTGGCGCGTTTTGTGCTCCATTGGAATGGTGACCGGTTTGCCTGACGCCAACGCGCCTGT